>JAUHWP010000043.1 GCA_030424645.1 Alphaproteobacteria bacterium
TTCATGGCCGCGGCCTGGGGCAAGCTGACCGGTTCGCCGGGGCTGTGCCTTGTCACCCGCGGGCCCGGCGCAACCAATGCCTCGATCGGCGTGCATACCGCGATGCAGGACAGCGCGCCGATGATCATTTTCGTGGGCCAGGTCGGCACCGACATGAAAGGCCGTGAGGCGTTTCAGGAGGTCGACTACCGTGCCATGTTCGGCACGCTTGCCAAATGGGTTTGCGAGGTGGACCAGACCGACCGCCTGCCCGAATACCTGGCCCGCGCCTTTCACGTGGCCCGGTCGGGACGCCCCGGCCCGGTGGTCGTGGCGCTGCCCGAGGATATGCTGAGCGCCCATGCCGATGTGCCCGATCGCCCGGCGATGGTCCGCTCGAACGGACATGTCACCGCCGAGGATGCACGGGCGATCATGGACATTCTGGCCTGTGCCAAGACCCCCCTGGTCATTGCCGGCGGGCCGGGCTGGTCGAAGACCGCCGCACAGAACCTCGCCCGTTTTGCCGAGGCCCATGACCTGCCCGTGGCCTGCACCTTCCGGCGGCAGGACTTCATGGACAACCGCCATCCGAACTATGTCGGCGATCCGGGGGTCGGCATGAACCCCAAGCTGGGCGCGCGGATGTGTGACGCCGATACGCTGATCGTGCTGGGGTCGCGGCTGGGCGACAGCGTGACCGGCGGATACGAAATTCTGAACCCCGCCGCCACGGGCAAACGGATCGTGCATGTCTATCCCGACCCCGACGAGCTGGGGCGCGTCTTTCACGCCGATCTGGCGCTAGTCGCCACCGGGCCAGAGGCGTTGTCGGCCCTGGTGCGCACCAATGGCACGGACGCGCCGGTTTGGGCTGACTGGACCCGATCTGCCCGACAGGATTACGAGGCGTTCCAGGATCCCGTCCCCACACCGGGCGACGTGAAGATGGAACAGGTCATCCTGTGGCTGTCCCGGCACCTGCCCGACAACGCGATCATCACCAACGGGGCGGGAAATTTCGCCACCTGGCTGCATCGGTATTTCACCTTCAAGCAGCATGGCACACAACTGGCCCCGACCTCGGGGTCGATGGGCTATGGCTTTCCGGCGGCGGTGGCGGCCAGCCTTGAACACCCCGACTGCACCGTCGTTGCGTGGCTGGGCGATGGCGAGTTTCAGATGACCCTGAACGAGATGTCCACCGCCATTCAGCACGGCGCCAAACCCATCGCGATCATCGCCAATAACGGGCGGTATGGCACGATCCGCATGCATCAGGAACGGACCTATCCGGGGCGCGTGTCCGGCACGAACCTGGCCAATCCCGATTTCGCCGCCCTTGCACGGGCCTATGGTGGGTATGGCGAGACCGTCACCAATGGCGCAGATTTTTCCGATGCCTTCGCCCGCGCCCAGGCCGCCGACAGGTTGGCGGTGATCGAGCTGGTGCTTGACCCGCAGGTGGCCACGCCCAGCCTGACGCTGGACGACTTGCGTGAAATGGGGCGGAAAAGTTAACGCTGGCGGTCAGCCGCCCGGCATCTCCATCATTTCTGCCAGATGAATGGTCCCCATCTGTAGGAACGAGTTTTCACTGGCAATCGCCAGTGCAGCATCTGCATCAGCCGCTTCGATGATGCAAAACCCCATCATTGGCTGTTTGAACCCTTCGCGCGCGCCATCCCCATCGACCGTCCATTGCGCCGTGAATGGTGTTTCCGGCATGACGAATGCATCCGCATATTTGGCAATCCAGGCTTTGTATGCGGCCTGCATATCAGCCTTCTTATCATCAGGCACGTCGCGCGGCTCGTGATAAGCGATGTAGAACTTGGGCATCTGTCCTCCTCAGAGGTCTAGAATTCGACCCCTTGCTGTGCCTTGATGCCCGACCGGAAGGGGTGTTTGACCAGCTCCATCTCGGTCACCAGATCGGCGATTTCGATCAACTCGTCAGCGGCATTGCGGCCCGTCAGAACCACATGGGTCATCTCGGGTTTTTCATCGACCAGAAATTTGACCACCTCGTTCACATCCACATAATCATAGCGAATGGCGATGTTGATCTCGTCCAGCAGGACCATGGTGTTCGACGGGTCACGGATCAGCTCTTTCGACTTTTCCCACGCCGCCTGTGCCATTTCCACGTCGCGGGTGCGGTCCTGCGTTTCCCAGGTAAAGCCTTCGCCCATTGTATGGAATTCGCAGATGTCGCTGAACTTGTCGTTGATCAGGTCACGCTCGCCGCAATCCATGCCCCCCTTGATGAACTGCACAACGGCGCTTTTCATCCCATGCGCGATGCAGCGGAAGATCATCCCGAACGCGGCCGAGCTTTTGCCCTTGCCCTTGCCGGTATGCACGATGATCAGACCCTTCTTGTCGGTCTTGGTCGCCATGATCTTGTCGCGGGCGGCTTTCTTCTTTGCCATCTTGGTGGCGTGACGGTCGGGATCTACGGTCATGGTGTCCTCATGCGTTGCTCGACCGTTACTGTGCGGGTCATGAGGATCAGATGCAAGAGAGGGCACGCCGTTTCCGACGCGCCCCCTCATTTCTTGTGCATGCAGATCATTCCGCCGGAACGGCCTGTGGCGTCGCGCGCCCGAAATGTTGCTTGTTCAGGCGAACCACAAGGGCGACCATGGCGAACTGGAAGACAATGGCGATGCCCGTGATCACCCAATACATGACCGAGAACTTGCCCAGCACCCCGGCTTGCACCAGACCCGAGTTGATAAAGAACTGCAACAGCACCGACAGAGCCACGCCGGGACAGACCAGCGCATAGGAACCGGGCGAGGTTTCGTTGCCGAACACATAGCTTTTCCAGTAACCATGGCGGGCCAGCATCACCAGCCCCAGCAGGCCGAACAGAACCTGAATGGCGATCAGGCGGGCAAGGAAGATCATGGTTTCCCCGGCCGAGCCGTGCACTTCGAACGTGGCGTGCAGGCCGTGATCCTGACGCAGCGCCATGATGCCGAGGATGGTCATCAGCGGGATCACGATCAGAAGCGTCGGCGCGGTTTCCTTCGAGGTGCCGTAGTGCAGCATCGAGTTGAATGCAGTAAACAGCGCCAGCACGGCATAGATGATCGAGGCGATGCCGAAGAAGGTCGACCCGACCAGCGACACGCCGACAACCATGGTGTTCGTGCTCATCGCGGCAGGCGCCGAGAAACCGACAGCCGTCATGGCAAGGGCGAAGGCCGGCAGCATCTGGGCAAAGCTGTTATGTGCCGTCACATCGAACACGCCGCCCTTGGTCAGCACACGACCCAGGAAATCCCCGATATAGATCAACGCCAGAATACCGATGGCGAGAAACGCCGCCATGGCGAAGGGGAACAGGTATTCGACGATCAGCCACAGCTTGGGCACAAAGACCAGACCGGCAACGAACATTCCGTTCACGCTCATCGCCAGGGCAAGCGGCATGGCAAGGATGGTCGTTTCGGCGTTCGAGTTCTTGAGGGTGGTGTAAGCCTCGGTCTTGCGGAAAGCCGAGAAGCTTTTCAGGTTCCAGATCAGGTATTTCAGGTTCAGAAATACCATCGCGGCGATCCCCAGCCACGCGACGACGATGGCGGCCTTCATGCCCGCCGATCCGGTGGTGAAGGCGGTCATGATGTCTTCGAACACCGGCACCGGTTGCCCCGGATGCGGCACCCAGAACATCAGATACATGAAAAACGTGACCGACAGGCCACCAGCCCCGACCGAGGCCAGGAAGTAAAGCGGAGAATATTTGTCCGCAGGGCGATTGGGTTGCATCGGATTTCTCCATTCATATTCATATTCGTGAATATTATTAGCCCCGCGCGCGCGACAAGGCAAGAAAATACGGTCGAACACGTTGTCGCACCTGTTTTCCCGCGCCTTTTAACCTGTTGTTAACCCTCACCGCGCAACGTGCCGGAAACAGGAGGCCCAGAGTGACACCCATCCGTTCCAGTGCCGTGCTGATTACAGCCAGCCTGCTTGTCGCGGCCTGCGGCAGCCCCAGCCCGCAGTTCATGTCCGCCGAAACCTCGGTCAAGAAGATCACGGTCGAAGGGTCTACCTTTTCGATCCATCGGCGGGAAAACTGGGTCGAGGTCTATCGCACAAGCTTCGAGGCCCTGCCGCGCATCCCGGTGATCCTTGCCCGCGCTGAAATCGCGATTGAGCAGGCGACCGGATGCAAGGTCGTCGAAGGATCCCTGTCGGGCGATCAGGCCATTCAACGGGCCGAGATTGATTGCAGCTAGAGCCCGCGCAGGCTCTTTTCAAAACGGTATGAGGTGGGACGCTCGAACCCCTCATGCGCTGTTTCAGCGGTTTTCACGAAGCCAAGCTTTTCGAAGATTGCGTGGTTTTCAACCAACTCGATCCGCGTTTGCAGCACCAGACGCAACAGGCCCAGATCGGCGGCGCGCTGTTCGGCCAGCGTCATCAATGCACGGGCCAGACCGTGCCCTTGCGCCGACGGCTCCACCGCAAGCTTTCCCACGTAAAGCGATGGTGGCGTGGCGTCAGATTGGGGTGTCAGGAACACACACGCAGCGCCGTCGATCACCCAAACCTCGCCGGTGCGGGCCTGCTCGGCAATCCCCGCCTCGGTTAGACGGTGCAGCGAACTGGGCGGATCAATACGCCCCTCCATCCCCGCGAAGGCCCGGTGCAGCAGGGCAAGGATCGGCGCCATGTCCTCGTCAGGCGTGATCCGGCGCGGTGTCATCGCAGCCCGTCCAACCGTGCCCGTGCCGAGTTTGACCGCGGCATCCACAACCCGCGCTCCATCGCTTCGATCAGACGTTCGGCGATTTCTTTCAATGCAGGCGCGTTGTGTCCATCTATGAATTCCCGCGTGTCGTCATCGTCGATGAAGGCGGTGTAAACCAGATCGAAATGGTGGCCCTTCACCGCGCCCGTGGTGGCGGCGAAGGCAAACAGGTAATCGACGGTCGCCGCGATCTCGAACGCGCCCTTGTAGCCGTGGCGTTTCACCCCGTCGATCCATTTCGGATTTACCACGCGGGATCGGACGACACGCCCGATCTCGTCATCCAGGGTGCGGATGACCGGGCGTTCCGGGCGCGAATGATCATTGTGATAGATCGGACGGTCGCGCCCTTGCAGCGTGGACACGGCAGCCGCCGCGCCCCCTTCGAACTGGTAATAGTCATCGCTGTCCAGCAGGTCATGCTCGCGGTTGTCCTGATTCTGGACAATCGCTTCAACCTGACCCAGACGTGCTTCGAAGCCTTCGCGGTCACGCGCGCCTTCGCTGCCTGCACCATAGGCATAGCCGCCCCATTCCAGATAAGCATCGGCAAGGTCGGCCTTGTTGGCCCACAACCGTTCGTCGATCATCGCCTGAAGGCCGGCCCCATAGGCGCCGGGTTTCGACCCATAGACCCTGTGTGCGCCCTCGCCGGCCCGCACGCGGGCGGCGGCGGGGTTCACATCATCAGGTTCGTCCAGCGCCTGCACCGCGCGGGCGGCGCTGTCGACCAACGATATCAACTGCGGGAACGCGTCGCGGAAAAAGCCCGACACGCGCAAGGTCACGTCCACGCGCGGGCGGCCCAAGGCGGTGGCCGGAATCACTTCGAACCCTGTCACCCGCCGGTTGGCGCTGTCCCATTTCGGCTTCACGCCCATCAGCGCCAGCGCCTGTGCGATGTCATCCCCGCCGGTCCGCATATTCGCTGTGCCCCAGGCCGTCACCAGCATTGCGCGCGGCCAGTCGCCATGGGTTTGCAAATGCTTGTCGATCAGCAGGCTGGCTGATTTCCAGCCCAGCGCCCACGCCGTCGGGGTTGGCACGGCCCGGCTGTCGACGGAATAGAAATTGCGCCCGGTGGGCAATGTGTCCAATCGCCCACGGGTCGGCGCGCCAGACGGTGCCGGGGCAACGAACTGTCCGGCAAGCGCGGTCAGAAGCCCCGTTCCTTCGCCCGGCCCGCAGGCTGCCACATTGGGGCGCACGCGGGTGTCAACCTCGGCCAGAACCTCGGCGCTGGCCGAGCCGGGGGTCGGGGCGTCGCCGTCCAGAATGCGGGCCGCAAGCTCCTCCAAACGCTCAACCGTGTCACCATGGCTGCGCCATGCACCCTCGCCAATCAGCACATCCGGGCGCGGGCCGTCCCATGGTTCGGCCATATCGCAGTCCAGCGGGTCGAAGGCCAGACCCAGATCCTGTGCCAGCGCCCGGATCAGCGACGCATCGCCCCCCTCCCCTGTGCCGCGTGGCACGCGCACCAGCGCCTGCACCAGATCGCGTTCCAAGCGACCGGTCGGTGACTGCCCGAAGATGTGCAACCCATCGCGGATCTGCGCTTCCTTAAGCTCACACAGATAGGCGTCGAGTTTGGCAAGGTCCTGTTCCTCATCTTCGCCCGACATGCCGACATCTGCGTCCAGCCCGGTGGCCGACGTCAGGGTCAGGATTTCGCGCCGCAGGTGGTCAATGCGGCGCGGGTCAACCCCTGCCGCCTCGTAATACTCATCCACCAGTGCTTCCAGATCGCGCAGCGGCCCATAGGTCTCGGCCCGCGTAAGCGGCGGCGTCAGGTGGTCGATGATGACAGCCTGCGACCGGCGTTTGGCCTGCGTCCCCTCGCCCGGGTCGTTGACGATGAAGGGATAGACATGGGGCGTCGGGCCAAGCACGGCCTCGGGCCAGCATTCGCCCGACAAGGCCACGGATTTCCCCGGCAGCCATTCAAGGTTCCCGTGCTTGCCCATATGCACAATCGCGTGCGCGCCGAACGTGTGGCGCAGCCAGAAATAGAAGGCGAGGTAGTTGTGCGGCGGCACAAGGTCGGGACTGTGATAGGTGTCGGTCGGGTCGATGTTGTAGCCCCGTGCGGGCTGCACCCCGACAACGACATTGCCATATTGTAGAACGGACAGCGCAAACGACCCGCAATCGACATCGCCGGGCGTATAGAACGGATCTTCTTCTGGCCTACCCCAACGGGTTTCAATCGCCTCGCGCAGCGCCCATGGCAGTTGGCCATAGCTGATCTGGTAATCCGCCATCGAAAGGGTCACACCGCCCGTGCGCGCCGCCCGGTCGGTCAGCCAGTTGGTCGGCCCTTTCATCACCGCCTGCATCAGGTCATCGCTGGTGGCAGGCCGGTTGGTGACGCGATAACCGTTGGTATAGAGCAAACCCAGCGCATGAACGACGGCGGCGGGTGTGTCCAGCCCCACCCCATTGGCCAGCCGCCCATCCTTGTTGGGATAGTTCGCCATGATCAGCGCGACGCGCCGGTCCTTCGCCTGCGCCCCCCGCAGCCTGGCCCAGCTTGCCGCCAGTTCGGCCACGAATTGCACCCGGTCGCCCCGCGCGCGATAGGTGGCGATGGGGCATTCGGTGGCGTCGTCAAAAAACTCCTCGCCCTTGAAACTGATCGCACGGGACAGGATGCGCCCGTCCACTTCGGGCAGGGCCACGTTCATCGCGATGTCGCGGGCGGACAGGCCGGTCAGGCCCTCTGCCCATGCCTCCTCGCTCGACCCGGCCAGGACAACCTGAAAAACCGGCGCAGCCTGGCACCAAGGCATCTGGAAAGGGTTTGCAGATTGCGCCTGCTCGCCCTCATGCGGGGACCCCACCGCGAAGGACGTGCAGTTCAGGATCACCGATGGCGCGGCCTCGGTGAACAGATGCTCCATCGTCGCGACCGACACCGGATCTTTCAGCGAGGCGACGAACACCGGCAGCGGGTTCAATCCCTGCCGGAGCAACGCCCGCACAAGACGGTTGATCGGGTTCAACCCCGCACCCTGCACCAACGCGCGATAGAAGACGATGGGCACGACCGGGGCGCCATCGGTCCAGTCGGCTCGCGCCGTGTTCAGATCGGCCACCCCGGCACCGGGCCAATAGACACCGGCCCGCAGCAAAGGCCGCGCGGCTTCCGGCCTGTCGCCACCGTCCAGCATGGCGCGGGTGTAACTCAGGAACCCCACCGCGTTTTCCGGCCCACCTTCGACGAGATAGGCCCAAAGCGCGTCGTAATCTTCGTCTGGCACCGTCGACAGCGCCCGCAATTCGGCATCGGGTTTGTCGTCGCCCGGCAGCAGGGCCAGCGGCACGCCCGCCGCGCGCAGATGCGCGGCATATTGTTCCGCCCCGTATTTCCAATATCCGACACCGCCCAACACGCGGGCGATCACCAGACGGGATTTTGTCGCGCAGTTGTCGACATGAAGGTCAACCGACATCGGGTGCGCCAGGTGCATCATGTTGGCCAGACGCAATCCGGGGGGATTGGCCATCTCGGCCCGCGCCTGGGCCAGCCCGGCCAGCTCCGTGTCGGCGGCCGAGATGAACACCACGTCAGACGGCGTCTGCCCCAGGTCGACGGGTTCCTTTCCGTCGTCGATCGAACCGGGTGTGGCTGCCAGAAGATGCATATCGCGTCCCTTGCGAATTGGTGGTAAGCGATCGGACAGACACTTGCCCGATCAAGGTTGACCCATGGATTACAAAGCAGCCGGCGCGCCGAAACCCGCCAAGGGCGCCCCGCGCCATTCCGAGCATAATGCCCGCGGCACCGCGAAGAACCCGCTGAACCGCAAGACCGACAAGACCGCCCTTCTGGCGCGGATGAAGGCGGCGGCGGAAAAGGCCCGGAAAGGGTAAGCGCGGGTCACAGCGCCTTCCCCATGAAGATCGAGCTGTTGGCTTCGGGATAGTCTCCGAACCGCCCGCAGACACTGAACCCCGCACGCTGGTAAAGCCGGTGCGCGGCGTGAAGCACGTTGCCCGTTTCCAGCTTCAGGGCGGCAAGCCCTTTCTGGCGGGCCGTCGCTTCGATCTGTGCCAACAATGCCTCGCCCACGCCCTTGCCGCGCGCATCCGGCGTGACAAACATCGACTTCACCTCTCCATATGTGCCCTTGTCGGCCAGTGCGCCGGTGCCCAGCACCTGCCCGTCCTTGCGCGCCACGAAGAACGAGATTTCAGGCACACAGAGGTCGTCGATGTCGAGGAAGAAATTATCCTCGGGCGGGAACAGCTCTTCCATCAGTGCGTGGCTCTGTTTCAATAGCGCCGTGGCCCCCGGATCGCGGGGATCGCCGGGGGTTACGTCGATGCTCATGCCACCAGGGCCTTTTCGATGGCGGCGCGATCCAGACCGGACTGACCGATCACCACCAGACGGGTTTCGCGCGGCTGCGCGCCGAACGGCTGATCGTAATAAGTATCGACACGCGGACCAACAGCTTGCAGGGTCAGACGCATCGGCTTGCCCGACACGGCGGCAAACCCTTTCAGGCGCAGGATGTTGTGGTCGCGGATCGTCTGGGCCACCTGTTCGGCAAAGGCCGCCGGATCAGGCACCTCGGCCCGCGTGACCACGAAGCTTTCGAACGCATCATGGTCATGATCGTGGTGATGGTGATCATTATCGTGATGGTCATCATGGTCGTCGTCATGGTGATCGTCGTCGTGATGGTGGTGATGATGCACCTCGTGCCGTGCGGCCATGTCGTCTTCGGCACCGACACCCTGCCCCAACAGAACCTCAACCGGCAGCGCGCCCATTGACGTGCGCACGACCTGCACCCCCTGACGCGCCTCACCCGACAGTTTGCCCACCAGCGTTTCGGCCTCGTCCTCGCCCAGCAGGTCGGACTTGTTCACGACGATCATATCGGCGCAGGCCACCTGATCGGCGAACAGTTCAGACAGCGGGGTTTCGTGGTCAAGGTTGTCGTCCATCTTGCGCTGCGCTTCGACAGCGGCAAGGTTAGATGCGAATTGTCCGTCTGCGACAGCCTTTCCGTCCACCACGGTCACAACGCCATCCACGGTCACGCGGGTGGAGATCTCGGGCCACTGAAACGCGCGCACCAGGGGTTGCGGCAGCGCAAGCCCCGAGGTTTCGATGACGATGTGATCGGGCGGCGTGTCGCGGTCCAGCAGTTTCTCCAGCGTCGGGATGAAATCTTCGGCCACCGTGCAGCAGATGCAGCCGTTCGACAGCTCCATGATGTCCTCTTCAGTGCAGGTTTCATCCCCGCAACCCTTCAGGATGTCGCCATCCACGCCCAGATCGCCAAATTCGTTGATGATCAGCGCGATGCGCTTGCCATTCGCGTTGTCCAGCATGTGGCGGATCAGCGTGGTCTTGCCCGCGCCCAGAAAGCCCGTGACGACAGTGGCCGGTATCTTTGCTTGCATCTTGTCCTCCATACCCCGTCTCCCCGACGGGTGGGTTGCGTTTTCTTGCATGGCAGGTCTCCTGGCTTCGCGGGTCGAGGCCCCTGCCGCCTTCCCAGCCCAGCGGGCCAGTGGCATTGTGCAGGTGCTCTCCGCTTACAGTCGCGGGGGCGGCTGCAGCATCAGGCCCCGGATTGGGTCGCCTCCGCTGCATTCCCTCTGGTCCCATTGGGAACCATGCGGGACTTGTTTGCCGCGCAGGGGTCGCTGGGGTCAAGGCGGAAACCGACTTTAGGGCGTGGTTTGGCGGCAATCGACTGCGAATGGGCTTCGTGGGGATGCAATATCTTGTGGATAACCCGCCGGTTCCACCCATATGTCGATGTCTGCCGTTGACTCGCCCTCGTTCCGTCGGAAAACTCCGTATTCAAGAAGAATCAAAAGATGAGGCAGACCGCTTGCGGTTTTCGAAACTCCGACTGAATGGCTTCAAAAGCTTCGTGGACCCGACCGATCTGGTGATCGCGGACGGGCTGACCGGTGTGGTCGGGCCAAACGGCTGCGGAAAGTCGAACCTGCTGGAAGCCCTGCGCTGGGTGATGGGCGAAAACCGCCCGACCGCGATGCGTGGCGGCGGGATGGAAGATGTGATCTTCGCCGGTGCCTCGACCCGGCCCGCGCGCAATTTTGCCGAGGTGGCGCTGCTGCTGGACAACAGCGAGCGGCTGGCCCCGTCCGGCTTCAACGACAACGACAATCTTGAGATCGTGCGCCGGATCACCCGCGACGCGGGGTCGGCCTATAAGGTCAACACCAAGGATGTACGCGCGCGCGACGTGCAGATGCTGTTCGCCGATGCCTCGACCGGGGCGCATTCGCCAGCCTTGGTGCGGCAAGGGCAGATTTCCGAACTGATCAACGCCAAGCCGAAGGCGCGCCGACGTATTCTGGAGGAAGCCGCCGGAATTTCGGGTCTGTATCAGCGGCGGCACGAGGCCGAACTGAAGCTGAAAGGCACGGAAACCAATCTGGCGCGTGTTGATGATGTGATCGAGCAATTGGCCTCGCAACTGGGGCAATTGGCGCGGCAGGCCCGTCAGGCGGCACGGTATCGCACCATTGGTGACGATCTGCGCCGCGCCGAAGGGCTGCTTCTGTATCGCCGCTGGAAAGAGGCCGATACGGCACGTGCCGAGGCCGAAGCCCAACTGACCGAACGGGTGAAAGCCGCCGGTGCCGCCGAAGGGGCTGCGCGCGCTGCCGCCAAAGCCCGGCAGGAAGCCGAAGACCGTCTGCCGCCCCTGCGCGAAGAAGAAGCGGTCGCGGCTGCGGTCCTGCAGCGCCTGCAAGTGCAACGCGACCAGTTGGCGGATCAGGAAGCACAGGCGCGCCAGCGCATCGAAACCCTGACCGCTCGCATTGCCCAACTGTCCCGCGACATCGATCGTGAAAGCGGCTTGAACAAAGATGCTGGCGAAACGATCGAGCGGTTGGAATGGGAACAGACGCAGATCACCAAGGCGTCAGAAGGTCACGATGCCGCGCTGGAAGCCGCCAGCACCGATGCCCGCGACAGCGCCGCGATCCTGCAGGAACGCGAAGGCGACCTGTCGCAACTGACCGAAGATGTTGCCCGTCTGGCCGCGCGTCACCAATCTGCCCACCGCCTACTGGAAGACAGCCGCAAGTCGCTTGAGAAAAGCGAAGGCGAAGCCCAGCGCGCCCGTGCTGCAATGGACGAGGCGAAAGCCGCCTTGGACAAGGCCGGTACGGATTACGAAGCCGCCAAGACCGCTGAGGCCACCGCCGCAAAAGCTGCCGAGGATGCCGAGGCCGCGTTGGCCGCCGCCGACGACGCCCGCGCAGATGCCCAAGCCCGCGAGGCGGACGCGCGCGCCGCCCGATCCTCGGCCGAAGGCGAGGTGAACGCGCTTCATGCCGAAGTGCAGGCCCTGGCCCGGCTGGTCGAACGGGATGCGTCCGAAGGTGGGCAGGTGCTGGATGATCTGCGGGTCAAACCGGGATACGAGAAGGCGCTGGGTGCCGCGCTGGCTGATGATCTGCGCGCACCGGTGATCGACGGCGATGCGCCGTCGGGCTGGGCCTCACTGCCTGCCTATGCTCAGGCGCAAGCCCTGCCGGATGGCGTCAGTGCGTTGTCCAATTACGTCACCGTGCCCGAGGTGCTGGCCCGCCGGATGAGCCAGATTGGGCTGGTGTCGACAGACGATGCCGCGCGGCTGCAAGCCGAGTTGAAACCGGGCCAACGGCTGGTGTCGATGGAAGGCGACCTGTGGCGCTGGGACGGGTTCCGCGCGGGCGCCGAGGATCAGCCATCCACCGCCGCCTTGCGGCTGGAACAGTTGAACCGCCTGCAAGAGCTGAAACAGGATCTGGAAGATGCCTCGGCCCGGGCCGATGGGGCACGTGCGGCGCATGAAACGCTGAAGGCACGGCTGGTCGAAACGACCGAGGCCGACAAACGCGCACGGGATGTGCGCCGCGACGCAGATCGTGCCATGGCCGATGCCAACCGCGCCTTGTCCCGCGCCGAAGCCGATCGCAACATCGCGGGCGGCAAGCTGGAAAACCTGGGCATGGCGCTGAAACGCCATGAAGAAGAAACCATGGGCGCGCGCCAGCGGTTGGTCGAAGCCGAACGCGGCGTGGCCGACCTGGGCGATCTGGATGCCGCGCGGGCGCAGGTTGAAGACGTCAAGATGGCGGTGGAAGCCGCGCGCATGACGATGATGACCAAACGGTCCGCCCACGATGAGTTACGGCGCGAGGGTGAGGCCCGGACCCGGCGCAGCCAGGAAATCATCAAGGAAATCTCGGGCTGGAAACACCGTTTGGAAACAGCGGGCAAGCGGATCGCCGAGCTGGAAGAGCGCAAGACCGAAAGCGAAGCCGAGTTGGGCGAAGCCAGCGCGGCACCCGAGGCGTTGGTCGCCAAGCGGGCTGAACTGGCACACGCGATTGATGATGCCGAAACCCGGCGCAAAGGGGCCGCCGACAAGCTGGCCGAAGGGGAAACCGCCGAACGTGACGCCACCACGGCCGAACGCGATGCCGAACGCGCAGCCGGTGAAGCCCGCGAGGCCCGCGCCCGCGCCGAAGCCCGCGCCGAGGCCACCCGTGAGACCGTAACCTATGCCGCCGAACGCATCGCCGAGGACATGGAAACCACGCCCGAGGCGTTGCTGGACAATCTGGATGCCGATCCCGACAAGATGCCGTCATCCGATCAGATCGAGCATGATGTGAACCGCCTGAAACGCCAGCGCGATGCGTTGGGGGCGGTGAACCTGCGCGCCGAAGAGGACGCGAAAGAGGTTCAGGAAGAGCACGACACCCTGCTGAAGGAAAAGACCGACCTGGAAGAGGCGATCAAGAAGCTGCGCGCGGGCATTGCCAGCCTGAACAAGGAAGGGCGCGAGCGTCTTCTGACCGCGTTTGAGCAGGTGAACCAGAGCTTCGGCAACCTGTTCACGCATCTTTTTGGCGGCGGCGAAGCGAAACTGGTGCTGGTCGAAAGCGACGATCCGCTGGAAGCCGGGCTTGAAATCATGTGCCAGCCACCGGGCAAGAAACTGTCGACACTCAGCCTGCTGTCGGGCGGCGAACAGACCCTGACCGCGCTGGCGCTGATCTTTGCCGTGTTCCTGGCCAACCCGGCCCCGATCTGCGTGCTGGACGAGGTCGACGCGCCGCTGGACGACGCCAACGTCACCCGTTTCTGCGATCTGCTGGACGAGATGACGCGTCGCACCGACACGCGTTTCCTGATCATCACGCACCACGCCGTAACGATGGCGCGGATGGACCGTCTGTTCGGTGTCACCATGGCCGAGATGGGCGTGAGCCAATTGGTCAGCGTCGATCTGAAACGGGCCGAGGCTCTGGTCGCCTGACCCATCCGTTGCGCAAGCTGGCAGTCTCATCTAGGTTCGTCGAAACGGATCAGGAGCAATATCATGAGTTTTCAAACATTTGCAGCGTCGGCATTGATTGCGGCGGGCGTGGTGACAAGCGCCAGTGCCGACCCGATCAAGGCGTCTGATCCGCAAAGCGTGCTGGCCTATTTTCAGGACATCGGCGCCCCGGCCACCCTCACCGAAGACAGCGTTGGCGACCCGTTGATCGAGCTTCAGTATTATGGCACGACATTTGCGATTTTCTTTTACGGCTGCACCGACAATCAGAACTGAAATTCGATCCAGTTCTATGCCGGTTACACAGCCGATAACGAGATTTCCCCCGAAGCGCTGAACACGTGGAATGCCGATCAACGCTATGGCCGTGTCTATCAGGATGACGAGGGCCGCAAAAAGCTGGAATACGATATCTATACCGGCAATGCCGGGGTAGATTCAGATGATTTCGACGAGATGTTCGACATCTGGACCGAACTTGTCAAAAGCTTCGAAGAACAACTGTCCTAAAGCGCGTTCAGCAATTCTGCGGTCGGCCACGCATCGGCGGGCAGGCCAAGCCGGATCTGCTCTTTCTGGACGGCGGCGCGGGTCATCGCGCCCAGAATGCCATCGACCTTGCCGACATCATGGCCCCGTGCCTGCAGCTTTTTCTGAAGCGCCTTCATCTGCTGGCCAGTGAAAGCCGGATCGGGATTGCCGGCATTATAGACCGGTGCCCCTTCGAGCCGCGTGGCGAAATAGGCGGCAGTGGTGACATAGACGAAGCTTTTGTTCCATTCGAAATACACATTGAAATTCGGATAGGCGATAAAGGCCGGCCCCTTGCGCCCTTGCGGCAAGAGTATAGAGGCCGGAAGGCTCGGAGCCCCCAGTGATCCGTGTCGCGGTGTCACGCCGAGGTCTGCCCATTCGCCCACACTCAGGGTCGTATCCAGTCCGGTCTTCGACCAGTCCAGTTCCTGCGGAACACTCACTTCCTGCAACCACGGCTCGCCCGCACGCCAGCCCAGGTTGCGCAGCATGTTCGCCCCGGACAGCAGCGCATCGGCGGGGGATGTGCGCAGATCGACCGTGCCGTTGCCATCGGCGTCTACCCCGGCTTCGATGATGTCACCGGGCAACATCTGCACCATGCCGATCTCGCCAGCCCACGCCCCTTTCGAGGTTTTGGGATTGAAGCTGCCCTGCTCAAAAAGCTCGAGCGCGGCAAAGACCTGCGGCTGGAACAATTCGGGGCGGCGGCAATCATGTGACAAGGTCATCAGGGAATTCAGCGTGTTGAAATCCCCCTGCACCGCGCCATAGTCGGTTTCAAACGCCCAGAAGGCCGTCAACACGCCCCGGCTGACGCCGTAGGTCTGCTCCATCCTATCGTAGACGCTGGCGTATTTCTTCATCATCGATTTGCCGCGCGCCATCCGGTCGCTGCTGATCAGGCGTCGCGAGAAATCTATGAACGGTCGCTGGAAAATACCCTGTGCCCGGTCCGCCTTGATGGTGGCCGGATCGTGCCGGACGGATGCGAAGAAGGCGTCGACATCGACTTTCGAATGCCCGCGGTTCACGGCTTCGTTCTTCATGGCGGTCGTAAACGCGTTGAACCCTCCGCCACATTTCACAAGCTGGGCGACGGAAGGGGTGGCCGTCAGACATATCGCAAGGGCGGCGCGGGTCAGGATCTTGTGCATGATGCAACCTCGTATTGAACTGGGGGCAGGTTACCTGAATGACCCTAGGTGACAACCACAAGCAGGATCACGAACCCGAGCATCACCAGCCAGCCCGACCACAACAGGTCAACCGATTGGTCGATTTCCTTGGGGCCGATGTCGCGCGCGCCTTCCGCGTTGACCCACGGGAAATCACGCAACTCGCCCTCATAGGATCGCGGGCCGGACAGGGCGACACCCAGCGTCGCGGCCATCGCGGCTTCGGGCCAGCCGGCATTCGGGGACCGGTGCAGCGGGGCATCACGTCGAATGACAGGCCACGCGCGCCACTGCCTGCGGCTGACCATGAACAACGCGGCAGACAGGCGCGCAGGCACCCAGTTCATCACATCGTCCAGCCGGGCGGCAAACTTGCCGAACGCCTCGTGGCGCGGGGTGCGATAGCCGATCATGCTGTCTGCTGTGTTCACGAGCTTGTAGACAAGGATGCCCGGAAGCCCCGCAATAAGAAACCAGAAGGCGGGCGCAACCACGCCGTCCGAGAAGTTTTCCGCCGCACTTTCGATGGCACTGCGCGAAATGGCAGGGCCGTCCATCTGCGCCGTGTCCCGACCGACGATCTGGCTGACTGCGCTTCGCCCTTGTTCCACTGACTGCCGCAGCGTATCCGCCACCGCCTGCACATGCTGTGCCAGCGATTTCTGCGCGAGCAGGATGGCGACCACGATCACCTCAAGCACGCCACCGAACGACAGGTCTGCAATGGCCCAGCCGGTCATGGCCGCGATCAGGCAAAACGCCATGATGCCCAAGGCCCCATGCGCCATCTGCTTATCACCGTGGTTGAAGGTCTCGTCCAGCCAGTCGATGGCCCGTCCCATCAGGATCGCGGGGTGCGGCACACGTTTCCATAGCCATTCGGGTTCACCCAGCAAAGCATCCAGCAGCAAGGCAAGGGCAAGGATCAGGGGGGTGCTCATAATGAACGCTCCAATTGCGCCCATCCATCGGCGGGTGGCAATCCAAGCCGCAGCCACTTGTCGGAATAGGGGAACACCCGCGACCAGATATGCCCCTCGGCCAGCCGTTGCTGCCAGACCGCGGCATCCCCAACATCATAAAGTCGAAACAGCGTGGTGCCCCCAACCAGCTTGGCCCCCTTGCCGGTCATCAGCTCATCCAGTCGCGCCGCATCGGCCACAAGCCTTGCGCGTGTCTGATCTGCCCAGGCCAAATCTTCCAACGCCCGCGCCCCAATGGACAGTGCTGGGCCGGACACCTGCCAGGGGCCGATGGTTTCACGCAGTCGGGCAATCAGTACGGGGTCACCGATAACAAAACCAAGCCGCACCCCCGCCAACCCCCAGAACTTGCCAAAGCTTTTCAGGATCAGCACGCCGGGCTTCGTTGCGGCCTGAACATGGCTGGCGTCCGGCGTGACGTCGCAAAAGCTTTCATCAATCACCGTGAGGGGCTGATCAAAGTCTGGCTGCGTCCACAGATGGCCGTCAGGGTTGTTCGGATGCACCATCACGCGGGCGTCACCGCTGCCATCCTCGGCAACAGTCCATCCGTGCGCGCGAAAGGCGGCGGCGTGTTCATTGTATGTCGGGCCGGCGATCACGGCCCGACCTGCGCCGCGCAAGCTCGGGATTCGCGCGATCAGGGCCGAGGCACCGGGGGCAGCCAGAACCGCCGCACCATCGGGCACCGACCAGAACCGCCGCGCGGCGCGCTCAAGCCGTTCGAACGCAGCCTGATCCGGCAGGGTCGCCCATATGTGATCAGGCAAAGCGCCCACGGGATAGGGCGCGGGGTTGATCCCCGTCGACAGGTCCAGCCAATCCGTGCGCGACCCACCATATCGGGCCATGGCGGCATCCAGCCCGCCACCATGGTCGCGTATCGGTGTTGCCGGGGTCATTCGCTATCAGGCAACGGCATGTGGCGGGTTACGAAATGCCCTTTCACCGCCTGCGGCCACTCGCGATAGGGCACCTGACCAGACGCGCTTTCGGCATGGGCTTTCGCGTAATCGACGACGCCCTGTGCGGCCTCATCGGTTGGGTCGAACTTGCCCAATGTATAGGCCAGCTTGCCGGCTGCCTGGATTGCCACATTGCAGCTGTTATCGCAGCCCATCAGGCAGGACACGCGGCGGGTCCTGACTGCCGTCCCCGATGCGCGCTCTTCGATCAGGGCTGCCAGCACCTCGCCGTCGGTCAGCGAACTTTGTGCCGCATCCCAACCTTCGCGTTTGCATGTATCGCAGATCGTGATCCAGGTGGTCATGTCGCGCTCCTTGTCCTGTCGGGGTTTGAACCGGAAAATCATGCGAAACACAATGGCGGATGCGGCATCGGGCCGATGCAATGCGGCATTCGCCGGTCTCAACAGGCAGAGCAGTGGGCAGCCCGCACAAGGTCGGGTGCAAACCTGCTTGCACCGTAACCTGGCTTCGTTAGGGTCTGGGCATGACACAAAACACGATATCATCCCGGACCATCGGCGCGGTCGTTTTCGACATCGGAAACGTGCTGATCCGCTGGCAGCCGGAAGACCTGTATGACCAATGGATCGGGGCCGAGCGCCGTCGAGAGATGTTCGCCACGGTGGATTTGCACGCCATGAACGACCGGGTCGACCGGGGCGGGGCATTCCGACAAGTCATCTATGATTTTGCCGAGCAGAATCCGGCCTATCGCGATGAAATCCGCTGGTGGCACGACCGCTGGCTTGAGATGGCACAGCCTGCCATCGACCTGTCTGTTCAGACGTTGAAAGCGTTGAAGCGCCGCAACATTCCCGTTTTCGCCTTGTCGAATTTTGGCCGGGAACCGTTTGTTCTGGCCGAAGAGAAATTCGGGTTCCTGTCAGATTTCGACCGCCGCTATTTGTCCGGCCATATGGGCGTGGCAAAACCTGATGAGCAGATTTACCAGATGGTCGAGGCCGATTGCGGACACGATCCGCAAACGCTTCTGTTCGTCGATGACCGCGCTGAAAACATCGCCGCCGCCGCAAAGCGCGGCTGGCAAACCCACCACTTCACTGCGCCGCGCAACTGGGCCGATCACCTGATCGCTTGCGGGCTGATAGACAAGGCCGACCTATGACCCCTGCCATGATTCCCTTCGATGCCGAAACCCTGCTGGATTGGCGCGCGCTGACCGATGCAATCTTGCAGGGTCACACCCGCCCGAAAGCCGAGATCGGCGATACCTTCCTGTATCGGGGCGATGACACGATGCTGACCCGGTCCGCCTGGATCGACGGGCTGGGCATTGCCGTCAAGACCGCCAACATCATGCCGGGCAATCCGGCACGGGGCGAGCCGATGATCCATGGCGCGGTGAACCTTTATGATGATGTCACCGGGCTGCTGGACGCGATTGTCGATTTCCATCTGGTCACCAAGTGGAAAACCGCCGGTGACAGTGTGCTGGGTGCAAGATTGCTGGCACGGCCCGACAGCAAGGTGGTCCTGATTGTCGGCGCAGGCACGGTGGGGCGCAACCTGCGTGAAGCCTATGGCGCGGTGTTTCCCGATGCCCGGTTCCTGATCTGGAACCGCAGCCCTGACGGCGCCAGGAAATTCGCCGACACGTGTGACAAGACCGAAGCCGTCGCATCGCTTGAAGATGGCGTGGCGCAGGCCGACATCATCACCTCGGCCACCATGACCACCGATCCGCTGATCAAGGGCGACTGGCTGCGGCCCGGCCAGCATCTGGACCTGATCGGCGCCTATCGCCCCGACATGCGCGAGGCCGACGACACCGCCCTGACCCGCGCTCGCTTGTTCATGGACAGCCGCGACACGGTGCTGGACCATATCGGCGAATTCAAGGACCCGCTGTCGCGCGGCGTGATTGCCCGCGATGACGTGGTGGGGGATCTTTATGACCAGAAGGACGGCGTGTTCACCCGGCAGCCTGACGACATCACGCTATACAAGAACGGCGGCGGCGCGCATCTGGACCTGATGACCAGCCGGTATATCCTGGGGGCATGGCAGGCCGCGCAGTAGGCCCCGCAGTATCCCCAGAAACAACAAACCCCCGAAGCCAGGCTGCGGGGGTCGTCATGGCGAGCGGTTGACAACCCACTCACCGATACGCTTGGGCGTGATTTACATCATGCCTTCGCGTTGCGCTTTTTTCCGAGCCAGCTTGCGCTGACGGCGAATCGCTTCAGCCTTCTCGCGCGCTTTCTTCTCGGAGGGCTTCTCGAAATGTTGCCGAAGCTTCATTTCGCGGAAGACACCTTCACGCTGAAGTTTCTTCTTCAGCGCACGAAGCGCCTGGTCTACGTTGTTATCGCGAACCGAAACCTGCATGTGGTTGTCACCACCTTTCTAAGTTAGAGTTTGCAGAATTGCAGGAAGCGCTCATCTAACACTCATGACCGCATTTGTCCAGTTCACCCTCAGACACGAGGCCCAATCATGATCGAGAAAGAGAAAATGCTGGAAGCCGCCATTGCCCACGTCCCCTTCGACGGGTGGAGCGATGCGACCCTGATCGCCGCCGCGCAGGATTGCGACCTGACCGAGGCGGAAGCCCGCGCCATGTTTCCACGCGGTGCGCTGGACCTTGCGCTGGCCTATCACCGCAAGGGGGACGAGGACATGGTGGCCCGCCTGACCACGGCCGATCTGGGAAACATGCGGTTTCGTGACAAGATCGCGGCGGGCGTGCGGTATCGGCTTGAGGTCGCTGACAAGGAACTGGTGCGCAAGGGCATGGCGTTCTTTGCGCTGCCCCAGAACGCGGGCGACGGGGCGGCGGCCCTGTGGCAGACCTGCGGGTTGATCTGGGAGACATTGGGCGACAGCTCGACCGACCTGAACTGGTATACAAAACGCGCCACGCTGTCGGCGGTCTATTCGTCCGTCGTGCTGTTCTGGCTGGGCGATGACAGCGAAGGGCACGCGGCGACATGGGCGTTCCTTGACCGCCGGATCGACGATGTGATGAAGATCGAGAAGATCAAGGGTCAGGCCCGCGAGACCGCGCTTTACAAGGCGTTCATGTCCGGGCCGGGCAAGATACTGGATACGATCAAGGCGCCGGGCGGACCGAACCCGAATTACCCCGGCCGCTGGGAACCGGAAGACACAGGCAACAAGGCTGGGGGCAAGAATGACTGACACCATGCGCGCAATCGAGATTACGAAACCCGGCGGGCCTGAGGTTCTACAACTGTCCGAACAACCGATCCCGGCCCCCGGCCCCGGCGACATCCTGATCCGAGTCGCCTTTGCGGGCGTGAACCGCCCCGATGCGCTGCAACGGGCGGGCAGCTATGCCCCGCCCCCGACCGCCAGCCCCCTGCCCGGCCTTGAAGCCTCGGGCGAGGTTGCGGCGCTGGGCGAAGGCGTCACCGAATGGACCGTGGGCGACAAGGTTTGCGCCCTTCTGCCCGGCGGTGGTTATGCCGAATATGTCACCACCCCCGCCGCCCACGCCCTGCGCGTGCCCGATGGCATGGGCATGAAACAGGCGGCCTGCCTGCCCGAAACCTTCTTCACCGTCTGGTCGAATGTCTTCATGCGCGGCGGCTTGCAGGCGGGTGAACGATTCCTGGTGCACGGCGGCAGCTCCGGCATCGGCACCACCGCGATCCAATTGGCCAACGTCTTTGGTGCGAGGGTCTTCACCACAGCCGGATCGGACGAGAAATGCGCCGTCTGTCGCGATCTGGGGGCGGAGCGCGCCATCAACTACAAGACCGAAGATTTCGTCGAGGTGATGAAACCCGAGGGCGGTGCAAACCTGATCCTCGACATGGTGGGCGGCGATTATATCGCGCGCAACATCAAGTGCCTGGCCGTCGAAGGCCGCATGGTCCACATCGCCTTCCTGTCCGGCCCCAAGGCCGAGGTCAACTTTGCCATGATCATGGCCAAACGCCTGACCGTCACAGGATCAACCCTGCGACCGCAATCCGACCTTGCCAAAGCCCGCATCGCCGAGGAACTGGCCGACAAGGTCTGGCCGCTGCTGGATGCCGGTCGCGTCGCCCCGGTGATGGACCAGACCTTCCTGCTGGAGGACGCCGCCAAGGCGCATGCACGGATGGAGACCAGCGAGCACATCGGGAAGATCGTGTTAGAGATTGGGGCGTAGGGGTTTTGGGTTCGGCTTGCGTCAATCTGGATGTTTTTGAATGGCCGATTAGCGGGACAAAACTGCCGTTGAGCTTCTGGGCGCAACCTTGAATACCGCACCCAGCGGCGCGCATGCGCCAAGCCCGACCTCCCCCCAGGGAGGGCTTTCCTGCAACGTCTGCCGCGCGCAAAACGCCTGATCGTCTGAGGCTAGGGGTCGCGCTCAGCGCCCTGGCCCTCCCTAGGTCGGGCTTGGCGCATGCGCGACTAGGTTCAACTTGGGCTCAAAGCCGCCCTTTCAGCGCCTCCGCGACCCCCTCACGCCTTCCCAATCGGCACCACACTCTCGGCCCCGCCCGACAACTCCTCGAAATCGAAGTTATCCAGCCGCGCCGCGCGTTTCCCGGCGCGTTCGGCGGCCGTGGTGATCCCCTCGACGTCCCGCCGTGCCTGATCGAAATGCGTTTCAAGCTTGCCCGCACGTTCGACCACCAGTTCCACGTCGCGGTGCAGGTGTTTCAGCATCTTGCGGATCTCGCCCGCCTGTTCACGCATCCGCGCGTCTTTCAGGATCGCCCGCATGGTGTTCAGCGTCGCCATGCAGGTGGTGGGCGAGACGATCCAAACGCGTGCCTCGAACCCTTCGCGCACCAGTTCGGGGAAGTTGGCGTGCAGTTCGGCATAGACAGCCTCGGACGGCAGGAACATCAGGGCGCCGTCGGCGGTTTCGCCCTCGATGATATACTTCTGGGCAATCGCCTTCATATGCGCGCGCACGGCCACGCGCATCGCTTTCGCCGCCTCGTTCACCTCGTATTGCGTGTCGGCATTGCGCAGGGCTTCATAAGCCTCCAACGGGAATTTCGAGTCGATCACGATCGGCCCCGGCGGGTTGGGCAGGTGGATCAGGCAGTCGGCGCGCTTGCCGTTGGACAGGGTCTGTTGCAGGTCATAGCTGTCTTTCGGCAGCGCCTTGGACACGATGTCATGCAACTGAATCTCGCCAAAGGCACCGCGCGTCTGCTTGTTCGACAGGATGTCCTGAAGGCTGAGCACATCGCCCGACAGCCGCGTGATGTTGTCCTGCGCCTTGTCGATCACCGCCAGCCGTTCCTGCAACTGCGTCAGGCTTTCGGTGGTCTTGACCGTGTTGCCCTGAAGGCTTTCCTTCATGCGTTCCTGCAATTCCGACATGGCGCGGGCAGATTTCATCGCGTTGTCATGCAGCCGGTCGTTCATCTGGCTTTGCACCTGCGCCAGGCGTGTCTCCATCGCCTGCAACACCTGCGCCTGGCCGGTGGATTGCGCATCCGACACGGTGCGCAGCCCGCCTGACAGTTGGTCCTGCCCCGCGCCCAGAACCTGCACCGCCTGCCCCAGCCCGCCCATCTGGCGAGCCAGGTCTTCGGCCACGCGCGCCGATTGTCCGGCGCGGCGCACAACGACAATCAACAGGATGAACATGAGCAGCGCCAAGATCGCACCCCCGATGGTCGCCAAAACCAGCGGGTCGGACAGGTCATAGAGGGTGTCACCGATCTGGATCATGTGCGGCCAAACAGCCTTTCGATGTCAGAGAGCTTCAGTTCCACATAAGTGGGGCGCCCGTGGTTGCACTGGCCGGAATGAGGGGTCGCCTCCATCTCGCGCAGAAGGGCATTCATTTCCTCGGGCCGCATCCATCGACCCGACCGGATCGAGCCATGGCAGGCGACCCGCGACAACACGGCTTCGACCTTGGCCTGCACCATGTTGCTGTCGCCCAGATCGGCCAATTCGTCCAGCACGTCCTTGATCATGGCGGTGGCGTTGATTTCGCCCAATATGGCCGGGGTTTCGCGCAAGGCGATCGCGTCCCCGCCGAAAGGTTCAACATGCGGCGTCTCCGACGAGCGCCGCGAGCACCGCGGCCAGTTGCCGCGGCCGGACGTCCGCCGGAAACCGGAGCGTCAGCCCGCCCGGCGTCGCGACCTCCATGAGACACGGCGCCGAGCCGCGG
>JAUHWP010000044.1 GCA_030424645.1 Alphaproteobacteria bacterium
GCTGGCCAGCACCGCCGAGGTGTTGAAGATGTTCAACCCCTTGTTTTCCATGGCGCCCATGTTGAAATCCGACACGGCAACAATCTGGAAGATATCCAGATCATATTCGCGCCCGTAAACCTGTTCATCCCACCTCATCGACGCTTTCAGCGCCTCCATCCCGAAGGCGGTCTTGCCCTCATCACCCGGACGCACCCACAGTTTCAGGTCCACCTGCTTGCCTGACATGGTGGTGAACGTGTCTTCGCGCGCGATAAGCTCACCTGCCACAAGGGCGAACAGATAGGCTGGCTTGGGCCACGGGTCATGCCATTCGGCCCAGCCATCGCCCGATCCGGTGGGGTTGCCGTTGGACAGAAGCACCGGCATATCGCCTTCGATCCGCACCCGGAACGGGGCCATCACGTCGGGTCGGTCGGGATAGAAGGTGATGCGGCGAAAGCCTTCGGCCTCGCATTGGGTGCAATACATGCCGTTCGACATGTAAAGCCCTTCCAGCGCGGTGTTGGTTTCGGGGCTGATCTCGACCTCGGCCTCCCACGTGAAAGCGGTGTCGGGGGTGTCTGCCGTCAACCCGCCTTCGACCATATTCGGCGTGATCTCGACCCCGTCGATGGTGGCGCGGATCAGGGTAAGATGTTCCCCGTGCAGGAAAAAATCGCGGGACCTGGCAGCGGGGTTCGGCACAAACCGGATGGAGGACCGCACACGCGTCGCCCTGGGTTCCAGAACAAAGGTCAGTGACACCTCTTCGACCAGCCAGTTGGGCGGGGTGTAGTCTGCAAGATAGATCGGCTGGGGGGCGGTGTCGGTCATCGGAAATCCTTTCGGCAGGCGTGCAGGTCGGCAGGTTAGACGCGCCTTCCATGGGCTGCAAGGCACGAGCAGCGCTTGGCTCACGATTAAGTTTTACTTATCCGCCGGGGTAACAAATCACGCTTGCGATTTTCCTCTGTATGCGAGAGTCTACCGCAAATTTGGAATGCTGGGCAAAAGGGACCGGGGATGAGTGACTACATCGACCGTAAAGGATTATCAGTGCATCGCGAGCTGGGGCGGTTTCTTGAAACGCGCGCGCTGGCAAAAACCGGTCTGAAATACGATGACTTCTGGCGCGGGTTTGCGGATATCGTTCACGAGCTTGGCCCGAAGAACCGAGACCTTCTTCAAAAACGCGAAACGATTCAACAGCAGGTTGACGATTGGCACAAGGCCCGCGCGGGCAAGCCGCATGACGCCGAAGCCTATCGCGCGTTCCTGACCGATATCGGATACCTTGTCCCCGAAGGCCCCGATTTCCATATCGAAACCGAGAATGTGGACCCGGAGATTGCCGAGATCCCCGGCCCGCAACTTGTGGTGCCGATCATGAACGCGCGCTTTGCCCTGAACGCGGCCAATGCCCGGTGGGGCAGCCTTTATGATGCGCTTTATGGCACCGATGCCCTTCGTGCCGCCCCCAAGCCGGGCGGCTATGACCCCGAACATGGCGCCCGCGTGATTGCCTGGGGGCGCGACTTTCTGGATCAGGCGGTGCCGCTGGCGGCAGGCAGTTGGTCAGAGATCGACGCCCTGACTGTCAAAGATGGTGCTCTGACCCCTGCGCTGGCCGATCCCGCGCAATTCGCAGGTCATGCCGAGGGGCGGATTTATCTGAAAAACAATGGTTTGATGATCGAACTTCGTCTGGATGCCCAAACGCCCGTGGGCCAGCAGGACCGCGCGGGCATCTCGGACATCCGGTTGGAAAGCGCCATGTCGGCGATCATGGATTGCGAAGACAGCGTCGCCGCCGTCGATGCCGAGGATAAGGTGCTGGCCTATTCCAACTGGCTGGGCCTGATGGACCGGTCGTTAACCGAAGAGGTCGCGAAAGGCGGCAAGACCTTCACCCGCAAACTGGCCGATGACATAAGCTATACGGCGCCTGATGGCGCGCAAGTGACCCACAAGGGTCGGGTGCTGATGCTCGTGCGGAACGTCGGCCACCTGATGACCAATCCCGCCATTCTGGACAAGGACGGTCACGAAGTGCCCGAAGGCATCATGGACGCCGTCGTCACCACGCTGTGCGCCATGCACGACCTGATGCGCGCGGATGGCAATTCGGTCAAAGGCTCGATCTATGTGGTGAAACCCAAGATGCACGGGCCGGAAGAAGTCGCCTTTGCGGATGAGATTTTCACCCGGGTCGAGGCGCTGCTGGGCCTGCCGCAATACACCGTGAAGCTGGGCATCATGGACGAGGAACGGCGCACAAGTGCGAACCTCAAGGAATGTATCCGTGCAGCGAAACATCGGGTGGCCTTTATCAACACGGGTTTCCTTGACCGCACGGGGGACGAGATTCACACCTCGATGGAAGCTGGACCCATGGTCCGCAAGGGCGACATGAAAGACGCCGCCTGGATCAAGGCCTATGAGGATCGCAATGTCGATATCGGGCTGACCTGCGGGCTGCGTGGGCGCGCGCAGATCGGCAAGGGGATGTGGGCGATGCCCGACCGGATGGCGGACATGCTGGACCAGAAAATCGGACACCCGCAAGCCGGGGCCAATTGCGCCTGGGTGCCCAGCCCAACCGCCGCGACCTTGCATGCCACCCACTACCACCGTGTCGATGTGCTGGCCCGTCAGGACGAGATCGCCGCCCAAGGCCCGCGTGGCACACTCGATGACCTGTTGACCATCCCTGTGGCGCAGGGTGTGAACTGGTCGGATGCCGAAATCCGCGACGAGGTTGAGAACAACGCCCAGGGCATTCTGGGTTACGTGGTGCGCTGGGTGGATGCCGGCGTCGGCTGTTCGAAAGTACCCGACATTCACGATGTGGGGCTGATGGAAGATCGCGCGACCTGTCGGATTTCCAGCCAGGCGCTGGCCAACTGGCTGCATCACGGCGTCGTGTCCGAGGCCGAGGTGATGGACGCCATGCGCGCCATGGCGGTGAAGGTGGATGCCCAGAACGCGGGCGATCCGTCCTATGAGCCGATGGCACCGGATTTCGGGGGCGAGGCGTTCAAGGCAGCCTGTGATCTGGTTTTCAAGGGACGTAAGCAGCCTTCGGGCTATACTGAACCCGTGCTTCATGCGCACCGGCTGGTCAGGAAGGCCCAACTGGCCGGATAACCCCACCGAGCGAGGAGGATTGAGATGACCAGGATCACCCTAGACGCCGCGCGCGTCATCATCCGTGAAACCCTGAACCACGCGGCAAAGGCCGGGATGAAACCCCTGTCTGTTGCGGTGGTGGATGCGGGCGGGCACCTGATCGCCTTCGAACGCTCAGACGGCGCACCTGCGGGCCGGTTCGATCTGGCGCGCGGCAAGGCCTATGGCTCGGTCATGCTGGGCATGGGCGGCACCGCACAACGCGACCGCGCCGAGGCGCAGGCCTATTTCATCGGGGCCGCCAATGGGGCCTATGACGGCAAGCTTGTGCCGGTGCCCGGTGGTTTCGTGGTTCGCAACTCGGAAGGCGAGATCGTTGGCGGGGTCGGGGTGACCGGTGACACGTCAGAGAACGACATGGCAGCGGGTGAGGTCGGGATCGCGGCCGCCGGGCTTGTGGCGGACGGGTAAGCCACGCCGCTGCCTGCCGGTGCCCGTTGTGCAGGCGCCAGAGTTCCATTATCCTGCTGTAAGCGAACACATTTCCCGGAGCAGGTATGACACGGCCCATCATCGGCATCATTGGCAACAGCTATCTGATCAATGACCAGTATCCGACCCATGCGGGCGGGACGATGAATTCCGAAGCGATTTCGCAGGTTTCGGGCTGTCTGCCGCTGATCGTGCCCTCGGATCCGCGCTTTGTGACGGTGGATGAGCTGCTGGACACCTGCGATGGCTTTCTGTTCACAGGTGGCAGGCCGAATGTCCACCCCGCAGAGTATGGCGAGGACCCGACCGAGGCGCATGGCGAGTTTGATCGCTGCCGCGACGCGATCACCTTGCCGCTGATCCGGGCCTGCGTGGACCGGGGGCAACCGTTCTTCGGCATTTGTCGCGGGTTTCAAGAGGTCAACGTCGCCATGGGCGGCACGCTTTACCCCGAGATTCGCGATCTGCCGGGCCGAATGAACCACCGGATGCCGCCCGATGGCACCCTGGAAGAAAAATTTGCCATCCGCCACGACGTGCATTTTCAGGAAGGCGGCGTGTTTCATCACCTGCTGGGGGCGACCTGCGTGCGCACCAACACGTTGCACGGGCAGGGGATCAAGACGGCCGGGTCACGCATCGTGATCGAAGGTCATGCCGATGACGGCACGCCCGAGGCGATCGTGATCAAGGATGCACCGGGTTTTACGCTGTCTGTTCAATGGCATCCCGAGTATAACGCCACGCAGGATCCGGTGTCGCAGATCCTGTTTCGCGCCTTTGGCGATGCGGCGCGCGATTGGTCTGTGGCCCGCCGGGCGCCGCAATCCTCGGTGGCCTAATCGGCGTCTTTCCGTGTTGACCTTCCTCTTGCTGGAACCCCCATGGTCGCCGCAAGAAAAGGATACCTTATGATTCGATCAAACGCGAAACTGATTTATGCAGGTGTTGCCGTTGTGGCGGTTGCGCTGGCAGGCTGGAGCCTGACCCGCACGCCGCCCTCGCAACCGGATCAGATCACCTCCGGCGCGGATGGCGATCTGGCACCCGGGATGGTGTCCGACGATCAACTTGTTCCGGTCAACCTGCCCGCGCTGGATGGTGCCGAGCAGATTGGCCAGACGGTGTTCGTGGCGAAATGCGCGTCCTGCCATGGCGATACCGCAGGGGGGCGCAACGGGGCGGGGCCGCCCCTGATCCACAAGATCTATGAGCCGTCGCATCACGCCGACATCGCCTTTTTCCGCGCGGCCGAGCTTGGCGTCCGCGCGCATCACTGGAAATTCGGCGATATGGCCCCGGTCGAGGGGATCACCCGCGCCGAGGTTGCGAATGTCGTCGCCTTCATCCGCGCCGTGCAGCGGGAAAACGGGATCAACTGACCAGGTGATCGGCTGAGGCTGCAAGAACAACGGGCGCTCAACCGGCGCCCGTTCGGCGTTTCTGGGGCGTCTGATGCGCTGCGATGTGTCGTTGCGATCCGCAACACATCGGAACGGATCAAGGCATCCTGTGCGACTTATGCGGCCGGGGGCAGGGCGCGGGCCTCGAAGGCGCGCAGCACCAGACGTGCGGTATTGCCGTAATGCCGCGGGTCGGCGCGCAGATCGGGGAACAGCGTAAACAGTTCTGCCCGCGCGGCGTCGTCGATGGCGCCCAGCCCTTCGTGACCGGGATGGAAGCTTTCGGTCGCAGCCTTGTTGGCAAACACAACCTCGTGCCGGTCGAACATCATGTGGAAATAGGTCACCTGATCCATCGGCCGGACCACGACCCCCTTGCCATCGACCAGATGTTTGGCAGGCACCATCACCTCGCGTTCTGCAAACAGCAGCGTGGCTTCATGCCCGGCATAGACCATGCGGTGCTGCGGCGAGACCAGAAGCGGCCTGTCATTGCCAAACCGCCCCTGTCCGATATGGATGGGGGCCAGTTTTCCATGGCCAGACACGGTTTTCCGACCCATCCAGCGAATGGGTTGCAGCCCGCTGTCGCGGGTCACGACCATGTCGCCCGGGCGCAGGTCCTGAATCGGCCGCTCACCACGATCCGTCAGGATCAGCGTGTCCGTGGTGAAGCAGATGATGACGCTTTCGATATTCGTGAAGGTCAGGGTGGTGCCGTCTGACAGCGTTGCCGTCCCGTTTTCCGAATTGACCGGATCAAAGTCCACATCAAACCAATTGCTGACAAGGCCGGTCAGGTTCAGCGTATCGGTATCCCCATCATCGGCGTCTTCACCGCCATCAATGGTGATGGTCGACCCCGAGCCGTCCAGCGCGGTCGCGGCATCCAGGATGAACGTGTCCGATCCGGTGCCGCCCAGGGCGGTGTCACCGGCCGCGACATTCAGCGTATCTGCCCCGGCGCCACCATCCAGCGTATCGACCCCCAGACCGCCGGTCAGCGTATCATTGCCGCCCTGGCCATAGAGGGTGTCGTCACCGTCGCCGCCGTCGATGGTGTCATCGCCGCCCAACGCCGGGTCGGGGATCGTGTCGAAATGCAGATCCGAAAGATAGATCGCCTGCGTGCCCGACTGGGCGTTGCCATAGATGATCTCGATCTCGCTGACCGGGCCGGCGATTTCGACCAGAACCGATCCGTCCAGCTGGTTCTGGGTGTTGGCCACCGCGTTGGCGGTCACGGTGTTGCCGGATACGGTGTCGCCGCCGCCGGGGGTCAGCGTGACAGTCACCGGGTTTCCGTTTGCATCAATCGCGTTCACCGTCACCACGTCGGTGTGGTTGCCTGATCCCCAATCCACATCGTTGATGCGGAACGAGATATTCTGAACCTCGTCCAGAGAGCTGCTTCCGGCAGCCGCCGCGAAATCAATCGTTGTCGTCGATGTCGTGCCATCGCCATTGCCGTAAAGATACAGGCTTGAATTCCGGTCGAAATCCTCGCCCGGGGCGGCATAGGTGGTGTCGCTTGTTTCGACCCGGTAAAGGGGGGCGTTGGTGCCATCGCTTGAAAAGCTGACCGAGACATCCATCTCGCCGGTGTTCTGGGTGAACCCCGCGCTCAGATTGGTGCCGTCGCCGCCCTGTGCGCTCCAGTCCAGCACTTCGGAAGGGGGGCTTGCCGGGTTGTTGTCGCCATAGATGGTGTCATCGCCGGTGCCGCCATCAATGGTGTCGTCGCCGTCGCCGCCTTCGACCGTGTCGTTCGCGGCGCCGGATGAAATCGTATCATTGCCGCCATAGCCGAAAATGATGTCGTCATTTCCGCCCACACCCGTCCCGTCGCCGCCATCGACATCGTCGCCGTCTTCGTCGGTGAACGATCCGTCGATGACATCGTCGCCTTCGGTGCCAGTCAGTATGCCGTCGGAAACAACGGGGCTGCCGTTCACAAAGGTCAGATCATAGGTGCCGTTCGGATCGCCCCCACCGAAATCGTTGTTTTCGTAATTGGCAAGCTCGGTCGCGTTGCCGGACCCGTCGAGAATGATGTCGTTCGACCCGCCATCGGTGATACCGACCTGCGCGTTCTGGTTGTAACCGCTGGTCCATTCGATGTCTTCATAGATGAACTCGACATTGAAATCGCCGCCGCCGTTCGATGTCAGGACCACCTGGAACGAGTTCGTGCCGCTGCCGTTGTATGGTTCGACATCCAGCCAGGTGACAGTCACCGTGCCGTTTGCCGGGTCGAGGTCCCAATAGATCTCGCCACCATTGTTCAGATTGACGTCGGACCAGAAGGGCGCGATCACCGATACGTTTTCAGCAGCGAGGTTGCTGGATTGGTAATCCGTGTTGGCCGTCCCGAAACTGATGTTACCGTTCGAGTTGATGTAGATTGAAGAATAGGTGGTGCCGAAAAAGTCGATACCACTTCCGAAAACGGATGAGATATCGACCTGGACCGAACCGTCATCCAGATTTCCCGCAGCCAACGTTGATGACGTGAACACACCTTCGCCATAGCCGGCCGCGCCACCCAGACCCGAATTCATCGTCGCCATAATATCTTACCTTTTAACCGTGGGTTTCCCCAAAATCGTTATTCTGATGCAGACCGCGCCCCGGCAGGAGGTGACAGGCGAACCGGGTGATCTTGCTATTTCACCACATCCAACAGCCAGAGCGCTCGTATGCGCGATCAAACCGGCCGTCAGGGCTTCGCATGTCAGCTCCACCACACTTGAAACGCAGCGAACTTAACACGCCGTTATTTACAAGTAAGAAAGGTGAAATAAAGGCAAACTTTGGCAAAAACTGCCTTTTTCCGGGATGTTGGTGAATGTTAACTCACTATTTATGGGGATATGAGCGCCAAACAGGAAAACTTTGACCTACTGTCAATCAGGTGGGGAAAATTCGGATATAACAGATGGGTGGACACTGGCGCGATTCCACAGATTCGTGTCTTTCCTGTCGGGTCAGGCGCGCGTCCTGCCCGTCATGAAATCACGCAGCCGTGCCAACCCTTCGCGGATGTCTTCGGTCGACCGGGCATAGGAAAACCGCAAGGTCTGGTGCCCGCGCGCCGGGTCGAAATCCATGCCCGGGGTCACAGCGACGCCCGCCTTGTCCAGGATCTCGGCGGCGAAGGCGCGGCTGTCATCGGTCAGGTCGCTGACATCGGCATAGATATAGAACGCACCGTCGGGCGGGGCGAACTTGTTGAAGCCGATCTTGGGCAGCTCTTCGATCATCATCCGGCGATTGGTGGCATAGGTGGACAGGTTCGCGTCCAGCTCGTCCCGCCCGTCCAGCGCGGCGAGGGCCGCGATCTGGCTGGCATGGGATGGGCAAATGAACATGTTCTGCGCCAGCCGTTCGATCAGCCGCACATGGTCGTCGGGCACGATCATCCAGCCCACCCGCCAGCCAGTCATCGAGAAGTATTTCGAGAAGCTGTTGATCACGTAGATATCGTCGGACACTTCCAGCGCCGACACCGCGCGGCCCTCATATTGCAGCCCGTGATAGATTTCATCCGCGATGAAGCTGGTGCCCTGCGCGTGGCAGGTGCCGATCAACCCCTCAAGCGCGGCATGGTCCAGCATCGTGCCCGACGGGTTGGCGGGCGAGGCGGTGATCAACCCGACCAGATCGCCGGGGATCTCGGACGGGACGGGTTGCAGGCGGTTTTCCGCGCGGGTCGGAATGCCCACCGGTGTGAGGTTCAGGGCTTTCAGGATCTGCCGGTAAGACGGGTATCCCGGTTCGCCCAGCCCGACCTTATCACCCGCGTCAAACAACGCTGTGAAGGCCAGGATGAACGCCCCCGAGCTGCCCGGTGTGACCACGACGCGCGCGGGGTCGATGTCCAGATTATACCAATCTTTATAAAGGCCTGCGATGCCTTCCCGAAGTGCCGGAAGGCCAAGGGACACGGTGTATCCCAGCGCCTCGCCCTGCATCGCCTGTGCCAGCGACTCGCGCGCTTTCTGCGGTGCGGGGGTCGATGGCTGGCCCACCTCCATATGGATGATGTGACGCCCCGCGGCTTCGGCGGCACGGGCGGCCTCCATCACATCCATGACGATAAACGGATCGACAATACCGCGGGTTGAGCTTTTCATGGCGTCCTCATCATACTGTGCGTCGCGTGGGTGCCCTTGACGCAGGGCAAAGTCAATGCCGCGCTGTCGCGGATTTTGTCGCAGGTCGCCGGGGCAGGTCGTCGGTTGGCAGCGCCGCGCCAATGACGTAAACGCAGGGGTGATCGCGGGATTGTGCAGTTACGTGGCGCGCCCGACTGTTAAGCTATGCGCGGGCCGGATCGGCACGCATGAACAAGAACGGACGAATGACATGAACATCACACGGACCCTGGCGCTGACCACTGCGCTGACTGTTGCCACTGCCCTGCCGGGGCACGCGCTTGATCTGACCAGCATGACGGACGACGAACGCAACGCCTTCCGGGACGAGGTCCGCGCCTATCTTCTGGACAATCCCGAAGTGCTGATGGAAGCCATCGGTGTATTGGAAGAACGCCAGGCCCATGCGCAGGACGCGATGGACACGGACCTTGTGAAGGTGAATGCCGACGCCCTGTTCAATGACGGCTATTCCCATATCGCAGGCAACCCCGATGGCGACATCACGATTGTCGAGTTCGTGGACTACCAATGTGGTTATTGTCGCAAATCCTATGACGTGGTGCAGGAGCTTTTGGAAAAGGACAAGGGCGTGCGCCTGATCCTGAAGGAATTCCCGATCCTCAGCGAAGCCAGCATGTTGTCGGCGCGTTTCGCGATTTCGGGACAGAAGCTTGCGGGCGAGCAGGCTTACGCCACGCTGCATGATGCGCTGATCACGCTTCGGGGCAATGTCTCGGTCGATAGCCTGATCAAGCTGGGCAATGACCTTGGGCTGGACGGGCAGGCGATTGCCGACGGGATGGACGCTCCCGAAGTCGATGCCATCCTGGCGGAAAACCGGGCGCTGGGGCAGCGGTTGCAGATCACCGGCACCCCGGCCTTCGTGATGCACGATACCATGGCACGTGGCTATATGCCGCTTGAGCAGATGGAACAGATCATCGCCGCCAAGCGCGAAGAAAGCTGAGGCCGCGTCCATTCATGGCTGACCTTCCGGGACGGGCTTGATAAGCTCTGCCCGGAATGAATCCGGGGCAGGGGCAGATCACGATGACAGGACGGATGAAACGCAGGGCAGGGGCAACCCTGCTGGCGGCAGGGGTTGCTGGCCTTATGGCGGGTGCCCTTGCGGCGCAGGAAACAGCGGCGCCCACCTCGTCCATGCCGCCCGAACCCCGACCGATACAAGACACCGTCACCGCGCCGGATGCCCGCCCTGCGCCGCGCACCGCGGCGGCGCCTGTCCCGAACCCCACCGAACAGGCGTTGACAGGCCTTGCGCGCCTGACTGACACGGGCGTCACGCTGACCGATCGCTGGCGCGGGACGACGCTTGAGATTCGGATGACGCGCGCCGTGCCGTGGCGGGTGTTCACACTGGATGATCCGCATCGCGTGGTGCTGGATTTCTCGGAACTGAACTGGGCCGGGCTGGACGCCGGGGCACTTCTGGCTGGTTCTGACCGTGTTGCCGACATTCGCGCGGGATTGTTTCGACCGGGCTGGACGCGTCTGGTGCTGACCCTTGCCGCGCCCATGGTGGTTGAAAACGCCTGGATGAGTGCGCCCGGTGCGGAAGGGGATGCGGCGGTGATGCGGCTGGATCTTGTGCAGGCGTCACCGGATGCGTTTGCAGCAAAAACCGGTGCGCCGGAAAGCGCCTTGTTCGCACCGGCCACGCCACGCCCCATGCCGTCCCCGAAGACGCGCCAAACCGGGTTTGGCGATCTGGTGGTGGTGCTGGATCCCGGCCATGGCGGCATTGATCCGGGCGCCGAGCGGGAAGGCGTGGTCGAAGCCGACCTGATGCTGACCTTTGCGCGGCAGTTGCAGGAAATCCTGTTGCGTGCAGGCGGGTTCAAGGTTGTGATGACCCGCGACAGCGATGTGTTCGTGCCGTTGGAAGAACGCGTGACCATCGCGCGGCGGGCGGGTGCCGACGTGTTCCTGTCGCTTCATGCGGACGCGCTGGCGCAGGGCAGGGCAACCGGGGCCACGGTCTATACGCTGTCGGACGAGGCCTCGGATGCGGCCTCGCAATCCCTGGCCGAGCGGCACGACCGTGCGGATATTCTGGCAGGCGTCGATCTGAGCCGCCAATCTGACGAGGTGGCGCTGGTCCTGATGGACCTGGCCCGGACCGAAACCACCCCACGGGCCGAGGCGCTGGCCGACGCCCTGGTCGAAGGGATATATTCCGCGACCGGATCGACCTATAAATCCCCACGCATGAAAGCCGGGTTCTCGGTTTTGAAGGCGCCTGACATCCCCTCGGCGCTGATCGAGTTGGGCTTCCTGTCATCGCCCCGCGACCGCGAGTTGCTACAGGATGACACCTGGCGCAAGAAGGCCGCCGAAGGCATTCGCGATGCCCTGCAATACTGGCTGCTGCAAGACGCGGCAAAGGCCGAGCGGTCGCGGCAATAAACGATTTGAAAACAGATGGATAAGCCGCCCTTTTCACGTGGTTCGGGAAAAGGGCGGCCCTGGGGTTACAAGCCCTTGGCGCGATAGCTTGCGGCGACCCGCTTGATGGCGACGATATAGGCCGCCATGCGCAGGTCATCGACATCGTCGCGTGAATGCCAAACCTCGCGCATATCCTGATAGGCCGTGCGCATGGTGTCATCCAGACCCGAGCGCACCAGCTCCAGCTCGTCCGCGCCGCGCAGGTATTTTTCCTTGAACTGCGGCGTCATGGACCAGGCATCACCAAGATAGCGGTCCAGCCGCTCCAACTCGTCCACCACCAACTGGTGGCGGGCTTCTTCCTGGCGGCGCTGCATCCGGCCAAAGCGGATATGGCTCAGGTTCTTGACCCATTCGAAGTAACTGACCGTCACACCGCCGGCGTTGGCATAAAGGTCGGGAATGACGACCGTGCCTTTCTTGCGCAGGATCTCATCGGCGCCCGAGGTCAGCGGACCGTTCGCAGCCTCGATGATCAGGGGGGCCTGAATGCGGTCGGCATTGGACAGGTTGATCACCCCTTCCAACGCTGCGGGGATCAGGATGTCGCATTCGCTTTCAAGAACCTTCCCGCCGTCTTCAAGATATTTGGCATCGCCAAACCCCTTGACGCCGCCGTGCTGGGTGATCCACTGGCGCACGGCCTCGACATCCAGCCCTTCGTCATTGACCAGCGCGCCATCGCGCTCGATGATCCCAACGATCTTGGCGCCGTCCTCTTCCGACAGGAACTTGGCGGCGTGATACCCCACATTCCCCAGCCCCTGCACAACGATACGCTTGCCATCGAGCTTGCCGGACAGGTTTGCGATCGCCACATCCTCGGGATGGCGGAAGAATTCGCGCAGCGCGTATTGCACACCGCGACCGGTCGCTTCGACCCGGCCTGCGATCCCGCCCGCATGGGTGGGTTTGCCCGTGACACAGGCCCGCGCGTTGATGTCGGTCGTATTCATGCGTGCATATTGGTCGGCGATCCACGCCATTTCACGCTCGCCGGTGCCCATGTCCGGGGCAGGGACGTTCTGTGACGGGTTGATCAGGTCGCGCTTGGCCAGCTCATAGGCGAAACGGCGGGTGATCAGCTCCAGTTCATGCTCTTCGTAATCCCGCGGGTCGATGCACAACCCGCCCTTGGACCCTCCGAACGGTGTCTCGACCAGCGCACATTTGAAGGTCATCAGCGCGGCCAGTGCTTCGACCTCATCCTGGTTGACTGCCGAGGCATAGCGGATGCCGCCCTTGACCGGTTCCATATGCTCGGAATGGACCGAACGATACCCGGTGAAGGTGCGGATTTCCCCCCGCAACCGGACCCCGAAACGCACGGTATAGGTCGCGTTGCAGACGCGAATCTTCTCTTTCAAACCTGCGGGAATATCCATCAGCGCGACCGCCCGGTCGAACATCAGGTTTACGGAATCACGGAAGCTCGGCTCTTTGATATTAGCCATATCAGCCATATTTTGTACCCCTGCGTACTTTTCTGCACTGCCGCAGAATCGATTGTCTGCGACGATTGTCTGAACAGGTTAGGCTTAATTCTCGCCAAAGCCACCCCCGGATTCCCAGGGATTATTGGCGCCAGTCCAGTGCCAGACCGGTCTTATCGACCGTTCTGTCGCCGGGTTGTGGACAATAAAGACTGTTTCCAAGGACAAAATCGCATTTGCTATAAAAATGCCTTAGTTTCGCCACAGCCATTGATAATCTACCAGAGGGTTAAACTGCATTCTGGTTTATGAGTTGATACCGTGCGGGGGCATGGGAAGGGAGTTCGACATGGCGCGAAATGATGACCGCCTGGGGATTGCAAAGTGGATTTTGAAGTCCGGGCCGACCAAGCGTAAGCACCTCGGTCCTGTCGGCAGGTTTGCCGGTGACGAGGATGGCGCGATGTACATCCTTGCGATGTTCCTTTTCGTAACCTTGCTGATCGTGTCCGGCCTGTCGGTCGATCTGATGCGATACGAGCTTCAGCGCACCCGCCTTCAGGCCACGATGGACCGCGCGCTGCTGGCCGCCGCCCACCCCGATCAGGAAAACGACCGGAAAGAGGTCGTGCTGGATTACTTCGCCCGGTCGGGCCTGGGCAATTACATCAAGAAAGAAGACGTGAAAGTCACCGTTGCCTCGGACGGCACGATGGTGACAGCCACGGCGAATATGAGAGTCGGCATGCCGTTTCTGGGCGCGGTCGGTGTCGATTTCGCAAACGCCCCTGCCAGCGGTGGGGCTGCCAAGATCAATCAGCTGACCGAGATTTCGCTGGTGGTGGACGTCTCGGGGTCGATGGATGATCCGGCCACGACGGGGAAAACGAAGATCTATGAGTTGCGCAAGGCCGCGACCGAGTTTTCCAACCTTCTGCTGTGCAATCCAAACGACGGCAGTACGTCGACCAATTGCACGATTGACAACTTCAAGACCTCGATGTCCATGGTGCCCTATTCGACGCAGGTGAATGTTGGGCAGACGTTGCTGACCAAGTTCAACCGCATGGACGCGCAGACCGATGCCTATTGCGCAACCTTTCAGGATGCGCAGTTCAGGCAGGCCGGTGTGAAACCCGATCCCGATCCGATTACGGAATCGGACCGTGTGATCCGCCAGGCGGCGAAATTCTATCGCTATGGTGGCAGCTACAAGAACACCAACAGCGATGCTTATCTGTCCTGCCACACGGATTCGTGGCGCGAGATCGTCACCTTTGAGCATTCGCCAACCATCATGAAAACCAAGATTCAGGCCCTGCAGGCCGAGGGCGACACCGCGATTGACATCGGGATGAAATGGGGCGCGGCCCTTTTGCATCACGAGGCACAGCCGGTGATCACCAGCCTGATCAGCGATGGTGTGGTAAGCGACAAATATGCCGGTCGCCCTTACAACCCGGCAACCACATCGTCGTCGAAATTCCTTGTGCTGATGACGGATGGCCAGAACACCAATCACCACCATCTGTATGATGGCTATCGCACCGGCCCATCGCCATTCTGGCTGACCATGGCACCGTACAAAGACAGCCGGGGCCGGGATAAAGAACGCGAGATCATGTCGGTCTACAAGTCCAGCACGGACCAGTACCAGTGGTTCTACTACCGCGGGTCAAGGTACACACCGCGCACGGAATGGCACGATCACCCGTTCGGAGAGGACGAGGATGATTGCTTTGGCTATCCCTATGACGATGTTTGTGCGACCGAGACAGGGACCAGCTGGTGGGAAGAGCCGCGCGTAGCAGAACCCGACCGCCTGTCCTGGCAGCAATTCTGGAAGATGGATTATGTCTGGGGGTATGTCGAGCAGTTCAGTTGGCTGGGCACCCCGGGGCGCTTGATTTCGAACAGCAACAACTCGGATGGGGATTTAGCCGGTATCAAGGATATCGACCAGCGTCTTCTGGATCAGTGCACGGCGGCGAAAAACTCCGGCATGACGATCTATACGATCGAGATGGAAACGCCGGATACGGCCACCAATGCCATGCAGGCCTGCGCGTCCGTGAAGGGCGGGAAGCGGCTGCACTACAAGGTGACGAAAGGCGACAGCAGCGTGAACCTGTCGCAGGTGTTTTCGAAAATCGCGGCTGATATCAACAAGCTGCGGCTGACCCACTAACCCGGTCGGGCCGCCCCCGCGACGGTGCGGCCCGCCCAACCAAAGTGTTTTCTTTACCGCCCAAGCGGGCGTTGCGTGGAACGGAATGTAACGAATGAAACAGGTATTGCAGGCATATTGGCGGCGGTTGCGCGCGTCCGATGGCAGCTCGACCGTCGAATTCGTGATCTGGTTTCCGCTGTTCATGACGCTGTTCCTGACCTCGTTCGAGCTGAGCTTCTATGGGATGCGCTCGATGATGCTGGAACGGGCACTGGATTTGACTGTGCGCGAATTGCGGTTGGGCGTCAGCCGCCCCGCGGATCTGGCTGCGTTCAAGAAAGAGATCTGCGAAGACACGATCCTGTTCAAGAATTGCGAAGACGAAATCTCGGTCGATCTGCGGCTGGTCGATCAGGCCAGCTGGAACCTGCCCACGGGGCCGATCCCATGTGTGGACCGCGCCGAAGATATCAAGCCCGTGACCTCCTATGCGCCGGGCGGCGGCGGTGATCTGATGCTGGTGCGGGCCTGTGTTATTCGTGATCCGTTCTTCGGAACCACGCCTTACGTCATGGGATTGCCGCGCGATCCATCGGGCGGGGTCTCGATTGTCGCGGTGTCAACCTTTGTGAACGAACCGTAGGGGGCGAGCATGACCAACAGGATATTTGGCCATATACGCGCTGCCATGGGCCGACAGCTGGCACGTTTCGCGCGAACCGAACTGGGCACCGTGACGGTTGAAAGCGTCATCATTCTGCCGCTTCTTCTGTTCGGCCTTCAGGCGGTTCATACCTATTTCGACGCGTATCGACATCGCAGTCTGGCGCTGAAGGCGAACTATGCGATTTCGGACTACCTGTCGCGGATCCACAAATACGACCGCACCATTCTTGAGGGGCTGGACGAACTGCTTGAATACATGTCCCGCTCGACCGAGGAAAGCTGGGTCCGTGTCACCGTGGTGAAATGCGATGCCACCCCGGCCGAGTGCAACGACGCGATCCCGCGCAAGCTGACATTGGAACTGGCAAGGGATTCCCAGGTCAGCCTGAACAGCGGCGTCACCCCGCATACCCAAGCGACGATGCGCCAGTATCTGGCGGCACATATTCCGAAAATGTACGACGGCGAGAAGCTGATCGTGGTGGAAACGGTTGCGAAATACGATCCGCCCTTTGCCGGCAAGTGGACGGGGATTTACCCGCGCGACATCGTGCATATCGTTGTGACAAGCCCGCGCGAATATGACGGGCTGTGTTATGAAAACGTATCGGGTGTCTGCCCGGACCCGGTCACGGAGTGAAACCGTGCTGGCCCGCGTTCGGTCGCGGCAGCCTGACCCAGATCGGCATGTGGTCTGACAGGTCATGGGCGAAGCGGTCGTAATCCGGCGTGCCGTCGGGCAACAGGCCCGGGCCTGCGTCCATGAACAACTGGGTGAAATCGAACATTCCATAATCGAACTCGTCCGGGCCGAGCGTTCCGGCCAGACCGTTATGCCGCCCACGTGGTAGGCGGGTGTCATCGGCAAGCCACGCGATATGGTCATAGGTCTGGGTGCGCCGTGCATTGGTATTGAAATTGCCGTCCAGAAACGGAAAGTTCACCTTCGCATCCAGCCGCCGCTTGGCGTTGATCCCGGTGACGTAGTTTTCGATCCCCACCCGCCGATCTTCGTTTGAACTGTCGAAATCCATGTTCAGATCGCCCATGATCAGAACGATCTTGCCCCGTTCGCTGACCGTCTTGCGGCTGTCGTGTAACAGCCATTCCAGAAGCGCAAAGAACTCCTGCTCGCGCTCGGTCTTCTTGCCGGACACCAGGTGCGCGTTGACGGCGTAAACCTCGTATTGCCCGTTCGGCCCGTCGATCAGGAATTCGACCAGATAGGGGCTGCGGATGAATTGCACGAACCTGGAAAACTGCGACCCCATCAGGCGCGTGGTGTTTTGCACCCAGGCCATCAACTGTTCCAGATAGCCGGGGTCGTCCTGCCCCGGAACGCTGGTGTCGAAAGATGCTTTCAGCGCCTCGTTCATGTTGGCCGCAATCGCGGTGCGGTCATAGGACAGGTCCGAGGCCAGATGCCCCAGCCGCACGCGATCATGGCGGTAGAGATAGGCGAAACGCTCGGACATGCCCTTGTATCCCGGACTGCGGCCCGTCACGTCGCTGTAGATCACGCCATAGGCCCTGTTCTGCGATGCGACCAACGCCTCCAGCGCGCCGGTGTCGTCCTGCTGTTCCTGTATCGACAAAAGATCGGCCTGCGCCGCGATCCGTTCGATCATCCGCGTGGCGCCGGGGCTTTTCTTGGGGCCATCCCGGTCCGCAACCGCCCCGAACTTGCGGATATTCCACGACATCAGGATCACCGAACCGTCGCGCCGTTCCGGCAACCCATAGGCTTGCGGGTCTTGGGCAAGGGCTGCGTCCAGATGCGCCTCGATCTGCTGCCATTCTGAGTCGGTGAAATGCTGGGCCATCGGTGCGTCAATTCCTAATTCAATTATGCAAGTATAGCACGAATTGAGCGCAGGGGCTTCCCCCGGGTGATCTGCGGGCCGATCTGTGCAAAAATGCGAGATGGCTGTTGGGTCACGCGCAATTGCAGGGACAGCGGCGCGTTCCTAGATACTGCCATATCGTTATCATGGCCTTGAAAGGGGGATACCATGTCCATACGTCCGGTTCTGTCCGCCACCCAGTCGAAGCCCACGCTGGAAGGCGCGGGGGTTCATCTGCATCGTGCGTTCGGGTTTCATGAACCCGAAGCTTATGACCCGTTTCTTCTGTTTGACGACTTTCGCAACGACGATCCGCGCCTGTCGGAAAAGGGGTTCCCATGGCATCCGCACCGGGGGATCGAGACCATTACTTATGTTTTGGCCGGCGAGGTCGAGCATGAAGACAGCCTTGGCAATGCCGGTCGTCTTGGTGCTGGCGACATCCAGTGGATGACAGCCGGGTCGGGCATCATGCATCAGGAAATGCCGCATGCAAACACAAAGGGGCAGATGCACGGGTTCCAGCTTTGGGCCAACCTGCCGCGCGAACTGAAGATGACCACGCCGAATTATCAGGACGTGCCTGCCGTCGAAATCCCGGTGATCGAGGAAGATGACGGCACCAAGGTGCGTGTCGTTGTCGGAAACTTCTGGGGCAAATCGGGGCCGGTTGACGGCATCGCCGCCGACCCGCTCTATCTGGATGTCAGCGTTCCCGCCGGTGTCACCAAGACCCTGCCGGTGGACACGCGCCGCCAGGCCTTTGCCTATGTGTTCGAAGGGGCAGGTGCGTTTACCGATGCCGCCGCACCGCAAGGCGTGTTGCTGGAAAAAGAGGTCATGGGGCGTGAAGTCAACATCCGCGACCTGTCCGGCAACCGCACCGTGGTGCGCTTTGGCGCGGGCGATGATGTGCGCGTGCAGGCCGGGCCCGAGGGCGTGCGCTTCCTGCTGGTGGCAGGCGCCCCGATCCGCGAACCCGTCGCGTGGCACGGTCCGATCGTGATGAACACCAAGGACGAGCTGCGCCAGGCGATGGCCGATCTGCGCAACGGGACGTTCATCCGCCCCGCGCATTAAGATCAGGTTACGGCGGCCCGTGTGTGATACGCGGGTCGATCCCACAGGCGGTTTACCATGATGTCGGACAGGATGGCGACCGCCTGATCCACGTCGCTTTCGTCGATGTAAAGTGGCGTGAAGCCGAAGCGCATGATGTCAGGCGCCCGGAAATCCCCGATCACGCCCCGCGCGATCAGCGCCTGCATCGCCGCATACCCGTTATCAAAGTGAAAGCTGACCTGCGAGCCACGCATCGCCGCGTTGCGCGGGCTGGCAAGGCGCAGGTCGGGACAGGTGGCCTCGACCCCCGCGATGAACCGCTCGCACAGGGCCACGGACTGGGTGCGCACTGCGTCCATGTCGACCCGATCCCAAACATCCAACGCGGCCTCCAGCGCGGCCATCTGCACCACGGGCGGTGTGCCGACGCGCATCCGGTCGATGCCATCGCCGGGGCGATAGTCGCGGTCAAACGCAAAGGGCGCTTCATGCCCCAGCCAGCCGGACAGGGCAGGGCGGGCCTGATCGGCCAGCCGCGGTGCGACATAAATAAACGCGGGCGCACCGGGGCCGCCATTCAGGTATTTATAGGTGCAGCCAACGGCGAAATCGGCATCCGCGCCGGTCACATCGACCGGAAACGCGCCCGCCGAATGGGCCAGATCCCAGATCACCAGCGCGCCCACCTCATGCGCCGCCCGGATCAGTGCGGCCATGTCGTGGCGGCGTCCGGTGCGATAGTCGACCTCGGTCAGCATCAGCACGGCAAGGTCATCACCGATGGCGGCAATCTGCGCGGCAACATCTTCGGGGGCCGGGGTCTCGATCCGGTGGCCTTGGCCCAGTGAGCGCACCAGCCCCTCGGCCATGTAAAGATCGGTGGGAAAGTTGCCGCTGTCCGACAGGATCACGCTGCGTCCGGGCCGCAACTCCAACGCCGAGGCCAGCGCCTGATAGACCTTGATCGACAGGGTATCCCCCACCACGGTGCTGCCGGGGGCCGCCCCGATCAGCCGCCCGATCCGATCCCCAAGGGCGCGCGGCTGGTCCATCCAGCCCGCCTTGTTCCAGCCGGTGATCAGCATCCCGCCCCATTCATCGCGCAGACAGGACGCCACCCTGTCTTGTGCCGCAAGCGGCAGGGGGCCAAGCGAATTGCCGTCCAGATAGATCACGCCCTCGGGCAAGGCGAACAGTTTTTTCGTGGTTTTGAAATCGGTCATGCGGTCCTCCTGCCTGTGCCGCGGGCAGAGTATGGATTTCCCGACGCCCGACAAGGGCGTTCGTTGCGCGACCGGCATTGCAGATCGCGCCCGAACCGCTACAAGTTTCGGCAGCATGAGCGAACCGGAGGCCGCGATCCAAATGACCCAACTTGTGCGTTGGCTCGATATGCCGCCGGTCTGGCTGGTGGCGATGCTGGCCCTGGCCTATGGGCTGGACCGGCTGGCACCGGGGCTTGGCTTCGGCCTGGTGTGGACGGGTTGGCTGGGCAATCTGTTGATCGCGCTGGGATGTGGGCTTCTGGCGCTGGCCGCGTGGGAGCTTATGCGCGCCCATACCACGATCATCCCACATGAAGAACCGGCGGCGCTGGTGCGGACCGGCATTTATCGCTGGACACGCAACCCGATCTATCTGGGTGACGCGATGATCCTGACGGGTCTTGTACTTAGGTGGGACGTGTTACCAGCCTTGGCGCTGGTGCCCATATTCACCTCGATCATCACCAAGCGGTTCATTTTGTGGGAAGAAGCAGCGCTTGCGGCCAGGTTTGGCGACGCGTTTCACGATTGGTCGAGGCAGGTGCGGCGTTGGATTTGATCGCCCTGCTGCAAAGCAGCATTGCCCTGCCAAGCCGAGTCGCGTATTGAAACTTTATTGTCGCAATACGCTCCGTAACGATAGCATCTTGCGCCTGAGCCGCGTATAGGATGCGCAGGAAACCGCCGGAGCTGGGGGAAGGCCCCTCGCTCGGCAGACGACGGGAGAAGGAAGAGACTGTGAAGATCGGAGTACCGAAGGAAGTATTTGGTGGCGAGAACCGGGTTGCGATGACGCCGGAGAGCGCCCAGATGCTGCAGAAGCTGGGCTATGACTGCGTGATCGAGACCGGGGCCGGTGCGGCTGCGGGGTTTTCGGATGCGGTCTATAAAGAGGCGGGTGTCGAGGTTGTGAAGACCGCGGCGGCGCTGTGGAAGGCGGCGGATATCATCGCTAAGGTGCGTCCGCCCAATGACACGGAACTGAAGCGGCTGTCGGCGGACAAGACGCTGATCAGTTTCTTCAACCCCGGCGGCAACGAGGCCGGGCTTGAAAAGGCCAAGGCTTCGGGCGCGAATGTGATCGCGATGGAGATGGTGCCGCGGATTTCACGGGCGCAGAAGATGGATGCGCTGTCTTCGATGGCCAATATCGCGGGCTACCGCGCGGTGATCGAAGCGGGCAACAATTTCGGCCGGTTCTTCACCGGGCAGGTGACGGCGGCTGGCAAGGTGCCGCCCGCCAAGGTCCTGGTTGTCGGGGCCGGTGTGGCCGGCCTTGCGGCGATCGGCACCTCGACCTCGCTTGGGGCGATCACCTATGCGTTCGACGTGCGCCCGGAAGTGGCCGAGCAGGTTGAATCCATGGGGGCCGAGTTCGTCTATCTGGATTTCGAGGAAGACCAGCAGGATGGCGCGGCCACCGGCGGCTATGCCTCGGTCTCCAGCCCCGAGTTCCGCGAGGCCCAGCTGGCCAAGTTCCGCGAACTGGCGCCCGAGATGGACATCGTGATCACCACCGCGCTGATCCCGAACCGCGAAGCGCCCGAACTGTGGACCGAGGACATGGTGAAGGCCATGAAGCCGGGCTCGGTCATCGTGGACCTTGCCGCCGAGAAGGGTGGCAACTGCAAACTGACCGTGGCGGATGAGAAGATCGTGACCGACAATGGCGTGACCATCATCGGCTATACCGACTTCCCGTCACGCATGGCCGCGCAGGCCTCAAGCCTTTATGCCAACAACATCCGTCACATGATGACCGACCTGACGCCCGAAAAGGACGGCCAGATCAATCACGACATGGAAGATGACGTGATCCGGGGCGCGACCGTGACCCACCAGGGCGCGATCACCTTCCCGCCACCACCGCCCAAGGTGCAGGCGATTGCCGCCAAGCCAAAGGCCGCGGTGAAAGAGCTGACACCGGAAGAGAAGAAGGCGCAGGAGCTTGCCGCCTTCAAGGCGCAGACCAGGCAGCAGTTTACCCTGCTGGGGATCGGCGGGGCGCTGATGCTGCTGGCGGGGCTCTATGCACCGGCCAGCTTCATGCAGCACTTCATCGTCTTCGTGCTGGCGGTGTTCGTCGGCTTCCAGGTGATCTGGAATGTCTCGCATTCGCTGCACACGCCGCTGATGGCGATCACCAACGCCATTTCGTCGATCATCATTCTGGGCGCGCTGATGCAGATCGGGTCGGGTTCGTTCCTGGTCATCCTGCTGGCGGCCCTGTCGATCTTCATGGCCGGGATCAACATCTTCGGCGGCTTCCTCGTGACACGGCGCATGCTCGCCATGTTCCAGAAATCTTAAGGGGGTAGGGATCATGGAATTCGGTTTCACCACCGCCGCATATGTTGTTGCGGCCGTTCTTTTCATCCTGTCCCTTGGCGGCCTTTCGGGGCAGGAAAGCGCGAAACGCGCCGTGTGGTATGGCATTGTCGGCATGGCGCTGGCGGTATTTGCCACGCTGGTCGGCCCCGGGTCCGGCCTGTGGGTCCTGTCGATCATCCTGATCGCGGGGGGCGGGGTCATCGGCACCTATGTGGCCCAACGGGTCCAGATGACCGAGATGCCACAGCTTGTGGCCGCGATGCACTCGCTGGTCGGTCTGGCCGCCGTGTTCGTGGGCTATAACGCGCATTTCGAGTTGGGCAACGTGCTGGCGATGAGCCACGAGGCACGCGAAGGTCTGGAGGGCTTCGCCGCCCTTCTGGCCCACAAGACGCCGGTCGAACAGAACATCCTGCGGGTCGAGCTGTTCCTTGGCGTGTTCATCGGGGCCGTGACCTTTACCGGGTCGGTCATTGCCTATGGCAAGCTGGCGGGCAAGGTGAACTCCGCCGCCAAGCAGCTGCCGGGCGGGCACATGCTGAACGCGGCCGCGGCGGCGCTGAGCGTGGTGCTGATGATCGCCTATCTGGGCGGCGCGGGCAGCTGGTCGCTGCTGCTGCTGGCGGCGGCGGCGCTGTTCATCGGCTATCACCTGATCATGGGCATCGGCGGGGCAGACATGCCCGTCGTCGTGTCAATGCTGAACAGCTATTCCGGCTGGGCGGCGGCGGCGATCGGCTTCTCGTTGGGCAACGACCTTCTGATCGTTGTCGGTGCGTTGGTCGGCTCGTCCGGTGCGATCCTGTCCTATATCATGTGCAAGGCGATGAACCGGTCCTTCATCAGCGTGATCCTGGGCGGCTTCGGCGGCACGGCCGGTCCCGCGATGGAGATCGAGGGCGAACAGATCGCCATCGACGCCGATGGTGTGGCGGCCGCGCTTGAGGACGCCGACAGCGTGGTGATCATCCCCGGCTATGGCATGGCCGTGGCGCAAGCCCAGCAGAACGTGGCCGAGCTGACCCGGCGCCTGCGCGCCAAGGGCAAGAACGTGCGCTTCGCGATCCACCCGGTGGCCGGCCGCCTGCCCGGGCACATGAACGTGCTTCTGGCCGAGGCCAAGGTGC
>JAUHWP010000045.1 GCA_030424645.1 Alphaproteobacteria bacterium
CCATCGTCGTGGCCGCGACCGCGTCGGACCCCGCTCCGATGCAGTTCCTTGCACCTTATTCGGCGACGGCGATGGCGGAATATTTCCGCGACAACGGCCGCCACGCGCTGATCATCTATGATGACCTGTCGAAACAGGCTGTGTCCTATCGTCAGATGTCGCTGCTGCTGCGCCGTCCGCCGGGCCGCGAAGCCTATCCGGGTGACGTTTTCTACCTGCACTCGCGCCTGCTGGAGCGTTCGGCCAAGCTGAACGAAGACTACGGCGCAGGTTCGCTGACGGCTCTGCCGATCATCGAAACCCAGGGTGGCGACGTGTCGGCCTTTATTCCGACCAACGTGATCTCGATCACCGACGGCCAGATCTTCCTGGAAACCGAACTGTTCTACCAGGGTATCCGCCCGGCCGTGAACACCGGTCTGTCGGTGTCGCGCGTTGGTTCGTCGGCCCAGACCAAGGCGATGTCCTCGGTTGCCGGTCCGGTGAAACTGTCGCTGGCACAGTATCGCGAGATGGCCGCCTTCGCACAGTTCGGTTCCGACCTCGATGCCGCAACCCAGCGATTGCTGAACCGTGGTGCCCGTCTGACCGAGCTGATGAAACAAGCGCAATATTCGCCCCTGACCAACGCCGAGATCGTCTGTGTGATCTATGCCGGCACCAACGGCTATCTCGACAAGATCGACGTCAGCGAAGTTGGCCGGTTCGAGGCCGGTCTGCTGAACCACCTGCGTCAGAACAACGCCGATCTGCTGGCCGACATCACCAACAACGACCGCAAGGTCAAAGGTGAGCTTGAGGACAAAGTCAAAGCTGCGCTGGACGCGTTCGCCGCTGACTTCGCTTAAGGGGGCACTGAACGATGGCCAACCTTAAGGACCTCAAAAATCGGATCGAGAGTGTCAAGAACACTCGGAAGATCACGAAGGCCATGCAGATGGTGGCCGCCGCGAAACTGCGGCGGGCACAGGACGCAGCCGAAAGCGGTCGGCCCTATGCAGAACGGTTCAACGCCGTTCTGGGTGGGTTGGCTGCCGCGTCGACCGGTGGGGACAGCGCGCCCAAACTGCTGGCCGGTTCGGGTTCCGATCAGGTTCACCTGCTGGTGGTCATGACGGCCGAACGCGGGCTGTGCGGTGGCTTTAACTCGTCGATCGTAAAAAAAGCACGCGCCATGGCCGAAGATTTGTTGGCCCATGGCAAGACGGTGAAGATCCTGACCGTCGGCAAGAAAGGCCGCGAACAGCTGAAGCGTGAATATGGCGATCAGATGATCGGCCACGTGGATCTGTCGGGTGTGCGTAATGTCGGCTATGACAATGCGCAGGCGATTGCCCACGACCTGATCCATCGCTTCAACGAAGGCGAGTTCGACGTCGCGACGATCTTCTACAACACGTTCGAAAGCGTGATCACGCAGGTTCCGACCGCGAAACAGGTCATCCCGGCCAGTTTCGACGCCCCGGACGACGGGGCAAGCGCGTCGACGGTCTATGACTATGAGCCGTCGGAAGAAGGTATCCTGGAAACGCTGCTGCCGTCTGGTGTGGCCACGCAGGTCTTCTCGGCCCTGTTGGAAAACGCCGCATCCGAGCAGGGTGCGCGTATGGCCGCCATGGATAACGCAACCCGTAACGCGGGCGAGATGATCGAGAAGCTGACCATCGAATACAACCGCTCGCGTCAGGCTGTGATCACCAACGAGCTTATCGAAATTATTTCGGGCGCCGAGGCGCTCTAAGAAACCGGAGAAACAACAATGGCTAATGCTAAAGGTAAGATCACCCAGGTGATTGGCGCCGTTGTGGACGTTCAGTTCGAGGATGCCCTGCCGGCCATTCTGAACGCCCTGACCACGGACAACAACGGCAACACACTTGTTCTGGAAGTGGCACAGCACCTTGGTGAAAACACCGTGCGCTGTATCGCTATGGACGCATCCGAAGGTCTGGTGCGCGGTCAGGATGTGACTGACACCGGTGCGCCGATTTCGGTGCCTGTCGGCAACGCGACCCTGGGCCGTATCCTGAACGTCATCGGCGAACCGGTTGACGAAAAAGGCCCCGTAAAGTCGAAAGAAACCCGTGCCATCCACGGTGACGCGCCCGAGTTTGACGAACAGTCGACCGAGACCGAAATCCTGACCACCGGCATCAAGGTCATCGACCTGCTGGCCCCTTACACCAAGGGTGGTAAGATCGGCCTGTTCGGCGGTGCCGGCGTTGGCAAGACCGTTCTGATCATGGAACTGATCAACAACATCGCAAAAGTGCACTCGGGTGTGTCCGTGTTCGCTGGTGTTGGTGAGCGGACCCGTGAAGGCAACGACCTGTATCACGAGATGATTGAATCGGGCGTTATCGTTCCCGACGATCTGGAAAAGTCGAAGATTGCGCTGGTTTACGGCCAGATGAACGAACCTCCCGGGGCACGTATGCGTGTGGCCCTGTCGGGTCTGACGCTGGCGGAACAGTTCCGCGACGACACCGGGTCGGACGTGCTGTTCTTCGTGGACAACATCTTCCGCTTTACCCAAGCTGGTTCAGAAGTTTCGGCCCTTCTTGGCCGTATCCCGTCTGCCGTGGGCTATCAGCCGACGCTGGCCACCGACATGGGTGCCATGCAGGAACGGATTTCGTCGACCAAATCGGGGTCCATTACATCGGTTCAGGCCGTGTATGTTCCCGCGGATGACTTGACCGACCCCGCGCCTGCAACATCGTTTGCCCACCTTGACGCCACGACCGTTCTGGACCGTGCGATCTCGGAAAAAGGGATCTATCCGGCTGTGGACCCGCTGGGGTCGACCTCGCGCCTGCTGGACCCGCTGATCATCGGGGAAGAGCACTACAAGGTTGCGACCGACGTGCAGCAGGTGCTTCAGCGCTATAAGTCGCTGCAGGACATCATCGCGATCCTTGGCATGGACGAACTGTCGGAAGAAGACAAACTGACCGTTGCCCGCGCCCGTAAGATCGAGCGTTTCCTGTCGCAGCCCTTCGACGTGGCGAAAGTGTTCACCGGCTCGGACGGTGTGCAGGTGCCGCTGGAAGAAACCATCGCGTCGTTCAAGGCCGTTGTGGCCGGCGAATACGACCACCTGCCGGAAGGTGCCTTCTATATGGTGGGTGGCATTGACGAAGTGATCGCCAAAGCCGAAAAAATGGCGGCTGACGCTGCCTAAGGAGGGCCACTGATGGCTGATACGATGCAATTCGACCTGGTGTCGCCCGAACGAAGCTTGGCTTCGCTTCAGGCGACCGCGGTCCAGCTGCCGGGTGCCGATGGCGACATGACGGCGATGCCGAACCATGCACCGACGATCACGACGTTGCGCCCCGGTATCGTTCGTGTCGAAGCGCCGGAAGGCAATGCCGAATTTGCCGTGACCGGGGGCTTCGCCGAAGTCACCGCAACCGGCACCTCGGTTCTGGCCGAGCGCGCTGTTCCGGTGTCGGAAATGACGCAGGACCTGCTGGATGCGTTCGTATCTGACGCCGCCGCTGCGTCGGAAAACGCGACCCCGGAAAATCTGGACGAACTGGCCAAACGCACCGTGGATATCGCGGCAATGGCCAACGAGTTGGGGCTGACCGTCAAGGCCTGATCCCGGCACCCGGTGAGATTTCGAAAGCCCCGCCCTAACCGGCGGGGCTTTTTTGCATTTGCGTCGGGCACGTATTGGCGTAACTGATATCCGCATGACTTCCGACACGCCGACATCTGACCCCGTGGCTTCCGGCCCTCCGGCCTCGGGCCGCACGGCCATCTGGTTCATCCTGGCCACCATCCTGCTGGATGCCGTGGGGATCGGCATCGTGTTTCCGATCATGCCGGACCTGATGCTGCGCGTGGGCGCTGCCAGCACCGCAGACGGTGCATTCTGGGGCGGCATCCTGATGGCATCCTATGCGGCGATGCAATTCCTGTTCGCGCCGATCATCGGCGGCATTTCCGACAGTCTGGGGCGCCGCCCGGTTTTGCTGCTGGCGCTTGTGACACTGACGGTTGATTACGTGATCATGGCCCTTGCCACCACCTTCTGGTGGCTGTTGATCGGGCGCGTGCTGGCCGGGATCGCGGGGGCCACCTATATCACCGCGACAGCCTATCTGGCCGATATCTCGCGCCCCGGGGAACGCGCCGCGAATTTCGGGTTGATCGGGGCAACATTCGGCATCGGTTTCGTGATGGGGCCCGCGATTGGCGGCTTTGTTGCCAGCTTTCACCTGACCGCGCCGTTCTGGCTGGCGGCCGCATTTGCGGGTTTGAACGTGTTGTTCGGCCTGTTCGTCCTGCCCGAAAGCCTTGCGCCGCAGAACCGCCGCGCCTTTCGGCGGCGTGACCTGAACCCTTTCGGGGCCATCCTTGATGCCTTCAAACTGCCGGGGTTGGGGCTGCCTTTGGCCCTGATCTTCCTGTTCGAGTTTGCCAACATGGTCTATCCGACGCTCTGGTCATTCTGGACGCGCGAGGTGTTCGGCTGGAGCACCGCCCTGATCGGTCTGACGCTGGCGGCCTATGGCCTTGCCGTGGCGTTCACGCAAGGGGTCGTCATGCGGTTGCTGATCCCGCGCCTGGGCGAATTTCGAACGCTGATCTTCTCGATCCTGTGCGCAATCGTTGCGTTCCTGGTGTTCGGGGTGACGGCCAGCGCATATGTGCTGTTTGTGGTCCTCGTGATTGCCGCGCTTGCCGATATGGCCCCGCCCACCATGACCGCCATGATGGCCAACATGATCAGCGAGGACAGGCAGGGCCTGTTACAGGGCGTGATTGCCAGCCTCGGTTCGATCGCAGCGGTGATTGCGCCGATGGTCATGACCTGGATCTTCCAGGGGTTCGCGGGACCCGGGGCGGCGATCTATCTGCCCGGTGCGCCGTTCCTGTTCTCGGGCGCGCTGGTGCTGTTGCTGCTTCCGTTTTTCCTCAGGTTGGGACGGTAACAGCGGGTTGCCACCTGGCGCTGTTTGGGGTCTGCTGGCAGAACGTGAGTTTGAACAGGGCCGCCAGCTATGCGACGGATCAGGACCCACATGGTTGGTGTGGAACAAGGCAGTAACATCCTGTTTTCGGATTTCGAGCATGGCGGCGAGATGTGGGCGGGCAATGGACCGCGAAAACTTGAAACGCCCGTTACCTTCGCGACCGGTTTCCTGACGCCGCCTTCGGTCCATGTCAGCGTCTCGATGTGGGACCTGGACAAGCGCACCAATGCGCGGGCGGATATCGCGGCGGATGATATCACCGAGACAGGATTCCAGATCGTCTTTCGCACTTGGGGGGATACGCGCGTGGCGCGGATGCGGGTCGACTGGATCGCCATTGGCGAAGTGCGCCACGATGACGACTGGGATGTCTGAAGGCGGACGGTGCAAAACGAAAAGGACCCCGTGGGGCCCTTTGACGTGTCGAACCGTAGCAGGTCGTCAGGAATACATTCCTTCGTAGAGCGGTTCCAGCGTGTCATGATCGAACAGTGACGACACCGACGTGCCGCCCCAGATGTTCAGGATTGCCTGGGCAAACATCGGCGCGGTCGGCACGATGCGAATGTTGGGCGTGGCCTTGACGGCTTCGGTCGGCTGGATCGAATCCGTGATGACAAGCGATTTCATGACCGATTTCGACACACGCTCGACCGCCGGGCCGGACATCACGCCGTGGGTGATATAGGAATGCACCTCCTGCGCGCCGTTCTCCATCAGAACTTCGGCGGCCTTGCACAACGTGCCAGCGGTATCGCAGATGTCGTCGATGATGATGCAGCGCTTGCCTTCGACATTGCCGATCACGGTCATCTCGGCGACTTCGCCGGCCCGTTCGCGGCGCTTGTCGACAATGGCCAGCGGGGCATTGATCCGCTTGGCCAACTCGCGCGCGCGGGCCACGCCGCCGACATCGGGCGAGATCACCATCACCTCGTCCAGGCAATCCTTGAAATGGTGCTTCACATCCAGCGCGAAGATCGGGCTGGCATAGAGGTTGTCCACCGGAATATCGAAGAAGCCCTGAATCTGGGCCGCGTGCAGGTCCATGGTCAAGACCCGCTCGATCCCCGACTGGGCGATCAGGTTGGCCACCAGCTTGGCCGAGATCGGCGTGCGCGCCTTGGTGCGGCGGTCCTGCCTTGCATATCCGAAATAGGGGATCACGGCGGTCACGCGTGAGGCGGACGAGCGGCGCAGCGTGTCCGAAATGATCAGAAGCTCCATCAGGTTGTCATTGGCCGGGTTCGAGGTGGGCTGGATGATGAACATATCCTCGCCCCGCACGTTTTCGTAGATTTCGACGAAAACTTCCTGGTCGTTGAAACGCTCGACACGGGCGTCGACCAGCCCGACCGTGGCCCCGCGATGCATCGACATGCGTTTGGCAACGGCCTGGGCAAGCGGGCGGTTTGCATTGCCCGAGATGAGTTTTGGTTCGATTGAGGATGACATGGCAGCAGTTCCCGGCGTGGTCCGTGTGACAGAATCGTGACGTTGACACCCCTTAACATCGGGATAGATTCCTTGGAACAGCAATGGGGCAACAGGGGCCGGAAAAATGACGCAGATCGACTATTATTTCACGGTGTTGTCGCCATGGGCCTATCTGGCCGGATCGCGGCTGGAAGACATTGCAGCGCGTCATGAGGCCGGGATCACCTATAAACCGCTGGACATCGGGCAATTGTTTGCGCGCACCGGTGGAACCCTGCCCAAAGACCGCCACCCGTCGCGGATGGAGTATCGGATGCAAGAGCTGAAGCGCTGGTCCGGGGCGCTGGACATGCCGATGAACCACACGCCCGCACATTGGCCCACCAATGGTGCACCCGCGTCTTACGCGATCATTGCTGCACAATCGGCGGGCGGCGGGGATCTTGGGGCGCTGGTCCACGGCATCATGCGCGCCTGCTGGGCCGAGGATAAAGACATGGCGCAGGACGACGTGATCAAGGATTGCCTGACGGCGGCCGGATTCGATCCCGGCCTTGCAGACAGCGGCCTTCTGGCCGGGGCCGAAACCTATGGCCGCAATCTGGAAGATGCGGTCAACGCGGGTGTGTTCGGCTCGCCCTTCTATGTTTGCGACGATGATGCGCGGTTCTGGGGGCAGGATCGTCTGGATGCCCTCGACAGACATCTGGGTGACAGAACCGGATGACCCTTCAGACACTTGCGGGTCACAAGACCTATTGGCACCGATCAGGCGACGGGCCGCGCCTGGCGCTGATGGTTCATTGTTCGCTGGCCCATTCCGGCGCGTGGCGTGGGCTGGAACGGCACCTTGCCGATGACTTGACAATGATCGCCTTCGACCTGCCCGGCCACGGGCGCAGTGCCGACTGGGACGGCGAGGGGGATTTTCAGGACAAGGCTGTCCAGATTGCCGAAGCCCTTCTGGATCAGGAAACCAACGGCCCGGTTGACCTGATCGGCCACAGTTTCGGGGGCACGATCGCCTTGCGGTTGGCGCAACGCCACCCGGACCGGGTGCGCAGCCTGACCCTGTTCGAACCGGTGCTGTTCGCCGCGGCCAGGGATCACCCGGTCTTTGCCGAAAACAAAGCCTTCATGGATGGTCCCTTTGCCGATGCTTTACGTGCGGATAACCGGATCGAGGCCGCGCGCCTGTTCAATGCCTTGTGGGGGCGGGACGCCGCATGGCAGGCTCTGCCCTTGTCCCAACGTCAGGATATGGCCGGGCGCATTCACCTGATCCCCGCCGGAAGCCCGGTGATTTACGACGATATCCACGGACAGGCCGCGCCGGGCGCGCTGGAACGGCTGGCGGTGCCGGTTTTGCTGATGGAAGGGGCGCGGTCGCCTGCTTTGGTGGAGGCCGTGCATGACGTGATGGAGGCACGCCTGCCCGATGCGCGCCGCTGCGTGTTCGCGGATGCGGGGCATATGGCCCCCATCACCCATCCGACCGAGGTTGGTGATGTGATTGCTGAGTTTCTGGCGCAGTCAGCACCGGTCGCGTCCTGAAGCGAAACGCCTTAGCCGCGCACAAGCGCAAGAAACCTGTCGATATTGTCGTCGCTCATCGACCAGTCTGTGACCATGCGCGCGGTCAGCACCTCGTCCGGGTCGGTGCCGTCCAGCACGCCTTCCCAGATATAATAGGCGGCACCGGCGTCGTGCAGACGCTGATGACCGGCGCGGGACCAGCCAGCAAAGCTCATGTTGGCGTCGGGGTCGTGCGGGAAGGTGACACCTTCGATCTGTTTCAACCCACGCACCAGCCGCGCATTGGCCGCGTTCGAGCGGCGGGCCAGTTCCAGCCACAGATCATCGGTCAGATAGGCCAGCATCTGCGCGGAAAGATAGCGGTGCTTGGAAAACAGGTGCGCCCCGCGCTTGCGCCGCAATTCGAACTCCCACGCGTGTTTCGGATCGAAGAAGATCACCGCTTCGACCCCCATACAACCGTTCTTGGTGCCGCCGAAGCTGACCGCGTCGATCCCGGCTTTCCATGTCATCTCGGCGGGGGTGCAGCCAAGCGCAACCAGTGCGTTGGCGAACCGTGCACCGTCCATATGGGTCGGCAGGGCGTATTGTTTTGCCACATCGCACAGCGTCGTCAATTCGGCCACCGAATAGACCGTGCCGCGCTCTGTCACATTGGTGATCGACAGCGGGCCACGCTGCGGGCCATGCACGCCGCGGCTTTCTTCGCCTTCGATGGCTGTGCGCAACGCGGCGGGGGTCATCTTGGCATGGTCGGCGGGCACCAATGTCAGCTTGGCGCCGCCGGTATAGAACTCGGGCGCGTTGCACTCGTCCTGATGGATATGCGCCTGCGGGGTGCAGAAGATGGTGTCCCACGGCTGCGACAGGGTCGCCAGCGTGATCGCATTGGCCGCGGTGCCAGTGGCGACCAGATAGACGGCGGCGTCCGGGGCTTCGAAGATGTCGCGAATGCGGGCGCGCACCTCGTCCATCAGGGCGTCGGCGCCATAGGAGTTGGCATACCCGTCATTCGCGCGGGCCAACGCCTCCATCACCTTCGGATGGGCGGGGCCGGAATTGTCAGAGGCGAAAAACATCAATGCGGCTCCTCGATCAGGTGGTCTTCCCATTCGTCTTCGGGCACTTCGAACTCGGGAACGGTCCAGCCCTTCACGCTGCGCCCGGCCTTGTGCACGCTGTCGGGATCGCCCGAGATCAGCGGGTGCCAGTCGTGAAGCGGTTTGCCTTCGTGGCGCAGGCGATAGGCGCAGGAGGCGGGCATGAAATAGGCTGTTTCGCCGATATTGTCCGGCGTCAGGACGATACATTCCGGCACGAATTGCAGGCGAATGTCATATTGCGAGCAACGGCAGGTTTCACCGTCCAGCAGGCGGCAAGCCACGCAGGTGAACACGATCTCGCCGGTGTCGGCGTCTTCCAGCTTGTTCAGGCAGCATTTGCCACACCCGTCGCACAAGGCTTCCCATTCCGGCTTGGTCAGACGGTCCAGCGGCAGCTCCCAGAATTTCTTGCGCAACCCTTTGGTCATCCGTCGACCGTGAAATCTGCGGCGATCCGCATTTCGCGCAAGGGGCGCACGCGGGCGATGGATTGCTGATAAAGCGGGTGCGCCTTGTAGGCAGCCAGCTGCGCTTCGTCCTGAAACTCGCCATAGACCACCACATCGGGCGAAGGGCCGGGGATCGGGTCGGTGGCAAAATTCTCGGCAACCTCCAACCGCAGGCTGTGGGGGATGTCCTTCAACAGTTCCAGCCCCGCGCGAATGGTGTCGCGATCTTCCATCCGTTTGGCGGTGAAGAAAACGATATGGCGGATCATCTTGCGGCCTCCAGCGTCGCCAGTATGTCACGCGCCCTGGCGCAATCGGCGTCCATCTGCGCGATCAGGGAGTCCAGCCCGTCAAACAGTTCCTCCGGGCGCAGATAGTCGATCAGGGCGACCGAGATCTGTTCGCCATAGATGTCGCCGGTGAAATCGAACAGGAAGCTTTCAAGGTTGGGGCGGTTTTCCCCGAACATCGGGCGGGTGCCCATCGACGCCGCCCCGCCATAGCTGCCTTTGTGCGGGCCGGTCAGGATGTCGACCTCGACGACATAAACACCGAATTTGGGGGGGTGTAGTCCTTCGATCGACATGTTCGCGGTGGGATAGCCCAGATCGCGCCCGCGCTGGTCGCCGCGAATGACCTCGCCCTCGATCCGGTGCCAGTGGCCCAACATGCGCGCGGCATCCCGCGGACGGCCTTCGGTCAGGGCGTCGCGAATGGCGGTCGAACTGACCTCGCCCACCTCGTCGGACATCAGCGGGGCAACCGTGACGCCGAAGCCCAGCTGTTCCCCCAGGGCAGCCATGTCTTCGGCCTTGCCTGCGCGCCCTTTGCCGAAGTGGAAATCTTCGCCGATGACCACATGGCTCAGTCCCAGCCCGTCCACGATCACGCGGCGGGCGAACTCTTCCGGGGTCAGCGCAGAGAGCGTGTCGTTGAAGCTGAGCTCATAAAGCCGCTCGACCCCCAGCTTTTCCAAGCGGTGCGCGCGGGCATCGGCGCCCATCAGCCGGAAAGGCGGGCTTTTCGGCGCGAAATACTGGCGTGGGTGCGGCTCGAACGTCATGACACCCAGCGGGGTCCTGTTCGCCTTCGCCTGTGCGCGCGCGATGTCGATCACGTATTGATGACCCAGATGCACGCCGTCGAAATTCCCGATCGCGACCGAGGCGCCACGATCTGCTTTTTCGACATACTGATAATCCCGAACGATCCGCATGTGCTGGCATTATCGTTCACAGCGAACGGGTGCAAGCCCGGCAGCGCAGGGGAATGGTTTTTCCCGCTGTGGAAGGATCAGTCGAACTTGGCCGAGGGGGCCAGAACCCTGGCCTCGCCCTTGACCACGGGCTTGCCATCGACCAGGCATTCGGTCTTCAGCGTCACGCGCCGCTTGGCGTGGTCGATGTCCATGACGGTCACTTCGGCGCGCACCGTGTCGCCGGGGCGGACGGGGGCCAGGAAGGTCAGGCTTTGGCCCATATAGATGGTGCCATGTCCCGGAAGCTGCTCGCCGATCACGGCCGAGATCAGGCCCGCGGTCAGCATCCCATGCGCGATGCGCCCTTCGAAGATCGTGTCATTGGCATAATCGTCGTCCAGATGCACCGGGTTCCGGTCGGTCGAAACCTCGGCGAACATCTCGATATCCCGGTCGGTCACTTCCTTGGTGACATGGCGGGTCATGCCGATTTCCAGCTCTTCAATGCAGATCGTGCCGCGCGGGAAATTGTCCAACATCTGGATCCTCCGGGTTATAAAAAGACGATTATTCGCCTAGATTGGCAATAATATTACTTTGCAGTCGCAGAAAATCAAGAAAAAAGTGACCTGGGGTGATGGAATCCGTCAGGTTGGAGTCATGTGGTGCAAACAGGGTGCAGCCCGATGGCTGCGCCGTTACGCCCGTTTTACCAGGTCGGAAGGCGTCCGAACCTAGCGCAGATAGCCGATGGCATAGGTCGGTGTGACCATTTCAGCCGCGACAAAGCGCTGAAGCGCGTCGGCGTCAGGCTGCCGGTCTGTCTTCGTTTCATCCCGCGCCAACCCGCCGGTGATGAACAGGGAATCGATATCTTCGCCCTGTGCGCCCCTGATATCGGTCAGGATGCCATCGCCGATGGCCAGGATGCGGGTGTCCTCCACCGACCGGCCCTCGGCGATCATGCGGCGGCGGGCCAGGTCATAGATCGGCGGGTGCGGCTTTCCGAAATACAGGCTTTCGCCCCCCATCTCGGTATAAAGCTGGGCCACCGCACCTGCACACCATTCCCGTGTCTCGCCGCGGTCCACCACGATATCGGGGTTGGCGCACAGCAGTTTCAAACCGTTCTGCTTGGCCAGCAGAAGTTGCGGGCGCAATTCGTCCGGGTGGGCGTGCGGGTCGAACGGGCCGCAGCAGACGATGCCTTCGGCGTCTTTCAGTTCGACCTCTTCAATGTCCACGGGGTCGTCGATGATGACCATCGGGTCGAAAAAGGTCCTGTCATGTGGCTCGCCCATGAACCAGACCTTGTTGCCGACGGCGCCCGTGAACATCGCCGCGCGCGCGCTGTCGCCGGATGTGGCAATCGTATCCCAGCAATCGTGCGGCACGCCGATCTGGTCCAGTTGCCGCTCGATCGAGCTGCGATGACGCGGCGCATTGGTGACAAGCACCACACAGGCACCATCCGCGCGCACCTTGCGCAACGCCTCGACGGCCTCGGGGAAGGGGTGCACCCCGTCATGCACGCAGCCCCAAAGGTCAACGAAATAGGCGTCATAAGTGGCGGAAATCTCGTCGAGGCGTTCGATGATGCGGGTCATGATATGCTCCTTGGTTAAGGGAGATATGGCAGAGGGGAAGGGGGGTGGCTAGGGGGGCGAGGGAAATGAGGTCTTTGGCCCGGTATGGCGGGGCTGTGCGTGTCGATGGTTTCGCGCCCCTTGAATCCCCGGTGCAACTTCTGCTGTAGTGTCTTCCGATATCGTCACCAGCGGATGAAGCCCGTCCATGCGTCACCCCGATCTGCCTTTTTTCCCACCCAGACAGGGCTGCACGCATGAACTGTGCGGTGCCGGGGCCTTTACCTTCGCCTTCGTGCTTGCCGCCCGGCTTGGGGGGGATGTGCTGTGGGTGCGCGAGGCGTGGGACCGCGTTCAGATCAACCCGAACGGGGTGGCACGGTTTTTCGATCCGTCCCATATGACGATCTGCAACACCAGCGACCAGAAGGAAACGCTGGCCATCGCGGAAGAGGGGTTGCGGTCGGGGGCCGTTTCATTGGTTGTCATGACCCTTGGCAAGCCCCTGGGGCTGACCGAAGGGCGGCGTTTGCAGCTGGCGGCGCGCGACGGCAAAGGTCTTGGCCTGGCCATCATACCCGAAGCCATGGGCAGCAATGCGGCGCAAACCCGATGGCGGTGCAGCCCGGTTTTTACGGCGGAAGACTCGACTCTTCAGAAGTGGGAACTTATAAAGAACAAATCAGGAACATTGGGTGTTTGGCATGTTCGATGGGATGCCGCGTCGCATCGTCTCATTGTGGTTTCCCCGGCTGGCAAGTGACCGGGTTCTGCGCCAGCACCCGACAGATGCCCCCTTTGCCCTGACCCTTAAGCAAAACAACCTGAATCGCATTTACTGCCTGAACAGAGAGGCCATGCGCCAGGGGCTGCACCGGGGAATGCCCTATTCCGATGCCCGTGCTTTTTGTCCTGATCTGAAAAGCCACCCTGCCGAACCCCGGAAAGATCGGGATTTCCTGCATGTTTTACGTCGCTGGGCCACGCGCTATTGCCCTTGGGTCGGGGTCGAGGGCGAAGACGGGCTGGTTCTGGACGTGACCGGGTCCGTGCATCTTTTCGGGGGGGAAGACGCCATGATCGCGGATGTGCGTCATCGTATGGTGCGGGCCGGATTGTCGGTGCAGGCCGGGGTCGGGGACACCCGTGGCGCGGCGTGGGCATTGGCCCGTTATGGCGAAGGCCTGGCGCCGCCCGGCGACATGCTGGCCGCGTTGAAAGCTTTGCCGGTGTCGGCGTTGCGCCTGAGCGATGAGATGTCCGTTGCGTTGCAACGCCTGGGATTGCGCAGGATCGAAGACCTTGCGAAAGCACCGCGCGCGCCGCTGACCCGTCGGTTCGGCCCCGATCTTTTGCTGCGCCTTGATCAGGCGCTGGGGGCGCAGCCCGAAGGTATCACGCCCCTTGCGGACCCGCCTCATTACGGCGTGCGGATGACGCTGCCCGATCCGATCGGTCTGCTGCCGGATGTCATGCAGGGGGTTGAACGGTTGCTGACAAAGCTCTGCGCCAAGCTGAAGGCACAGGACGCGGGCGCGCGGGTGCTGTGTGTCACGTTGCGCCGGGTTGATCAGGATTGCCAGCAGGTCGAACTGCGGCTGGCGCGGCCCTTGCGCGATCCGCATCGCATTCTGCCCATGTTCGAACGTGGATTGGCCGAGATTGATGCAGGGTTCGGCATTGACCAACTGCGGTTGGAAGCAACCCGGGTCGAACCCTTGCCTGCGCAGCAAGTCAGCCATGTCACAACTCGCGACAAGGGTCGGCTGGATGATTTGATCACCCGGCTTGGCACCCGGATCGGGTTGGAAAACATTCATCGGTTTCTTCCGGCTGACAGCCATATTCCTGAACGCAGTTTCCTTATCGCCCCCGCAGCTTACAGCGCGCCGGAAAGCGGTTGGGATTTCAACCAGCCCCGCCCGGTTTGCCTGTTTTCGCCGGAACCGGTTGCCGGCACGGGCCCTTATCCGCCAGAGCGGTTTCGCTGGCGGCGCATGTCCTTGACAACAGGCCGCGCGACCGGCCCCGAACGAATTGCCCCGGAATGGTGGCTGGAGGATGAGAACTGGCGCTCGGGGGTTCGTGATTACTGGCGTGTGGAAACCGTGCAGGGGCGGCGGCTCTGGCTGTTTTACACGCCCCAGAACCCGGGCTGGTTTGTCCACGGGGAATTCGCATGATCGAGGTGAATCGCACCCACCTCCCGGCCGAGGCCTTTCGCCGCGACATGCTGGACGCGTATCCGCAGGGGCCGGATTATGCCGAGCTTTGCGTTACGACGAATTTCACGTTCCTGACCGGGGCTTCCCACCCCGAAGAGCTGATCGTGCGTGCCGCCGAGCTGGGTTTGTCTGCCATTGCCATCACAGACCGCAATTCCCTCGCCGGGGTTGTCCGGGCGTGGAGCGCCCTGAAAGAGCTGAAGCGCGAAGCCCGGGGAGGCGTTTGCATCCGGTCTCAGAATTGCGTGGATGCGTCTTCCCGGCAAGCTGTCGGAGGCAAGGAACCGATTGCGCCCACGGGTGCTCTTTCGCTTCCGAAGCTTATTGTCGGCTGCCGTCTGGTTTTGCGCGACAGCCCGGTGGATTGGGTTGCCTTGCCGTGCAACCGGGCCGCCTATCAGCGTCTGACGCGCTTGCTGACTTTGGGCAAGCGCCGGGCCGAAAAGGGCGATTGCGAGCTTCACCTGCCGGATCTGCTGGCCGCCTGTAAAGACATGATGCTGATCGCCTTGCCGCAACGAAGCCTGAAAGCGGCAAGGCCGGATATTCAGAAACTGCGGCAGCATTTTCCCCGCCATGTCTTTCTGGGGGCTGTTCCGCGATATGATGGCAGCGATCAGGCCTATCTGGCGGCCTGTGCCCGGCTGGCCCAGCAGACATCCGCACCGATGGTTGCGGTTGGCGATGTCCTGATGCACCGCGCCAGCCGCAGGCAGCTGGCCGATGTGCTGACCTGTATGCGCGAACATATTACCATCGACCGGATCGGCACCCGCGCATTGCCCAATGCCGAACGCCGCCTGAAAGCCGGGGCCGACCTGGCGCGGCTGTTTCGCCATCATCCGGGCGCGTTGCGGCGTTCGCTTGAGATTGCGAACAGATGCAGCTTTGACCTGGGCGAGCTGTCTTATGAATACCCCCATGAAGACGCCGAAAACGAAACGCCACAGACGCGTTTGGAACGCCTTGCGCGCGAGGGGTTGAAGCGCCGCTATCCCGATGGGGCGCCGGACAGGGCGGTCCGGCTGATGGAAAAAGAGCTGGCCCTGGTGAAGGAGCTGGAGTTTCCGGCCTATTTCCTGACGGTTCATGACATCGTGCACTTCGCAAGGTCAAAGGGGATATTGTGCCAGGGGCGTGGGTCGGCCGCGAATTCCGTTCTGTGCTATCTTCTGGGGATCACGGATGTCAGCCCTGACATGATCACCATGGTCTTTGAGCGGTTCGTTTCGAAATATCGGGGTGAACCGCCGGATATCGACGTGGATTTCGAACACGAACGGCGGGAAGAGGTGATCCAGTGGATCTATGAGAAATATGGCCGTCACCGGGCCGGCCTGTGTGCGACGGTGATCCATTTCCGAACCCGTGCGGCGATCCGTGAAGTCGGCAAGGCCATGGGATTGTCGCTGGATGTGACCGCGGGCCTGTCCAGCCAGATCTGGGGCATGACCAATGGCGGCGTCGACTTGAAGCGTGTCCGCGAACTTGGTCTCGACCCCGAAGACCGCCGCCTTATGCAGACGATCCGCCTGATCGGAGAGGTCATCGGCTTCCCCCGCCATTTGTCACAGCATGTCGGTGGGTTTGTGATCACCCGGGGGCGGCTGGACGAGCTTTGCCCCATCGAAAACGCAGCGATGGAAGATCGGACGGTCATCGAATGGGACAAGGACGATATTGATGCGCTGGGCATCCTGAAAGTCGATGTGCTGGGGCTGGGGATGCTGAGCTGCCTGCGAAAGGCCTTTGCCCTGCTGCAAAACCACGAGGGGATGACGCATAGCATTGCCTCGGTCCCGCAAGCGGATGAACCTACCTATGACATGCTGTGCCATGCCGATGCGGTTGGCGTTTTCCAGGTGGAAAGCCGGGCCCAGATGAATTTCCTGCCCAGGATGAAGCCGCGGGAATTCTATGACCTGGTGATCGAGGTGGCCATCGTGCGCCCCGGTCCCATCCAGGGCGATATGGTCAAACCCTATATCCGGCGGCGCAATGGGCTGGAGCAGCCCGATCCCTTTGGGCCAGAGTTGGAAAAGGTGACAAAGCGCACGCTGGGCGTGCCCCTGTTTCAGGAACAGGCGATGCAGATCGCCGTGGTCGGGGCGGGCTTTACAGCGGAAGAGGCCGACCACCTGCGCCGCTCACTGGCGTCGTTCCGGCGGATGGGAACGATTGGGGCCTTTCGGGATAAATTCATCAACGGGATGCTGGGCCGGGGATACAATGCCGAGGTGGCGGCGCGCTGCTTTTCCCAGATCGAAGGTTTTGCCGATTACGGTTTCCCCGAAAGCCACGCGGCGGCTTTTGCCATGCTGGCCTATGTTTCGGCCTGGTTGAAATGCCACCACCCGGCGATCTTTGCCTGTGCGCTGCTGAATTCCCAGCCCATGGGGTTTTATGCCCCGGCCCAGATCGTGCGCGACGTTCGCGAACATGGGGTCGAGGTGCGGCCGGTCTGCGTGAACCATTCGGAATGGGACAATATTCTGGAACGCCGCACCGACGGATCGCTGGCCCTGCGGCTGGGATTTCGCCAGATCAAGGGGCTGAAGCAAGAGGATGCCGGCTGGATCGTTGCCGCCCGGGGCAATGGCTATCCGGATCCGCAGGCGCTTTGGTTGCGGGCCGGGTTACGGCCGGGGGTGTTGACGCGCCTGGCCGAGGCGGATGCGTTCTCGGATATGGCCCTGACCCGTCGGGACGCCCTTTGGCAGGTCAAAACCATCCGCAGCCAGACCCCCCTGCCATTGTTCAACGATCCGATTGACGGTGAAAGCATTCAGGAACCGAAGGTTGACCTTGCCAGTATGCATTTGGGCGAAGAGGTGGTCGAAGACTATGTTGCCACCCGCCTGACCCTGCGGGCCCACCCGATGGAGCTTTTGCGGCCGATGCTGCCCGGCCTTACCCCCCATGCCGATTTGCAGAAGGTGCCTTTGGGGCGTCACACGGTTTGCGGCCTTGTCATCACCCGGCAACGGCCCGGGACGGCGTCGGGGGTGATTTTCCTGACGCTTGAAGATGAAACGGGGGTCAGCAATGTCGTGGTCTGGCCCAAGATCTATGACCGGTTCCGGCGTATCGTGATGGGTGGCCGGCTTTTGCGGGTTACGGGTTATCTGCAACGCGAAGGCATTGTCGTGCACCTGATTGCGCAGGAGATTCAGGATCTGTCCGACAGGCTTTCGGAATTGGGGCATCCGCTGCCGGATGCCTTGACCAGCGAAGGCCCCCGTGCGGATGATACCCCCAAGAAATCCCGCCATCCCGCCCGCGCCATGCATCCACGAGACCAGGCAAAGAAGCTTTTCCCAAGCCGGGATTTCCATTGAGAGAGCATGTGCACCCGTGGCGGGCAAAAGAAAGGCCCGCGCAACAGCACGGGCCTTCGCATTCACGCTTTGATCCGGGCTTACACGGCCAGGTTCGGAATGATCTGTTTCTTGCGGCTCATGATGCCTGGCAGGACAACCACGTCGCCATCGACCGTCGCGCCGAAGCTTTTCTCGGCCACGGTTTTCACCAGGTCATTGGGGACCAGCAGGGTGGCTTCTTCCTTCAGGATGTCGACAACGAACAGCAGCACCTGATCGACACCGTCCTCGGCCTCGACGGTTTTGAAGGTCTCCATCAGGCTGGCTTTGCGGTCCAGCGGGATCTCGGGTGCGGTGGTTTCCAGCACGCTGACGCGGAACTTCTTGCCGGCGACCTCGTATTCCTTCGAATCCATGCGGATCAGTTCGGCGTCGGAAAAGGCTGAAACGTCCGATTTGGCGGCAAACATCTCGGCGGCATATTCGGACACGTTCACGCCCAGATCGGCGGCCAGCGCAGCGACGACTTCGCGGTCGCGGTCGGTGGTGGTGGGCGACCGGAACTCCAACGTGTCGGACAGGATGCAGGTCAGGGCAGCGCCTTTGATGTTGTCGGGCATCCTGGCCGCGTCGTCGCCCATCAGGTCGTACATGATGGTCGCGGTGCAGGCCAATGGGCGGATGGTGATGTCAATCGGGCCTTTGGTTTCCAGACCGCCGACCAGCTTGTGGTGGTCGATGATGGCCTGCACATCGGCGCCGTTGATATTGGCAGGCAGCTCGGCGGGGTTGTTGGTGTCGACGACAACGCAGGGCTGGTCATCGGCCACATCCTCGATGATGTCCAGCATGTCAAAGCCCCAGCGTTTCAGCATGAACGCGGCTTCGGTGTTGGGCTGGCCCAGCAGCACGGGCTTGGCGTCCACACCTTTCACGTCGTTCAGATACCACGACCAGACCAGCGGCGAGCCGGTCGAGTCGGTGTCGGGGGATTTATGGCCGAATACAAGGGTTGTCATTTTGGTTTGTCCGTCTTTATGAGTCACTGAATTTTGCCTGCCTTATAGGGTGCGCGCCCGCCCTTGTCACCTGCTGCATTGCAGCATTTCCAGCGGACGCGACCTGTTCAACGCGACAGTTCCAGCAAAGTAACGCCGGTTGCATAAGGCGTCACCGATTTGGTTTGCCAATGGGTTGTCAAAGGCGCGCCGGAAAACAGCGGAACACCTTCGCCCAGTGTAATCGGCGCGGATTTCAAAATCAGCCTGTCGATCAGACCTTGCTGCAAGACCCAGCCAGCAAACTGGCCCCCGCCGCATAGATAGATCGGCATGCCCTTCCTGGCTCGCAACGTCTCCAGATGGCTCAACCAGTCGGACCGCACGACGTTGACGTCGGACGTGTCGGGCAAGTTGATGGTGGTGGAGAAGATGTGGTGATCCATGTGCGGATAGGCACGTGCGCCGGGTTCAAGGCCGAACCCGTACCCGTATTCATAAGTGCGTCGGCCCATGATCACGGTGCCATATCCGGCCAGCCTGTCAAAATAAGGGGCAATGTGATCGCCTTCGCCGGGGAAGGCCGAAGCATCCCCGCCGGGGGCAGCAATAAAACCGTCAAGGCTGACGGCAACGTCATAAATGATTTCACGCATGAGGTATCCTGTCGTGTGAATGTAAACCAACCCGGAAACGGGTATCTGAAACGGGTGGTTTACTTGATCACTGGCAGGGCACTCCTCTTGGTTGCGGACAAGTTAGCCGGGCATCGGGCATTCGTAAATCCCTTGGCTCTGGCGCGTCGCTGACGTTAAAACCATATCATGTCGAAACCCGCCGAAACCGATCTTTATGCCCCTGTGAAATCCTGGCTGGAAGGGCTGGGGTATCAGGTGAAATCCGAGGTCGGGCCGGCCGATGTCGTGGCGCTGCGCGATGGTGCGCCGCCGGTGATCGTCGAGTTGAAGGCGGGGTTTTCCCTGACCCTGTTGCAACAGGCCGTGGCGCGGCAGGCGGTGACCGATCTGGTCTATGTGGCGGTGCCGCGCTGGGCGGGCAGGTCTGGCTGGCGGGCCTTCAAGGGAAATGTCGGGCTGTGTCGGCGGCTTGGTCTTGGCGTGGTGTCGGTGCGGCTGACGGACGGGTTCGTGCAGGTGCATGCCGACCCCGGCCCGTTTCAGCCCCGGAAATCCAAGGTCAAGGCGGCGCGGCTGTTGTCCGAATTTTCCCGTCGCACGGGCGATCCGAACACCGGCGGCACCAATGGCAAGGTGGTGACGGCCTATCGGCAGGATGCCGAGAAACTGGCGGCCTGTCTTGCGAAAGAAGGGCCGATGAAGGGCGCTGCGCTGGCCAAGGCCACCGGCGTCGCCACCGCCACACGGATGATGGCGATCAATCACTATGGTTGGTTCGAACGCGTGGCGCGTGGCGTCTATAACCTGACGGATGAAGGCCGCGCGGCCTTGCAAGATTAATCCGACGTTTTTGATCAGGATCAATTCCCTTTCCGACCGATTTCGGTTAGGTGCTGTGCAGAACGATCAGGAGCCACCCCGATGCGCTTGTTTTTCACCTCTGTTCTGGCGATTGCCTTGGCGACGCCCGGTCTTGCCTTTGACAGTCTGGACGAGTTGGGCGAGGCGCTGTTTTTCGATGTGAACCTGTCGAAAAACCGCACCCAGTCCTGTGCGACCTGTCATGACCCGGAATACGGCTTTGTGGACCCGCGCGAAACGGATGCGGGGCGGGCCGTATCGCTTGGCGATGATGGTGAAAGCCTTGGGGATCGCACGGCACCCACGGCGGCCTATGCGATGTTCACGCCGGATTTCGAACAGCTGGACAGGAAGGTCTGGCGCGGTGGCATGTTCTGGGATGGGCGGGCGGCTGGGTTGGCCGGACAAGCAGGGGGGCCACCCCTGAACCCGATCGAGATGGGTATGCCGGACGAGGCGTCGGTCGTTGCCCGACTGGCCGAGAACTCGGACTATGTCGCATCGTTCAAGGCGCTGTTCGGTGATGCGGTCTGGGATGACCACGCGGCTGCCTATGATGCCATGACCCAAGCGATTGCCGCCTTCGAAAGCACCGATCTGTTTGCCCCGTTCGACAGCAAATACGACCGCTTCCTGCGCGGCGAGGTCAAGCTGACGGACGAAGAAGAGCTGGGCCGCGTGCTGTTCTTTTCCGAGCAGTTTACCAATTGCAACCTGTGCCACCAGTTGCGGACCTCGCCGATTGCGGGTGACGAGACCTTCACCAACTATGAATATCACAATATCGGCGTGCCGGTGAACGCGGCGGTCCGGGCGGCGAATGGGGTCGAGGGGCCGGATCTAGGCCTGCTCGCCAACCCCGATATCGACAGTGCCGATGCCGGTGGGCGCTACAAGGTGCCGACCCTGCGCAACGTGGCCATTACCGCCCCCTACATGCACAATGGTGTATTTGAGGACTTGCGCACCGTGGTCCTGTTTTACAACAAGTATAACACGCTGGACAAAGACCGGCAGATCAACCCGGAAACAGACAAACCCTGGGCGATGCCAGAGATTCCACAGAACCTGGCCGTCACCGAGCTGATTCACGGGCCTGCGCTGGACGACAAGCGTATTGACGCTTTGGTTGCGTTCATGAAGACGCTGACGGATCAGCGTTATGAGCATCTGCTGGAAGAATGACACCCGGCAGTCCGATCATCCGGTTGCCGGGCTGGCCCGAATATGCGATGGCTTGCCAAATTTCTGGTTCGATTGCTTGACAGGCTGGAAATGACTCCCTAACTCTGCGCCGTTAGCACTCACACCCGGTGAGTGCTAAGAAAAATGAAACTGAGCTTAGGGAGTCTCAGAAATGGCATTTACACCACTGCATGACCGTGTGCTGGTCCGCCGCGTCGAAAGCGACGAGAAAACAGCAGGCGGCCTGATCATTCCGGACAGCGCCAAGGAAAAACCGGCTGAAGGTCTGGTTGTCGCCGTGGGCGCTGGCGCCAAAGACGACGACGGTGATCGTATCGCCATGGACGTCAAAGCAGGCGACAAGATCCTGTTCGGCAAATGGTCCGGCACCGAAGTCACCATCGACGGTGAAGAGCTGCTGATCATGAAAGAATCTGACATCATGGGCATCATTGCCTGATCGTCTGACCGATTTACACGTATATCCAGGAGTAAGCTAAATGGCTGCTAAGGACGTAAAGTTCGACACCGATGCCCGTAATGCAATGTTGCGCGGCGTCAATATCCTTGCTGACGCTGTCAAAGTGACCCTCGGCCCGAAAGGCCGCAACGTGGTTCTGGACAAGTCGTTCGGCGCCCCCCGTATCACCAAGGACGGTGTGACGGTCGCCAAAGAGATCGAGCTGGAAGACAAGTTCGAAAATATGGGCGCGCAGATGGTGAAAGAAGTCGCCAGCCGCACCAATGACGAAGCCGGCGACGGCACCACCACGGCCACCGTTCTGACCCAGGCGATCGTTCGCGAAGGTCTGAAGCAGGTTGCCGCCGGTCTGAACCCTATGGACCTGAAGCGCGGTATCGACCTGGCCGTGTCCAAGGTTGTCGATAGCCTGAAAGAAATGGCGCGCGAAGTGAAAGACTCGGACGAGGTTGCACAGGTTGGCACCATCTCGGCCAACGGTGAGTCGGAAATCGGCCGTCAGATCGCTGATGCGATGCAAAAAGTCGGCAACGAAGGCGTGATCACGGTCGAGGAAAACAAAGGCCTTGAAACCGAAACCACCGTCGTTGAAGGCATGCAGTTCGACCGCGGCTACCTGTCGCCCTATTTCGTGACCAACCCCGACAAGATGATCGCCGAGCTGGACGATTGTTTGGTGCTTCTGCACGAAAAGAAACTGTCGTCGCTGCAGCCGATGGTTCCGCTTCTGGAATCGGTCATTCAGTCGCAAAAACCGCTGCTGATCATTGCCGAGGACGTTGAAGGCGAGGCGCTGGCAACTCTGGTTGTCAACAAGCTGCGCGGTGGCCTGAAAATTGCTGCCGTCAAAGCGCCGGGCTTCGGCGATCGCCGCAAGGCCATGCTGCAAGACATCGCGATCCTGACCGGTGGTCAGGTGATCTCGGAAGATCTGGGCATGAAGCTGGAAAGCGTGACCATGGACATGCTGGGTTCGGCCAAGAAAATCCAGATCACCAAAGACGAAACCACCATCGTTGACGGTGCTGGCGAAAAAGCCGAGAT
>JAUHWP010000173.1 GCA_030424645.1 Alphaproteobacteria bacterium
GCACCAGGTTCGATGACAAATTTATTGGCGACGATGCAGACAACCGCTTCTGGGGTCATGATGGAAATGATGTTCTGCGCGGCGGATCGGGACACGACACCCTGTTCGGGGATCAGGGAAGTGACTTTCTGAATGGCAACTCTGGCAACGATCACCTGTTTGGTGGCGATGGTATGGACGTGCTGTCAGGCGACCGAGGTGATGACATTCTGACCGGCGGCAACCAATCTGATATTTTTGTCTTCACCTATGGCCACGATTTGATCACCGATTTCGAGTTGGACCAGGATACGATCCAGCTATCATCAGACCTTTGGGGCGGTGAAGAAAAAACCATCGAGGAGGTCATTAGATATGCGCATGTGGACGATGGCGACGTCGTCTTTGATTTCGGTGCGGAAAACCGGCTAACGGTCGAAGGAATCGACGACATTGATTACTTCTATGACAGCATCGTCTTGATGTGACCGCAGACCGCCGATCCATGCTGTCCAAGTGACCTACGTACGCAGACCTCAGCAAACTTAAACACTTTACAACGATCAATCGTTCGAAACGCATTTCGCAACGGAGTATCCGATATGCCCGATAGCTCGCCCATCCTGTCCCTTCCCCTGATCCAGGTCGCTCAGGCGCAGAAGCATGTTACCCATAACGAAGCACTGCGCCTTCTGGACATATTGGTTCAGTTGTCCGTCGCCTCGGCCGACGATCTTGGCCCGCCACCGGGTGCGGTCGAAGGCGACCGCCACATCGTTCCCGACGGCGCCACCGGTGACTGGGCCGGGCAGGATCAGAACATCACCTGGTTGCAGGACGGGGTCTGGCAGTTTGTCACCCCGCAGGAAGGGTGGCGCGCAGACAATCTGGCAACCGCGCGACAATTGCGGTTCGATGGCACCCAATGGGTCGACACGACACCCTCGACCAACAACCTTGACCTTGTCGGCGTGAACGCCACGGCAGATAACACCAACAAACTGGCTGTCGCGGCCGATGCCACCTTGTTGTCACATGACGGGGCATCGCATCAGGTGAAGATCAACAAGGCATCGACGGGTGACACCGCGTCGCTTGTGTTTCAATCCAACTGGTCGGGCCGGGCCGAATTCGGGCTGGCCGGGGATGACGACTTTCACGTCAAGACCAGCCCTGATGGAGGTGTTTGGCACGAAGCGATTATCGCCACCGGCGCGGGGGATGTGGGGATTGGCAAGACCCCGGCGGCGAAGCTGGACGTGGATGGTGTCATGCGGCTGACACCGACAAGCGCTGCCAACCTGCCTGCCGCTGCCACCGTTGGCGCTGGCGGCATTGCTTTTGTCCCGGATGCGGCAGGTGGTGCCCAACTGGCCTATAGCGACGGTGCGGCATGGCTGAAGGTCAGCGACGGAACCCCCGTCTGACCGAAACCGAAGCCCATTGACATAACGCCCGCTGACCTGTTCTGCGGGCGTTTTCTCAGGTGGGTCGCGGCCCGCCATCCAAGCCGAACGGCGTCACGAAATCGGCCATCGACCCGGCCTCGCCATCCTTGCCGCTCAGCGTCGCCAGATCGGACGGCATACCCCAATCGATGCCGATATCGGGATCGTCGAAGCGCACCGACATCTCGGTCTCGGGCGCATAGTGGTCCGAGCATTTATAGAACACATCCACCCCATCAGACAGCGTGACAAAGCCGTGCAGGAACCCTGCGGGCACCAGCAGGGCCGACCCGTTTTCGTCCGAAAGCTCGGCGGCGACCCATTCGCCATAGGTCGGCGACCCGTGACGCACATCGACCGCAACATCCAGAATGGCCCCCCGAAGGCAACGCACCAGCTTGTCCTGCGCATGGGGCGGGGCCTGACAGTGAAGCCCCCGGACCGTGCCCTTCTTTGCCGAGCGGGACAGGTTGTCCTGCACGAAATGCGACACCAGACCGGCTTGCTCCATCGCGCGGGTCGAGAAGGTTTCGCTGAAGAACCCGCGATTGTCGCCATGGCGTGCCGGCGTGACGATCACGCAGCCTTCAAGTTTGGTCTTTTCTACTTTCACGGATTTCACTCCAACAGGTTTGGAACGGTCTTGCGCGGTGCGCGGACGGGGCATTGACCCCGGTCCACGGCTAGCCTCGAATGCGTTTTGCGCGACGGCCGGGCAAGGGGAACAGCTTGGCGGCGGTCAGATAGAGGATATAGAGGTCCAGCCGCAGCGATTTGTTCACGTGATAGATGTGATCCAGTGCTGCCTTGCGCGGCACACACCGCCGAAGATAGACGCCTTCGGCCTCTTTCTGCGTTTCACAGGCGGCCAGCATCTTTTCTTCGTGGCTGTGAAAGATGATCGACGCCAGGCCGGTGATGCCGGGGCGGTCCAGCAGAACCTGCTTATAGATATTGGGGCGCGCCTTTACATAACGCGGCTCGGGCGGGCGGGGACCGACAAAGCTCATCTCGCCCTTCAGGACGTTCCAGACCTGTGGCAGCTCGTCCAGGCGATGGGCGCGCAGGAATTTTCCCATCGGCGTGATGCGGTCGTGTTTGTGGCCGCCGGTAATGCCGACATTCTCGTGCTCTGGCACGGTGCGCATGGTGCGGATCTTCAGCAGATCGAAGGTTTTGTCGAAGGTCGTGTTCCGTTCCGAACGATAGATGAAAGGCCGACCGTCCCGAACCGTAACGATCACATACAGCACGATCAGCGCCGGGATGACGGGAACGCACAGCACCAGCGCAAAAGCTATGTCGAAAAGACGCTTCATCCCCACTTCTTCCCGCTGACCCATCTCGGCTTTAGAGTATGTAACTTCAACCATCCCAACCATCCGGCCCAAATCCACGCCGTCCAATGGCGCAATATGCGACAAATCCCGCCTTCTTCGCGTTCTTCGGCGAATAGATGTTGCGCAAGTCAGCCATCCTTGGTGTTTCCATCCGCCGGGCAAGGCGCTTCAGGTCCAAGGCGCGAAACTCGTTCCATTCCGTCAGGATCACAACAGCATCCGCATTCTGAGCAGCCTTATACGCATCTTCAAACCATTGTGCACCCGGCAAAAGCGCCTCGCCTTCGTTTAACCCCTGTGGATCGACGACACGCACTTTCGCACCGCCACCGATCAGTGCGGGCACAATCGTCAGGCTTGGCGCATCACGCATATCGTCGGTATTTGGTTTGAAGGTCACACCCAGAACGGCAATCGTCTTGCCCGATACCGAGCCTTCGCACAGATCGGTGATCTTATCGATCATGCGGCGCTTGGTGTCATCATTGACGGCGATCACGGTTTCGGTGATCTGCATCGGCATACCCGCTTCCTGCCCGATCCGGGCCAGCGCTTTCGTATCCTTCGGGAAGCAACTGCCGCCATAGCCCGGCCCGGCGTGAAGGAACTTGTTGCCGATCCGACCGTCCAGACCCATCCCTTTCGAAACCTGTTTGACGTCGGCCCCGACGCGTTCGCACAGGGCAGCGATTTCATTGATGAAGGTGATCTTGGTGGCCAGAAAGGCATTTGCCGCATATTTGATCATCTCGGCGCTTTCCAGATCGGTCGTGACAATCGGGAAGTCACGCAGGAACAGCGGGCGATAGATCTCGGCCATGATCTCGGTGGCGCGTTCGTTCTGCACGCCGACGACAACGCGGTCGGGTCGCATGAAATCGTCAATTGCCGCCCCTTCGCGCAGAAATTCAGGGTTCGAAGCCACATCGAAATCAAGGTCGGGGTGGGTCTTCTGGATCAGCTGCTTGACCTTCCGGTTGGTGCCCACCGGAACCGTCGATTTGGTGACGACAACGGCATAATCTTCAAGCGAATCAGCGATCTCTTCCGCGGCGGCATAGACGAATGTCAGGTCGGCATGGCCATCGCCGCGCCGGGTCGGCGTGCCCACAGCAATAAAGACCGCTTTCGCGCCCTGCACCGCGTCTTTCAAGTTTTGGGTAAAGGAAAGTCGGCCCGCCGCAACGTTTTTCGCCATCAGGTCTTCAAGACCCGGTTCGTAAATCGGCACCTGCCCGGCTTCGAGCATTTCGATTTTGGCGGGATCCTTGTCCACGCAAACGACTTCATGTCCGAAATCCGAAAAACAAACACCAGAAACCAGGCCGACATACCCGGTGCCGATCATTGCAATTTTCATTGGCTCGAAACCTCATTTTTTCAAATAATCTACGACGGGATGATGCAACACGCAAACACTGTCAACGGACGGCGAACCTTCGCCCATCCAGACATCGCCCTATTCCCGTCACGCCCCTGCCATGGCAGTTTTGCACGCTGCTGGCGGCAACTGAACGAACGGGTCGGAATCATGCTTGGAAATTCGCTGAAAACAATAAGTGCTGCGGTTCTGCTTTCATTGGCGACCCTGGTTGGCACGGCCGAGGCCTCATGCGCGGTCACGAAGATTTCCGGTGCGGAAAAAGCAATACCTGTCAAAGGGTTAAATCAGGCCCTGCTTGACAAGGCGGTGGTGGCCCGGGTGAATGCCGAACGCTGCAAGCGTGGTCTTCCTGCAC
>JAUHWP010000046.1 GCA_030424645.1 Alphaproteobacteria bacterium
ACCGACAGCCTGGACGAGGCGCTTGCGATGATTGACCGCTGGACCGCTGCCGGTGAAGCCAAGTCGGTCGCTCTGCTGGGCAATGCTACCGACGTGTTCCCCGAATTGGTCAAACGTGGCATCCGCCCCGACATCGTCACCGACCAGACCAGCGCCCATGACCCGGTAAACGGCTATCTGCCGCAGGGCTGGACCATGGCCGAATGGCGCGAGAAGCGCGAAAGCGATCCGAAAGCGGTCGAAAAGGCCGCGCGCGCGTCGATGAAGGTGCAGGTCAAGGCGATGGTCGATTTCCACGCCGCCGGCATCCCGACCGTCGATTACGGCAACAACATCCGCCAGATGGCGCTGGAGGAAGGGTTGGAGAACGCCTTTGATTTCCCCGGCTTCGTGCCTGCCTATATCCGCCCGCTGTTCTGTCGCGGCATTGGCCCGTTCCGTTGGGCGGCCCTGTCGGGCGACCCGGAAGACATCTACAAGACCGACGCCAAGGTGAAGGAAATCCTGGCCGAGGACAGCCACCTGCACAACTGGCTGGACATGGCGCGCGAGCGGATCGCGTTCCAGGGCCTGCCCGCGCGGATTTGTTGGGTCGGTCTGGGCGTGCGTCACAAGCTGGGGCTGGCCTTCAACGAAATGGTGCGCAATGGCGAATTGAAGGCGCCGATTGTGATTGGCCGCGACCATCTGGACTCGGGTTCGGTCGCGTCGCCCAACCGCGAAACCGAAGCGATGATGGACGGCTCGGACGCGGTGTCCGACTGGCCGCTTCTGAACGCGCTTCTGAACACTGCGTCAGGCGCGACATGGGTGTCGCTGCACCATGGCGGCGGGGTCGGGATGGGCTTCAGCCAACACTCGGGCATGGTGATCTGCTGTGACGGGTCTGAGGACGCAGACCGCCGGATCGCACGCGTTCTGTGGAATGACCCGGCCACCGGTGTCATGCGCCATGCCGATGCGGGCTATGAGATCGCCAAGGACTGCGCGCGCGAGAATGGTTTGAACCTGCCTGGCATTCTCTGACCCACGACGTTTGCCCAACCCAAAAACGGCCCGTGCAGTTCGCCTGCGCGGGTCTTTTGCGTGGGGGCTTAGTATTGCATCGTCACCCGGTGACCCCGGCGATAGGTCAGTTGCACGAAGGTGATCGTGCGCCCCTCAAGCCATGTTGTGCGCTCGGTCTGGAACAGCGGGTCGCCTTCTGCACAGCCCAGATACCCGGCAAGCGAGGTGTCCGCCGCAACCGCGTGAAAGCTGATCTGCGCATCGGTGAACGGCACCGTCGACACCAGCCATTCATTGGGCCCGGTATCGGTGAAATCATGATCTTCGGCTTCGGGCAGGGCACCAAGGTTGATCCAGCGATCTTCGTGCTGATAGGGCGCGCCATCGGCATAGTGCATGCAGATCAGGTGCATCACCCGGTCATCACGATCCAATGCCATGCGGGCGCGCAGCCAGTCGGGGGCCGGTTCAGCCTGACTGTGCACCAAGGTGTAACGATAACTCGCGCCCAGCTCTGCAATCTCCTGCCCGACAATGGGGATGTTCAGGCGGACCTGTCGGATCGGATTTTGCCGCACCCGGGTGCCAGCCTTGCGGCGCCTTTCGATAATCCCGTCATCCGCCAGTTCGCGCATCGCGCGGTTGACCGTGGCCCGCGCGCAGCCATAACTTGCGGCCAGGTCGACCTCGTTCGGCATCGCGCTGCCGGGGGCAAGCTCGCCCTGCGTAATCTGGCGCAGGATATCGGCTTTGACCTCGCGATAGGTTATGGACATGGTGCACGCTCCGTGACGACGGCAGGGGTGGCGGGGGTCGGGCCTGCCCGCGCTTCCCCTGAAAGATATAGACATAAGGTGGAAAAGACCAGACATACCACGTCAGGCGGCGAAACTGTTTACCACGTGGTCCTGAAACGCCGCGACCAACGGGGCGGTATGCGGGTGCGGCGCGCGGGCCAGCGCGATGCGGTGGGGCACAAGCGGGTCGGTCAGATCAAGCCGGGTGATTGGCTGGCCGTCGCAGGCGGTGTCCTGCGCAATGTCCGTGGCCAGCAACCCCACCCCCATATGGTTGGCGACCATGGCGCGCAGCATCTCGACCGAGCCGGTTTCATGGGCAATGCGGGGGCGGACACCGTTCATCTGGGCCAGCGTCAGGAAATAGTCGCGGCTGTGCGGCAGGTTGACCAGGATCAGGGGATCTTCCAACAGTTCTGCCAACCCGACTTTGCCGCGCCCCGCCAGCGGGTGTTGCCGTGCCACCAACCCATAAGGGCGCACATCGGCCAGCCGCGTGATCTCAAGCGACGAGGGCAGGCCGAAATCATAGATCAGCGCCAGGTCAATCCGACCGGTTTCCAGCCATCGCGTCAGTTCGTCCAGATCGCCTTCGTGCAGCCTGATCCGTGCCTCGGGCGTGGTGCGCTGAAACCCGTTGATCAGGGCGGGCGCATAGCGTGGGCCGAGGGTTGAAAAGACGCCAAGGTTCAGGACCTCGGCGCCGCTGTCCGTGTGATCAAGCACCGATTGCGCCTGCGCTCGAAGGCTTCTCAGCGCGCCCAGCTTTTGCGCCCCGAAGGCGGTGGGCGCGATGCCCTGCCCGGCGCTGCGCACGAAAAGCGGGCGACCAAAGTGGTCTTCGACCTTGGAAATCGCCAGCGAAACCGAGGGCTGTGAGACATTCAATACCCGCGCTGCCGCCGCGGTGCTGCCGGTTTCGGCGGCTGCGATGACATAGCCGATCTGCCGCAGGCTGATAGGTATAGGTTTCATTAATTGATCAATCAGTATTGTGTATTTTCTTTGATACCATAACGGCGGATATGCTCAACCGATCAAATTCGGAGGACCCCATGTCGCCCCATCAATCCAACGCCCAACCCGCGCAACCCCTCAGCGGGGTGCGCGTGCTTGACTTCACCCGCGTTCTGGCTGGCCCCTATTGCACGGCGATGATGGCCGATCTGGGTGCGGATGTGATCAAGGTCGAGGCCGCGCAGGGCGACGATTACCGCCATATCGGCCCCTTCAAGGACGGGGAAAGCCTGTTGTTCCAGGCGATCAACCGGGGCAAGCGGTCGATCGCGCTGGACCTGAAATCGCCGGATGCGATTGCGACGGTGAAGGCGCTGTTGGCCGAGTGTGACGTGCTGATCGAAAACTTCCGACCCGGCGTGATGGACAAGCTGGGGCTTGGCTACGCGGCGCTGCACGACGCATTTCCACATCTTGTCTATGTCTCGGTTTCCGGCTTCGGACAGACAGGGCCGAACACCAAGAAACCCGCGTATGATATCATTGTGCAGGCGATGAGCGGCCTGATGGATGCGACCGGCGATCCTGATGGCGCTCCCACGATGGTGGGCGAGGCATTGGGCGATGTGGCCGGTGGCCTGTTTGCCGCATGGGGCACGATGGTTGCCTTGTTCGAACGGACAAAGACCGGGCAGGGGCGTCATGTGGACGTGGCGCTGTTTGACGGGCTGCTGTCGATGATGCCGATCCTTTCCTGCCGCACCCTGATGGCGGGCGACGCCCCGGTCCGCACCGGCAACCGCCACCCGCTGTCCGCGCCCTTTGGCACCTATCCGGCCGCAGACGGGCATTTCGCGCTGGCGGTTCTGAACGACCGACTGTTTACCACGTTCTGCGAGGTGATCGGGCAGCCCGATCTGGCACGGGATGCGCGGTTTGCCACGGACCCTCTGCGTCGCGAAAACGAACCCGCCCTGGCCGAGTATATCGACCATTGGGCGCGGGCAATGCCGGTGGATCAGGTGGTGGATCACCTGTCGTCGGCGGGCATTCCGGCCTCACCCATTCAATCGGTGGCCGACGCCTGGGCCTCGTCCCAAGCCGCAGAGCGCGGCTTGGCCTCCACGGTCACGCATCCCGATCTGGGCGTGTTGAACGTCCCCGAGCAGCCGGTGCATTTCAGCGGCGCCCCTCGCGGCGGACGCAAACCGGCCCCGGCCCTGAACGCGGATGCAGGCGACATTCTGAACAGTTTGAACAAGGAGCAAGGCGCATGACCACCTATCCTATGAGCGATGACGAACGCGCGCTGGTCGCGCAGATCGAACGGTTCTCGACCGAGGTTCTGGCCCCGAAAGCCGCCCAGATCGACGAAGAGGCGCTGTTTGCCACCGTCCATCTGGACGCGATGGCGGAAATGGGCCTTTTGGGTCTGAACTTGCCGGAAGATCACGGCGGCATCGGCCTGTCCGGCCCGGCGCTTTATGCAGCGGTCGAGGCAATTGCAGGGGCCTGTGGGTCCACCGCGTCGATGCTGACGGCGCATTTTCTGGCGACGGATTCGCTGCTGCTGGGAGCCGATGCCGACTTGCAGGCGCGTATTCTGCCCGATGCGGCGGCGGGCACATCGCTGGGCGCCTTTGCCCTGACCGAACCGCAGGCCGGATCCAACCCCGCCGACATGCGCACGACGGCAAAACGCGAGGGCGACGGATACCGGATCAAGGGGTCCAAATGCTTCATTTCGAACGCGGGCGCGGCCGATTTCATGGTGGTTTTTGCCAAGACAGACCCGGACGCCGGAGCGCGCGGTGTCAGTGCCTTCATCGTCGAGCCAAAGAAGATCGACGGCGTGTCCGTCGCGCCAAATGAAAAGACCATGGGCCTGAAGGGTGGGCATGTGTTTGGCATCAGCTTTGATTGCTGGGTGCCGGACGAAAACCGTCTGGGCGACGAAGGCACGGGCTTCCGCACCGCGATGAAGGTTCTGGACAATGGCCGGATCGAGGTCGCCGCGCAGGCAACGGGCATTGCAGACGCCGCGCTGAAAGCCGCGATTTCCTATGCCAAGGAACGGCAGGTCAGCGGTCATCCGATCGCCGATTTCCAGGGGCTGCAATGGATGCTGGCCGACAGTGCCACCGAACTGGCCGCCGCGCGCGCCTTGGCGATGCAGGCGGCGACGCTGCGGGGCACCGGCGTGCGGTATTCCAGCGAATCCGCCTTTGCCAAGCTTTATGCCAGCGAAGCGGCGTGGCGGATTGCCGACCGGGCGCTGCAAATCCATGGCGGCTATGGCTATACCCGCGACTTCCCGTTGGAGCGTTATCTGCGCGATCTCAGGATTTTCCGCATCTATGAAGGGTCGTCCGAGATCCAGCGCACAATCATAGCACGAGGATTGCTGGCATAATCCGCTTTTTGCATCGCAAAGATTGACTCTATTATGTATTTACATAATAGCTTTATGCACGGATTTGACTAAGGGGTGGCGCTGGCAACCCCCAAAGTCACAACTGCCTGACTGGAGGAGAGGCGCATGCAAAGACGGACATTTCTGACCACGGGTGCCATCGGCACCGCAGCAACGGCACTGGCAACCCCGGCCATCGCGCAAGACAAGCGCCAGTGGAAGATGGTGACAGCGTGGCCCAAGAACCTGCCGGGGCCGGGCGTTGCCGCGCAATTGCTGGCGGATCGCATCACCACCCTGTCCGGCGGTCGGATCGAGGTGAAACTGTTCCCGGCGGGCGAACTTGTGCCCGGTCGCGGCGTTTTCGATGCGGTCAGCGAAGGCACGGCGGAACTGTATCACGCCGTCCCCGCCTATTGGGGGTCGAAGTCCAAGGGCATTCTGCTGTTTGGCTCGCAACCCTTCGGCCTGCGCGCGGATGAACAAGTCGGCTGGATGATGCATGGCGGCGGGCAAGAGCTTTACGACGAAATGTATGGCCGGTTCGGCATCAAACCCTTCCTGTGCGGCAACTCTGGCCCGCAATGGGGCGGTTGGTTCCGCAACGAGGTCAACTCGGCCGAAGACCTGAAGGGCATGAAGTTCCGCACCACCGGGCTTGCATCCGAAATGGCGGCGAAAATGGGCATGGCCGCCGAAGCGATGAGCGGCCCGGACATGTTCCAGGCCCTGCAAACCGGGGCGCTGGACGCGGGCGAATTCATCGGCCCCTGGACCGACAGCGCGCTTGGCTATTACCAGGTGGCCAAAAACTACTATTGGCCCGGCGTGGGCGAGCCGTCCTCGGCCGAGGAATGCGGCGTGAACGCAGATGTCTATAACGAGCTGCCCGACGATCTGAAGCTGGTGGTGAAAACAGCCTGTGACAGCCTGTATAATCAGGTCTGGGGCGAGTATTTCACCAAGCACGCCTTGGCGCTTCAGGCCATGGTTGCCGAACATGGTGTGCAGGTGAAGATGTTCCCCGAGGATGTCATCGTGGCCATGGGCAAAGCCGCCGGTGAGGTCATCGACGATCTGCGCAATGACGACGACGAGCTGGTCAAGCGGATCACCGAAAGTTTTGTGGCCTATCGCGACTCGGTCGGCAAATACATGGTCTATGCCGACAATGGTCAGATGAACGCACGCAATCTGGTCATGGGTTACTAAGACCGTCCGGGAAGGGCGCGGCTGGTGCTGCGCCCTGTCCGACCTTGATCGCGGGAGCGGGTGATGGAGCAATTGGCAAACGCCTTGGACAAGGTGAACACGGGCGTGGCCCATGTGGTGCGCTGGCTGGCACTGGCGATGATGCTGGTGCAATTCACCATCGTTGTCGGGCGCTATGCGTTTGGCCTGAACTCGATCGCGGTGCAGGAAAGCGTGCTTTACATGCACGCCGCGCTGTTCATGCTGGCGGCCGGATATACGCTTTTGGTCGACAAGCATGTGCGCGTCGATGTGTTCTATGCGAAAGCGACCCCGGAAACACAGCGGCGGATCGACATTTTCGGCCACCTGTTCCTGCTGATGCCGTCGATGATCGCGCTGATCTATTGGTCCTGGCCGTCGGTGCGCAATTCCTGGGCGATCCTTGAAGGTCCACTTTCCGTGGGCGGGATCGAGGCGGTGTTTCTGCTGAAATCCCTGATCCCGGCGTTCTGCGTCCTTGTGATGCTGCAATCGCTTGCGCTGCTGATCCGCCTTCTGGCCGGGGATAAGACCTGATGATCGAATATCTTGACCTGATCATGTTCGCCGCCCTGATGGGCGCGATCCTTCTGGGGTTCCCCGTTTCGTTCAGCATTGCAGGCGTCGCGGTAATCTTTGCCTATCTGGGCTGGATGCTGGGGCAGATGGATATCGGCTTGTTGGGTGCCCTGGGCCAACGGGTGTTCGGCGTCTTGACCAACCCTGTGCTGATCGCCATTCCGCTGTTCGTGCTGATGGGCGCGCTGCTTGAGAAAAGCCGCATCGCCGAGGGGCTTTTGGACACGATGGGCCGCCTGTTCGGGCAGTTGCGCGGGGGCTTGGGCATTTCCGTCGTGCTGGTCGGTACACTGCTGGCGGCGTCGACGGGCATTGTCGGGGCGACCGTGGTGGCGATGGGCATGATCGCCCTGCCGACCATGCTGCGCGCGGGTTATGACGCGCGGGTGGCGTCGGGCATTGTCTGCACGGCGGGCACGTTGGGGCAGATTATTCCGCCTTCGACCCTGCTGATCATCCTGGCGGACGTGATGTCCACCTCGTTCCAGCAGGCCCAATATGAGCAGGGCAAGTTTTCGGTCGAGGCTTTGTCGGTCGGCCAATTCTTCGCCGCCGCCGTGATCCCCGGTCTTGTTCTGGTTTGTCTTTACCTGATCTACATCGTGCTGCGCGGGTGGGTGCGCCCACAGGACATGCCCCCCGCGCCCCTTGATCTGGCCAAGCCGGACTGGCGCGAGGTCATCGGTGCGGTGATCCCGCCGGTCTTGCTGATCTTCGCCGTGCTGGGGGCCATTCTGGGCGGCGTCGCCACCCCGACCGAGGCCGCATCGGTCGGCGCTGTCGGCGCGCTTTTGATGACCGGTTACCGCACCGGCACCGCCCCGCGTGTGATCCTGTTGGGCACGGTTGCGCTGATTGCGTTGGGAGTCTTGGCCGGGGCCTTCCCCGTCCGCTTCCAACGCAGCGACCTGACTTCGGGCGCCTATGCGCTTGGCATCTTCTATGCCGGGTTGGCGGCAGTCGGTGGGCTGTCGGTGCTGCTGGCCCTGCGCGCCGCCTTGAAGAAGCGCGTGGTGCAAGAGGCGGTCGGCTCGACCATGACGATGACGGCGATGATCTTTGCCACCATCATCGCTGCCGGGTTCTTCAGCCTTGTCTTCATCGGGTTGGGCGGCGAGGAACGCGTGGCGCGCATCCTGGCCGAGATGCCGGGCGGCGCGAACGGGGCGCTGGTCTTCTGCATGGTCGTCATTTTCGTGCTGGGCTTCTTTCTGGATTTCGTCGAAATCTCGGTAATCGTTCTGCCTCTGATCACACCGTCCCTAATCCTGCTGGGCCATGACCCGATCTGGCTGGGGGTGCTGATTGCGGTGAACCTTCAAACTTCGTTCCTGACGCCGCCTTTCGGCTTTTCGCTGTTCTATCTGCGCGGTGCGGCCCCGAAAGAGGTTTCGACCGGGCAGATCTATGCCGGCGTGCTGCCCTTCATCTGCCTTCAGATTGCAGGAATATCGCTGATCTGGCTTCTGCCGGTTCTGGCGACGTGGTTGCCGTCGGTCCTGTTCTGACCCGGCGGGATCGGGCGAAGCGCCTAACTGAGCGATCAGGTGGCCGCCAACAGGCTTCCGACCTTAGCGGTTTGATGAGCGGTTTCGGGCTTCATGGCATCATCGGACACGCTGATGTCTGGGCCGGGCCTGACGGTTTGGGTCGTTTGTCGTCGCGTCCGCTTCGCAAATCGGCAGGTGCCGCCTCATAGGAATGCAAAGCAAGGATCATTCGGTTCTGATGACATCCCTTCGCCGGAAGGACCGGATAGAGAGCAATCTGGACCACCCTGTTTCGCCGTCGGTTATCGCTGGTGAACTTGGCATCTCGACCCGCCAACTGGAACGGTTGTTCGGCAAATACCTCAATGCGTCGCCCAAGACGTATTATATGGAAATGCGGCTGGAACGGGCGCGGCATATTCTGGTTCAGACCAAGATGTCAGTGATCGAGATAGCCATCGCCTGTGGTTTCGAAGGCCCCGGACATTTTTCCCGTGTCTATCGTACTGCCTTTGGCTGCACACCCATGATGCAGCGTGGGCGGCTGGGCTGACTCGCGGTTGGCGCGCAATCGCCGGGGTGTGGTTGCCCCCTTGAGAACCCGGTTGAACTGGCGCCGCGTCACCAAAGAGGTTTCCCGGTATGGTGATCTTGTGGAGAGAAGGGTCAGATCGCGGAAAGCCCGGCATTCGTGTTCAGCAGGAATTGCGAGAAGATCGGGCTGCTGGCGGCGCCGATGGCACGGGCGTTGTGGCCGATGCTGCCTGCTTCGATCCGTGGTTCGATCAACCCGCGCTTGTCCTGATTGACCAGATAGCGCCGGGTGCGCTCGACCAGTTTCATCCGCACGTCGGTGGGGAACGCACCGTCGATCAGCACCGCCTCGAAATCTATGACCGAGCAGATGGACAGCGAGGCTTTTGCCAGTTCCTGCGCAGTCTGCCCGATCCAGGGGTCGACATGGCGTGACAGGTCGCTCCAGTCCTGCGGTTGCTGCCAGATGATCGACGGATCAAGCCCGGCCTCGACCAGCCGGGCCTCAAGCAGGTGGATCGACGCGACATCAATCAGTTGTTGCGCCTCGCCCAGCGGGCCGGTGCTGCGCATCGACCCAAGGGCGCCCGCGTTGCCCTGGTTTCCTTCGAACACGGTGCCGTTCAGAACGACACCGCCGCCGATGAAAGACCCGATGAAGAAATAGGCATAATCACGAAAGGACATGTCCTGACCATAAAGGCGTTCGGCATGGCAGGCGGCGGTGGAGTCGTTGACGACATAGACGGGCAGGTCGCTGAACTTTGCGACTTCGGCGGCGAAACTGATGTCTTTCCACGACCGGAAATTCCGGGCGGCGATGCCAACCAGATCGTGCCATTTCCACAGCTCGAACGGGGTGCCGATCCCGATCCCGCAGACGCGTTCGCGCAAGGCGTCGGGAAGCTGCCCCAGCAATGTCTCCAACCCCTGTTTCAGAAATCCGAATACCGCGTCGGGCAGGGGATAATCATAGGTCGACCGCAACTGACCGCGCACCGTGCCCGAGAAATCGAGCAGCAGCAGGTCCGCGCTTCTGCGACCGATCTTCAGGCCGACGGACAACACGCCGTCCGGGTCAAGCTCCATCGGGATCGAGGGCTTGCCGATCTTGCCCCGCACCGGGTCGCCGCGCCGCACCAGTCCATCGTCTGCCAGATTGCGCAGGATGGTTGACACGGTCGGTTTGGACAGCCCGGTCCGGCGGGCCAGTTCGGCGGCGGGCACGGCGCGGTGGCGCTGCAGAAGGGACAGGATCAGGCGTTCGTTATGGTCGCGGATACCGCTTTGGTTTACGCCTGCGCGTCGCAATCTGATGCCATCTTCGCTCATGACGCGGACCATAGTTGCCTTGTGAATATATGAAAAGATAAACCGGTTTAGTTAGTAAGTAAAGTTAACAAACAAATTGACAGGCGACAGAGAATCGGGCTTTTTAGGGTCAGACCTGCCGTTACGACATGTGCAGGCCCGGATGGGGGAGGAGCCCTGTCTGGAACTTAAATTTCTTGTGGGAGGAAAACATGAAAACCCTTATGACCACGTCAGCCCTGGCGATGACCCTGATGGCAGGGGCTGCCTATGCCGAAACCAATGCCTGCCTGATCACCAAGACCGACACCAACCCCTTCTTTGTGAAGATGAAGGAAGGCGCGACCGAAGCGGCCGAAGCCAACGGGATCACCCTGTCCACCTATGCCGGGAAATACGACGGCGATGTGGAAACCCAGGTGGCTGCTGTGGAAACCTGCATTGCATCGGGGGCCAAGGGCATCCTGATCACGCCAACCGACAGCCGCGCGCTGGTTCCGGTGATCACCCAGGCGCGGGAAGCCGGGGCGCTTGTCATTGCGCTGGACACCCAGTTCGAACCCGCCGATGCCGCCGACGCGACCTTTGCCACCGACAATTTCAAGGCCGGTGTCCTGATCGGCCAGTGGGCCAAGGCAAAGATGGGCGACGAGGCCGCCAACGCCAAGATCGCGCTGCTGGACCTGAACGCGTCCGAAGTCTCGGTGGATTACCAGCGTGACAACGGCTTCCTGCAAGGCTTTGGCATCGACATCAAGGACCCGACCGATATCGGCGACGAAGACGATCCGCGTATCGTGGGCAACGACGTCACCGACGGGTCGCCCGATGGCGGACGCACGGCGATGGAGAACCTGTTGCAGGTCGATCCTGACATCAACCTTGTCTATACAATCAACGAACCTGCTGCTGCCGGGGCTTATGAGGCGCTGAAATCTTTCGGCAAAGATGAGGGTGTCATAATCGTGTCCGTCGATGGTGGTTGCCCCGGTGTGCAGGATATTGCGGATGGTGTAATCGGCGCGACCGCGATGCAGTTTCCGTTGTTGATGGCATCGAAAGGGATCGAGGCGATCAAGACCTTTGCCGAAACCGGCGAAAAGCCCCAGAACAGCGAAGGTCTGGACTTCTACAACACCGGCGTCGAGCTGATCACCGACGAACCCGTCGAGGGCGTTCCCTCGATCACCTCGGCCGAAGGGTTGGAGAAGTGCTGGGGCTGATCCCCACCGATCTTGTGGGCGGGGCGTCTTCGCGCCCCGCCTTTCCCCATTCGCTCTGTCATTTTTGACGGAATCTGATGCCGCGGCTACGCTGATCGGCAAGGGAGAGTGTCATGTCCGATCCGACAACACCGGCCAAGAAAGGCCAGGACTTTGAGCACGACTTGGACCAGAGCGACACGAATGTCGCCGCGTTCAACGTCACACATCACACGATGCTGGAACGGGTCCAGCACGTGCTTCACAACAACCCCACACTGGTTCCGGTGATCGTTCTGCTGCTCAGCCTGATTGCCTTCGGGCTGATCGCAGGGGGCAAGTTCTTTTCGGCTTTCAACCTGAGCCTGATCCTGCAACAGGTGTCGATCATCGGCATTCTGGCGGCGGCGCAATCGCTGATCATCATCACGGCGGGCATCGACCTGTCGGTGGCAGCTATCATGGTTCTGATGTCCGTCGTCATGGGCAACCTGGCGGTGTTCTCGGGCGTGCCCACGGTGATTTCGATCGTCATCGGATTGCTTGGCGGTGTCGGTGCGGGGCTGATGAACGGATGGTTCATCACCCGGATCAAGCTGCCGCCCTTCATCACCACGCTGGGCACGTGGTCGATCTTCTATGCACTCTTGCTGTGGCTGTCAGGGGCGCAATCGATCCGGGGGCAGGATATTGATGTTGCCGCACCGTTTCTGAAATTCTTCGGTGCCTCGTTCAGCGTCGGTGGTGCACGGATCACCTTGAGCGCCTTGTTGATGATCGTGGTGTTCGTCGTGCTTTGGTACATGCTGAACAAGACTGCATGGGGCCGTCATGTCTATGCCATTGGCGACGACAAGGAAGCCGCCGATCTGTCCGGCATCCGCACCGACCGCACGCTGTTGTCGGTTTACGGTCTGGCCGGGTTCATCTGTGCGCTGGCGGGCTGGGCGTCCATCGGGCGGGTCGGCTCGATCTCGCCGCAATCGTTTTACGAAGGCAATCTGGATTCGATCACCGCCGTGGTGATCGGGGGCATCTCGCTGTTCGGGGGGCGCGGGTCGATTATGGGGGCGCTGTTCGGCGCGCTGATCGTGGGTGTGTTCCGCTCGGGCCTGCGCCTGTCGGGCGTGGACGTGCTGTGGCAGGTCTTTGCCATCGGCTGGCTTATCATCATCGCGGTCGCAATCGACCAATGGATCAGAAGGGTATCGGCATAATGGAAAATACAACTCCTGTCGTTCAGGCCCGCGGTATCGTGAAGCGCTATGGCCACGTGACCGCGATTGATCACTCGGATTTCGAACTGCGCGCGGGCGAAGTTTTGGCCGTCATCGGCGACAACGGCGCCGGGAAGTCCTCGATCGTCAAGGCGATCTGCGGGGCGACCATCCCGGACGCAGGTGAAATCCTGATCGAAGGCAAGCCGGTCCGGTTCAACTCGCCCATCGAAGCGCGCGATATGGGGATCGAGATCGTCTACCAGAACCTTGCCCTGTCCCCGGCGCTGTCGATTGCCGACAACATGTTCACGGGCCGGGAAATCCGCAAACAAGGCTGGATGGGGAAATACCTGCGGATGTTGGACAAACCGGCGATGGAGCAGTTTGCCCGCGACAAGCTGACCGAGTTGGGCCTGATGACGGTCCAGTCGATCAAGCAACCGGTCGAGACCTTGTCGGGCGGTCAGCGTCAGGGCGTTGCCGTCGCGCGCGCTGCGGCCTTTGCCACCAAGTTCATCATCATGGATGAACCGACGGCGGCCCTTGGCGTCAAGGAAAGCCGCAAGGTGTTGGAACTGATTCAGGATGTGCGCGCCCGTGGCATTCCGATCATCCTGATCAGCCACAACATGCCCCATGTGTTCGAGGTTGCGGACAGGATCCACATTCACCGGCTGGGCAAGCGGTTGTGCACGATCGACCCCAAGGATTACACGATGTCGGACGCGGTGGCCTTCATGACAGGGGCAAAGGAACCCCCGGCACAGGACGCGGCGTGAGGCACGCGGAAGAAATTGCCGGGGCGCTGCTGGATCCTGTTCTGGCCGCGCCCCGCGCCGGGCGACGCAGGCTTGTCGCCCTTGCCGGACCGCCAGCATCGGGCAAATCGACATTGTCCGGCCTTCTGGCCGACCAGATGGTGGCCGCCGGCTGCAACACCCAGGTCGTCCCGATGGATGGCTTTCACCTCGACAACCGGATCCTGAAAGCGCGCGGGCTTCTGGCCCGGAAAGGGGCGCCAGAGACTTTCGATGTCGATGGATTGCTGCGCCTTGTCGCGGCGCTTCACGATGCGGATACCGTGTATTTCCCGATTTTCGACCGGGATCGTGACCTTGCCATCGCCGGGGCGGGTGAGGTGACAGAGGATTGCGATACGATCATTGTCGAAGGCAATTACCTGATGTTCGATGCGCCGGGATGGCGCGCGCTGAATGACTGGTGGGATCTATCCGTCCGGTTGGATGTGCCCCTCGCCATTCTGGAACAGCGCCTTGTGGACCGCTGGCTGGCACATGGGCTGACGCCGGATCAGGCACATGCCCGCGCCGCAGACAACGACCTGAGAAATGCCGCGCGGGTGGCAGCGGCATCGCTGGCGGCTGATATCGTCATCACGGCCCCAGAGGGCTGAAGGACATGCCCCGCAACCCCGCCGTTCAATCGCAGAAGCTGGCTTTCAGATGCCCCAGCACGTCGATGCAACGCGGGTCCGAGATCGAATAATAGATCTGCAACCCCTCTTTTTCGCCTGTCACCAGCCCTTCTGACCGCATTCTCGCAAGATGCTGCGAGATTGCGGATTGCGACAGGTCGGCGACGGTGCACAGCTCTGACACTGTGGCGCGACCGGCGGCAAGGCGGCACAGGATCAACAGCCGACGCGTATTGGCCAGTTGCTTGAGCAGAGTCGCGACCTCGTCTGCGCGGGCCTGAAGGTCGGCCATCGGGTCTGTATTGGCTGCGGTCATCGGTTCACTTTGCTTTCGGGGACACATTCAGGCTTGACTATATTTTAGTGTTTACTAAATTAGTTTTTGCTAATATGAAAGTCAAGCGCCGATGGTGACGATCTGCCGGACGCGCCCCGAGATACGCACAAATCCGCCCAAACCAAAGGCGCCGCCATGTATAAACAACTGCTTCTTTCCGTTCTTCTTGCCGGGCCTGCGATGGCCCAGTCCCACGAGGTGACAGTGACCGAACTGTCTGACCGCAAGGCGGTGTTTGCCACGGTCGAAAGCGTTGACACGCTGACCGCGCGCACCCGGATCGGCGGCACCATTGTCGATCTGATGGTGGATGAAGGCGACACGGTTGCGGCTGGCGATGTTCTGGCGCTGGTGGTCAATGAACAGATGGCTCCGCAGATTGCCGCCGCCACCGCACAGGCAACGTCGCTTGACGCTGAACTGGCACAGGCGCGTGATGACCTGAAGCGGGCCGAAGATCTGCTGACCCGTGGCATTATCGCGCAGACCCGTGTCGATCAGGCGCAAACCGCGGTGGCGGTGCTTGAGGGGCGTCTGGCTTCGGCCCGTCAATCGCGCGACGTGTTGGTGCAGCAAGAGCGTGAAGGCGAGGTGCTGGCCCCCGCAGCGGGTCGCGTCCTGAACGTGCAAAGCCCGCGCGGCAGTGTGATGCTGCCCGGCGAGCCGGTCGCGATCATCGCCTCGGATCATTATCTGCTGCGGCTGAACGTGCCCGAACGCCACGCCCGATCCATTGCCGAGGGCAACGAGATCGAAGTCGCAGGTGCCGCCTTGGGCGGTGATGTGAGCCAGACCGGGGTGATCCGGCAGGTCTATCCCCAGATCACCAATGGGCGCATCACCGCAGATGCCGAGGTTGACGGGCTGGGCAGCTTCTTTGTTGGCGAACGGGTGCGGGTCTATGTCACCGTGGACACGCGTGACGTGATCATGATCCCACGCGATCTGGTCACCACACGGTTCGGCAATGACTTCGTGAGCTTGCAGACCGAAGACGGCACGCGGGACGTGGTCGTCCTGTTGGGCGAAGACACACCCGACGGTGTTGAAATTCTTGCAGGGTTGTCGGCAGGCGACACATTGGTGCAGCCATGAAACTGGGCATTTCAGGACGGCTGACAAAGGCCTTCATCCGCTCGCCCCTGACGCCGCTTTTGCTGATGGCCTCGCTTGCCATGGGGCTGATCGCGCTGGCGGTGATCCCGCGCGAGGAAGAGCCGCAAATCTCGGTTCCGATGGTCGATGTGATGCTGCGCACCGATGGGTTGCGTGCGCCTGACGCTGTCGAGCTTGTGACCGAGCCGCTTGAGGCGATCCTTGGGTCGATCAACGCGGTCGAGCACGTCTATTCGCAAACCGAGGATGATCAGGTGATGGTCACGGCGCGCTTTGACGTGGGCACTGACCCGGATGACGCGATCCTGCGCGTCAATGAACGGATCATGGCCAATATGGACCGGATCCCGCAGGGCATTCCGCAGCCGCTGATTGTCGGGCGCGGCATCAACGACGTGGCCATCGTGGCGCTGACCCTGTCCCCCAAACCCGAGGTGGCGGACCACTGGGACGACCGTGCGCTTTATTCGCTGGTCGAGGAATTGCGGGCCTCGATGATGTCGGTCGAGGATGTGGGCCTGACCTATATCGTCGGCGGCCGCACCGACCAGATCCGCATCGAGCCGGACCCGGAGCGGCTCGCGCTTTACGGTGTTACTCTGCAACAACTTGCCGCCCGCGTGGGCGAGGCCAACCAGACCTTTCCGGCGGGCCGTGTCAACACGCTGGACCGCAGCCTTGTGGTGACGGCGGGCCAGACGCTGCATAACCCCGCTGACATTGGCCTGTTGCAGCTGACCACCCGTGATGGCCGCCCCGTCTATGTGCGCGATGTGGCCGATATCGTGGTTGGCGGCGCGCCGGTTGATGCGCGCACCTGGACCATGACCCGTGACGATCACCATGCTGACTGGACGCGCCTGCCCGCCGTGACGCTGGCCATTGCCAAGCGCGAAGGGGCCAACGCCGTTCTGGTGGCCGAACATGTTTTGGAGCGGCTGGAGCTTCTGCGCGGCGAGCTGATCCCCGAGGATATCAGTGTCGAAGTCACCCGGAATTACGGCGAATCCGCCGATGAAAAGGCCGACGAGCTGTTGTTCCACCTTGGTCTTGCCACCGTGTCCATCGTGTTGTTGGTGACGTTTGTTATTGGCTGGCGCGAAGGGATCGTAGTGGCCATCGTCATTCCGACCACCATTCTGCTGACGCTGTTTGCGTCGAACATGATGGGCTACACGATCAACCGGGTGTCGCTGTTTGCGTTGATCTTTTCCATCGGGATCTTGGTGGATGACGCCATCGTGGTGATTGAAAATATCGCGCGGCATTGGGCGATGCGCGATGGTCGCTCGCGCGTCACTGCCGCGATCGAGGCGGTGGCCGAAGTGGGTAACCCCACCATCGTTGCCACTTTGACCGTGGTGGCAGCCCTTCTGCCGATGCTGTTCGTGTCGGGCCTGATGGGTCCCTACATGGGGCCGATCCCGGTGAATGCCTCGGCGGCGATGATCTTTTCCTTCTTCGTGGCGGTGATCCTGACGCCGTGGCTGATGCTGAAAATCGCCGGGCGCGGGGGGTCTGAGTCCGGCGGACATGACCATGAAAGCGAGGGTGTGCTGGGCCGGATGTTCCGCCGCGTGGCCGCCCCGGTGATTGCCAGCCGCTGGCGGGCAGGGGTGTTCCTGATCGTGGTGCTGGTGCTGACCGGCGGGTCGATGACCTTTTTCTTCGACCGCACCGTGGTCGTGAAGCTTCTGCCCTTTGACAACAAATCCGAGGTTCAGGTGATCGTGGATATGCCCGAAGGCACCAGCCTTGAGCGCACCGAACGCGTGTTGACCGAGGCTGCCGAACGGCTGGCGGCCTTGCCCGAGGCGACCTCGATTCAGCTTCATGCCGGCACCGCCGCGCCGTTCAACTTCAACGGGCTTGTGCGACACTATTATTTGCGCAAGCGGCCCGAACTGGGCGATTTGCAGGTCAATCTGGAACCCAAACACCACCGCGACCGCTCGTCCCACGAAATTGCGCTCGCGGCGCGCGAGATGTTGGCGGATATCGTCCTGCCCGAAGGTGGCTCGATCCAGATTGCCGAAATCCCACCCGGCCCGCCGGTTCTGGCCACCCTCTTGGCCGAGATTTACGGACCGGACGCGGAAACCCGTCGCGCGGTGGCGCGCGAGGTGCGCGCGGCCTTTGCTTCGGTCCCCTATGTGGTCGATATCGAAGACAGCTTCGGCCAACCCCGCCCGCGTCTGCGGCTGGCGATTGATCAGGACAGTCTGGAGTTCTTCCGCGTGCGTCAAAGCGATGTCTATGACACGATCCGTGTGCTGTTCGACGGGATGCCTGTGGGCTACTCCCATCGTGGCGAAGGGCGCGACCCAACCGAAATCCGCGTCGCCCTGCCGCGCGAGGATTTGAACTGGTCGGCGCGTCTGGCGTCCACCCCCGTGCCCGCAAACCTGTTGCCGGGCGACCGGGGCGTGGTCGAGCTGGGCGATCTTGTGACCGTGACGGAAGAGGCCGGAAGCTATCCGATTTTCCGCCACAACGGACGCTTTGCCGAAATGGTGATGGCTGAAATGGCAGGCGACTTCGAAGCACCGATCTATGGGATGATCGCGGTGCAGGATGCGCTGGACGACCGGCCCTGGACGGCCGACGTGCCGAAGCCCGAGATCAGCCTGCATGGCCAGCCCGCCAGCGACACCACACCCACCCTGCTGTGGGATGGCGAATGGGAGGTCACATATGTCACCTTCCGTGATATGGGCGCGGCCTTCGGGGTGGCGATCCTTGCGATCTATGTGCTGGTTGTGGCGCAGTTCGGGTCGTTCCGGGTGCCCCTGATCATCCTGACGCCCATTCCGCTGACCTTCATCGGCATCGTCTTCGGGCATTGGCTGTTCGATGCGGCGTTCACCGCGACCTCGATGATCGGGTTCATCGCCTTGGCGGGGATCATCGTCCGCAACTCGATCCTGTTGGTGGATTTTATCCGCCATGGGGCCGAGGGCGACGAGCCGTTGCGCGAAACCCTGCTGCGGGCGGGTGCTATCCGCTTCAAACCGATCCTGTTGACCGCGATTGCCGCGATGATTGGCGCGTCGGTGATCCTGACCGATCCGATCTTTCAGGGGTTGGCGATCTCGCTTCTGTTCGGGCTTGCGTCGTCAACCCTGCTGACGGTTCTGGTGATCCCGGCAATCTATGTGCTGTTCAAGAAAGCGGATCAGCCGTATCGGCCCCAGCACGTGCCCGAGGTGGAATAGGGTCTGATGGGCGCAAGGCCGGGGCCAGCACCGCCATCAGGATCGCAAGCGCCATCAGCACTGCGAAACCGACCCGGATCGAGCTGACCTCGGCAATGAAGCCGATCACCGGCGGGCCCATCAGCAGCCCGCCATAGCCCAGCGTGGCCAGGCTGGCGACGGCCTTGCCGGGCGGCAGGATGGGGTCGTTGGTGGCGCGGCTGAAGGCCAGCGGCATGATGACGGCATAGCCAATGCCCATCAGGGTAAAGCCCACCAGCGCCGCAGGATAGGTGGCCACGATCACCGCCAACCCGGCCCCAAGCGCGGCGATGATCCCCGCCAGCCGCGCGGTGCGCATCGGGCCAAGGCGGTATGTGACCCGATCCCCGCCCAACCGCATCACCACCATGGCGACCGAGAAGACGGCATAGCCGATGGCGGCCGAGGCTTCCGGCACGCCGGTGGTGGCCATCAGGAAGATCGCGCCCCAATCGGCCATGGCGCCTTCGCCCAGCGACGCGCACATGGCGACCAGACCGACCAGCACCAACGGCCCCTTGGGCAGGGTGAATAATGGCGCATGCGGGGCACCGATGCGTGGCGCGGGCGCCCATTGCGGTGATCGGGACGGGGGGATGGCCAGCCGCAGGCACAAGCCCGCGACGACGCCGATCACCAGCACGCTATGGGCCAAAAGCGGCAGGCCAAGCTTGATCGCAAAGAACCCGGATGCCGCCCCAATCCCGGCACCAACGGACCACGAGGCATGAAAGCGTGACATCATCAGGCGGGGCAATTGTCGTTCGACCGCCCCGGCCCAGGAATTCATCGCCACGTCCATCGCGCCATGGGTTGCGCCGAAAAAAATCAGGGCAAGGGCAAGGGTGCTGATCGAAGGCGCCAGCCCAAGGCCAAGGATGGACAGCGCATGTATCGCCGCCACCCAAACAGTCGTTGCCGCCGCGCCGTAGCGGTCCACCCAGCGACCAGTCAGCGGAAACGCCGCAATCGCGCCGCCGCCCATCAACAGCAGCAGCATCCCCAACATGCCGGGATCCAGTGACAGTTTCGCCGAAACCGATGGGATCCGCGACGCCCACAGGCCGAACAGCGCCCCGTTCAGAACGAACATCGCGATCACCGCGTTGCGCGCGGCCAGAATGGCGGGGGCAGGGGTGTCAGACATGGGGAACGTGACCTTTCGGTGCGTGGTAATATAAGACCCTAAACCAGCGGTCAGAGCCACATATCTGTTCAGTCCCGATCAGGGTGATGCGACGGGCCAATGATCTCGACCGTTGCATGTTCGATGTGGAACATATCGCGCAGATGCTGCTTGACCGTGGTCTTGACCGTCTGCGGATCGGCATCCGAGGAAGGCGTGACCTCCATCGTGACCATGGGGCGTTCCTGCGTCAGGGACCAGGCGTGGATATGGGTCACGGTCTCGACCCCGTCCAGCGCCTCAAGCCGGGTGGCGACATCGCGGCGGTCAAAGCCGTGCGGGGCGGCCTCCAGCAGGATGTCGGCGCTTTCGCGCACCACCTTCCACGCGGATCGCAGAATGATCAGCGCCACCAGAACGGACAGGATCGGGTCAATCGGGGTCCAGCCTGTCGCCAGAATGACCAGGGCGGCCACAATCGCGGCCACCGACCCCAACAGATCGCCCGCCACATGCAGCGCGGCGGCACGGACGTTCAGGTTGTCGCCCTCGCCCCGCGTCAGGACCAGAAAGGCCACGATATTCACCAGAAGGCCCAGCACCGCGATGACCAGCATCGTGCCACCCAGCACCTCGACCGGGTGGGACAGGCGCTGGATGGCCTCCCACACGATCCAGGCGGCGATCACGAACAGCGACAGACCGTTGACGAACGCCGCCAGCACCGAAAAGCGGTCGAACCCATAGGTGCGCTTCCAGTCCGCCGGCCGCCGCGCCAGCCGGAACGCAAACCACGCCAGCATCAGCGACGCAAAATCCGTCAGCATGTGACCTGCATCGGCAATCAGCGCCAATGACCCGGACAACAGCCCGCCCACCAGTTCGGCCAGCATGAACCCGCCCGTCAGAACCGCCGCGATGGCGATCTTGCGTTCATTCCGGGGGATATGATCGTGGCCTGCGTGGCTGTGATGGTCATGGTCGTGATGTGACATCTGTGCCCCTTGTTGTTGCAACCGGTCTTGGACGCGCACAGTGCTTTGATTATCCCCAAAGATCAATCGGTTGGGGGTCATACCCCTGACACAAAAAATGTGCTTTGAAAAACAAAACGATTTCAGTGTGTTAAAAGGTTGCGCGACATTTTCGGTCGCATCTGCGACCCCGCCCGGATGGTTCAAATGCTTGACTCGGACCCGGCCGATCTGACATGGAAGTCATGCGATCGGTTCCGCGTCGTGCAGAGGCACCGCGGTAGTAATAGGGAATACGGTGAGGAGTAGCCATCAGGCGCCAAATCCGTAACTGCCCCCGCAACTGTGAGCGGCGAGCGAAGCTGACAATGCCACTGGGACATGTCCCGGGAAGGCCAGCCAAGCGAAGACCCGCGAGTCAGGAGACCTGCCGGACGCTGGGCATCTGCCCATTTCCACCGGACGCCGGGGTGAGCGTCTGGCCCGGCGGTCACAGGACCATCCCGAGCCATTATCCCCGTTGTTCCTTCTTGAATGCAGGCATCCGTCTGCAAACCTTTAAGAGGACGACATGAAAACTTGTCTACTGGCCACTGCTCTGGCCGCTTTCCTTCCCGCCGCAGCGTCGGCGCATTTCCTTCTTCAACATACCGACGACGTCCTGATCGAACAGCCCGGCGATGTGCCGATGGGTTTGATCTTCTGGCATCCGCTGGAAAACGGTCACGCGATGGATATGAAAAAACCGCAAGAATTTTTCATGATCCATAACGGTGAAAAAACCGACCTGATGGATCGCGTGGCCCCCGCCACCTTCAAGGGCAAGGAAAACGAGGCTGCCGCCTTCACCGCAAGCGTGCCTGTGAAACGGTCGGGCGACTATGTAGTGGTGACGGTTCCCGCGCCCTATTACGAGGAAAGCGAGGATATTTATATCCAGCAGATCACCAAATCGGTTCTGAACCGCAACACGCTGCCCACCGATTGGGATCAGCCTGTGGGTCTGCCCACTGAAATCCTGCCGCTGAACAAGCCATATAATGTGATCACCGGCTCGACCTTCTCGGGTGTTGTGCTGGCGGATGGCCAGCCCGTTGCAGGGGCCGAGATCGAGATCGAATATATGGCCGCCAAGCCGGATCTGGAGGCATTTTCGACCACGGACAGCACCGTTGACGCGATGCCAGGTGGTTCAATCGTGGCGATCAGTGACGCAAACGGCGTGTTTACCTTCGGCGTTCCCAAGGCGGGATACTGGGGTTTCGCTGCATTAGGCTCTGGTCCGGCCACGGAACACGAGGGCAAAGAGCTGTCGCAAGACGCTGTGATCTGGATTCACGCCACGGATCTGAAGTGAGGGGTGCCTCATGCATATCGTAGACGGCGCGCTGTCTAACCCTGTTGTCATCGGCGGCGCTGTCGCGGCTGTCGGTGGCATCGCGATGGGGCTGAAACACTTGCCGCTGGAACGCATTCCGGCGGCAGGCGTGCTGTCGGCCAGCTTTTTCGTGGCCTCGCTGATCCATGTGCCGATTGGCCCCAGCTCGGTCCACTTGATCCTGAACGGGTTGGCGGGGCTGGTTCTGGGCTGGGCGGCGTTTCCGGCCTTGTTTGTCGGGCTTCTGTTGCAAGCGGTGTTCTTCGGGTTCGGTGGTCTGACGGTGTTGGGCGTGAACACGGTGAACATCGCGTTGCCTGCGGTGATTGTCGGGCTTCTGTTTCGTCCGATGGTGTCGCACGGGTCGGCCTTGCATGGGGCAATCTGGGGCGGGATCGGTGGCGGCGTGGCGATTGCTGCCACCACCTTGGCGGTGGCTGTATCGCTGATGTTGTCCGGGGATGAATTTGCCGCAGCGGCCAAGCTGGTTTTCGTGGCCCATATCCCCGTCATGGTGATCGAGGCCTTGCTGTCCGGCGCGGCGATTTAT
>JAUHWP010000047.1 GCA_030424645.1 Alphaproteobacteria bacterium
CAAGCTCGCGGCGCTGGTGGAACCCGACATCAACCAATGACGCGGCACTTCGCCGGTTGCCCCATATATCCAATCAAAAGGAACTGATCCGATGACACCTCAACCGATTACCGTCGAAACGACCGTCGCAGCCCCCGTCGCGACGGTCTGGGATGCCTATACCACCCCCGAAGACGTCATGCAGTGGAACACCCCCTCCGATGACTGGCATACACCTGCGGCCACGGTCGATCTGCGCGAAGGCGGCGCCTTTTCTTCGCGGATGGAAGCGAAGGATGGCAGCATGGGTTTCGATTTCGCCGGAACCTATACGAATGTCGTGAAGCACAAGCGTATCGAATACGATTTCGGTGATCGTCATGGCGTGGTGGACTTCACACCAGAAGACCGTGGCGTGCGCGTCACCGTCACCTTCGATGCCGAAGCCGAAAATCCGGTCGACCAACAGCGTGCCGGGTGGCAGGCGATCCTCGACAATTTCAAGCGCCACGTGGAACGGTGACAGCTCTCGGCACGAACCGCGCCCCGAGCGATGGCGCGACGCGGATCTTCGCCCCGACCGGCGGGAAAGGTTCCCGCCTCGTGCCGGTTTGTGCAAACTGGCTTCATACTGAGCACGGAGAGGCCGAAAATGCGCTACACGATACTTTGCTACCACAATGAAGAGATCACCTCGGCCTGGACCGACGAGGAAGACGCCGAGGTGATCGAGAACCTGAAAGCGGTCAACCGCAAATGGGCGAAGAACTTCGAACCCATCGTGCGGCTGATGCCCACGAGTGCGGCGACCACCCTGCGCAAATCCGAGAACATCGTCACCGACGGGCCGTTCGCCGAGACCAAGGAGCAGTTGCTTGGGTTCTATGTGGTGAATGTCGAAAACCTCGACATTGCCATCCAGATCGCGCGCGAGATGGCCGAGGCCAATCCGGGCGGCGCCTATGAGCTGCGCCCGATCGCGCTCTATTATCCGAATGGAGAGGCCATAGAAGATGCCCCAACCCCCTGACCCGGACTGGATCGAGGCGCGGCTGGTCGGCGCCAGACCGCAGGCCGTGGCGGCCCTGTTGCGTTACTTCCGCGATCTCGATCTGGCCGAGGAAGCGTTTCAGGAGGCCTGTCTGAGGGCGCTCAGGTCCTGGCCAAAGAACGGCCCGCCGCGCGATGCCGCCAGTTGGCTGATCATGGTCGGGCGCAATGCCGCCATCGACCACAAGCGCAAACAGGCACGGCTGACCGCGCTGCCCGATGAGGCGGTGATCTCGGACCGCGAGGATACCGAGCCGGACCTGGCCGAGCGGCTGGACGCCGCCGATTATCGTGACGACATCCTGCGCCTTCTGTTCATATGCTGCCATCCCGACCTGCCGGCCACGCAGCAGATCGCACTGGCGCTTCGGATCGTATCGGGGCTGCCCGTGCCGCGCATCGCTGCGGCCTTCCTGGTCGGCGACCGGGCGATGGAACAGCGGATCACCCGCGCGAAACGGCGCATTTCCGAAGCGGATATTCCCTTCGAAACGCCGGGACCCATCGAACGTGCCGAACGCTTCGCGGCGGTCGGGGCGATGGTCTATCTTGTCTTCAACGAAGGCTATACCGACGCAAATCCGAAAACCGAACGCGCCAAGCTTTGCGACGAGGCGATCCGCCTGGCGCGGTTGATGCTGCGCCTGTTTCCCGCCGAACCCGAGATGATGGGGCTTCTGGCGCTGATGCTGCTTCAGCATTCCCGCCAGAAGGCGCGGTTCGATCGGGCGGGCGCGCCGATCCTCCTGGACGATCAGGACCGGACGCTGTGGAACCGCCGCCAGATCGCCGAAGCGCTGGCGATGATCGACAAGGCGATGCTGCACCGCCAGCCCGGCCCCTATCAGATACAGGCCGCGATTGCCGCCCTGCACGCCCGCGCTGACCGGCCCGAGGACACGGACTGGGCCGGTATCGACGCGCTTTATCAGGCGCTGGAGCGTCACGCACCCTCACCGGTGGTGACGCTTAACCGGTCGGTTGCCATTTCAAAGCTGCACGGCGCTGCGGCGGCGCTGGCGATGATCGCACCGCTTGCCGGAACGCTGGACGGGTATTTCTATTTCCACGGCGTGCGCGGCAACCTGCTGGAACAGCTTGGCCGGACCAGCGACGCGCGGGATGCCTTCGGTCGCGCCATCGCACTGGCCAACACACCCGCCGAAGCCGCCCATATCCGCCAGCACCTGGACCGGCTTGACAAGGATCGGTCCGGTTCGCGCTGAACAGATACGCCCACCGCAGATCGAAACGCTTCCGGTACTCCTGCGAAAAAATTCTGATCAACTGTCGGGAACCATTCGGCTGGTTCGTCCTTGAAACAGGAAGGAGGAGAACCACTTTGCAGCGATCCCGAAGAACGTGCCGCGTTATGATACCATCACCCCCAGCGCGACCCCCTTCCCCGACGGCTCCCCCAAGGGTGCCACGACCAATCAATGACACGCTCACCAAGGAGACACGATATGACCGACCTCGTGAACTGTCTGTGGTATGACCACGGCGAAGCAAAGAAAGCGGCGGATTTCTATGCCGCGACCTTTCCCGACAGCCATGTCGACAAGGTGAACACCGCCGCTGCCGATTTTCCGGGCGGCAAGGAAGGCGACGAGCTGACGGTGGAATTCACCGTTCTCGGCCGCAAGTTCGTCGGCCTGAACGGCGGGCCGGTCTTCACCCCGAACGAGGCCGTATCCTTCATGGTCGTCACCGAAGATCAGGCGGAAACCGACCGCTACTGGAACGCCATCATCGGCAATGGCGGGCAGGAAAGTGCCTGCGGCTGGTGCAAGGACCGGTGGGGACATTCCTGGCAGATCACCCCAAGGCTGCTTTTGGACCTCACGACCGGACCCGATGGCGCCAAGGCGAAGCGTGTCTTCGAAGCGATGATGACGATGACGAAAATCGACATTGCCACGCTTGAAGCCGCGGCAGAGGACAAGACATAGACGGGCGGGGTGACGGGCTGGACCGGGCACGCATCCGATCCGCGCAAAGCACTGAAAGAACATCCTGCGGCGCTCAAACGCCCCGGGATCGAAGCCATCGAGGAATGACATGACCCCCATCATCACCGCCTTCGAGAACTCTCCCGACCGGGGCGCGGGGCTGGCCCGCGACATGCGCCTGCGTTGGGCGTTCGAGGAAATCGGACAGCCCTACAAGGTGCGCCTTGTCTCGTTCCGCGAGATGAAGGAACCCGCGCATCTGGCGCTCAATCCCTTCGGGCAAATCCCGACCTACGAAGCGGATGGCGTTGCCCTGTTCGAAACCGGGGCGATCATCCTGCATCTGGCCGAACGCCATGCCGGACTTCTGCCCGACGACGGGGCAGCGCGGGCGCGGGCCATCGCGTGGGTTTTTGCCGCGCTCAACACTGTCGAACCGCCGATCCTGGAACTTGCCAACGCGCGGCTGCTGGAACAGGACACACCGTGGGGCAAGGACCGCCTGCCCATCGTCGAAGACCGCGTGCGCACCCGGCTGCGCCAGCTTGCCACCCGGCTGGGCGATGCCGACTGGCTGGACGGTCGTTTCAGCGCGGGCGACCTGATGATGATCCACGCGCTGCAACGGCTGAAGCCATCGGGGCTGCTGAACCCATATCCCGGCCTGACAGCCTATATCGCCCGGGGCGAGGCGCGACCTGCCTATGGGCGGGCGTTTGCCACCCAACGGGCGGTCTTCACCCGTCAGGAACAGAATGGCTGAGCGCGCCGCGCTGCCGCCGCGCTGCCCAAGCCAATGCCGGTGCCGATACCAGATAGGAAGATCGAAACGGCAGGTTTTCCGAAAGAAGCAGGACAGCGCCGCCGAATGATGGCAATCTCGACCCACGACCGGGGCGCCCTGCCTTTGCCCCGGGTCGGGCAAATGGAAAGACCATGGAAGATCTGACCCTTATCGGCGGCGGGATCGTCGGCATCGCCACCGCGCTGGAGCTTCAGCGCCGCTGTCCCGGTCTGCCGATCCGTGTTCTGGAAAAGGAACAGGCGCTTGCCCGGCATCAGACCGGACGCAACAGCGGCGTTATCCATGCCGGTATCTACTATGCGCCCGGCAGCCTCAAGGCGCGGTTCTGCCGCGAAGGGTTGAAGGCAACCGTTCAGTTCTGCCAGGACCACGGGCTGCCTTACGATCAGTGCGGCAAGCTGATCGTCGCCACCAACGAGGTTGAGGTGGAACGGCTGAAAGCCCTGACCGCCCGCGCCCTTGAAAACGGGCTTGCGGTCCGCCCGGTTTCCGCCGCCGAACTGGCCGAGAAAGAGCCCAACATCACCGGGCTTGGCGCCCTTCTCAGCCCCGCAACCGGGATCGTCGATTACACCGCCGTGACCGCGAAGATGGCCGACCTGTTCACCGCGGCGGGCGGAGAGATACGCCATGGCGCCAACGTCACCGGGATCAGGGAAAGCGCCAATGCCGTTCACCTGACCCTGTCGGGCGGCGAGACCCTGACCACCGGACGGCTGATCGCCTGTGCCGGGGTGCAGGCCGACCGGCTGGCCCGCATGTGCGGGGTTGGCGACGATTTCGCCATCGTGCCGTTCAAGGGGGAATATTTCCGCCTTGCTCCGCGCCACGATACGATCGTGTCGCACCTGATCTATCCGGTGCCGGACCCCGATCTGCCCTTTCTTGGCGTTCACCTGACCCGCATGATCGGCGGTTATGTGACCGTGGGGCCGAACGCCGTTCTGTCGCTTGCGCGGGACCGATATGGCAAGGCGGCCATGAACCTGCGCGACATGGCCGACATGGCCCGGTTCCCCGGCTTCTGGCGCACATTGCGGGCGAACCTGTCCTCGGGCCTGTCCGAGATGGCAGATTCCGCCTTCCGCCGCCGCTATTTACGCCTGTGCCAGCGATATTGCCCGTCGCTGACCCTGTCCGACCTGCAACCACACCCACCGGGCATCCGTGCCCAGGCCGTCATGCGCAACGGAACCCTGGTGCATGATTTCCTGATCCGCGAAACGCCCCGCACCATCCATATCTGCAACGCACCGTCCCCGGCGGCAACCTCGGCCATTCCGATTGCGCGCCATATCGGCGACACGGCGGGAAAACTGTTCGGCCTGAAAGACCGCGGCCGCAATCCGTGACCTGCGCACCTGTCGCTGCCGACGCTGCAACACGTGGCGGACAGATGAAACATGACGAAACCCCTGACTTTGCCGCGCAATGCCAGCCGGTTCGACACCCCGCTTTCATGGCATGGTCAAGTCCGGTGAAGTTGAACGCCGCACCCATCTCAGGGTCTCTGAAAACACGGCTTACCGGGAACATGGCCCCGTGCGCTATCATGGAACCATATAGATGATTCTTTTTTCAGGAGAGCGGGATTATGAGAGCCGCGCTGTTTGCTTTTGCCTTGGTCTTTTTGGCCGCCTGCCAACTTGGATCGGACACACCGCTTCTGGACAGTTCGAACGGTCACAAGGTCTTCGGTGACCGTTTCTTTCTTTTGGCCGTGAACAGGGATGGCGGCGTTCAGCTTGACAAGAGCGGGAAGGCAAATGTCGGGGAACTGCGCTTCCTGAATGGCGCCTTCTCGGAATTTCCGGCCGATCCGACCAATGGGTTTTCAATCTCTTTTCATCCGATCGAAGGTCTTGACGACGTTCGGATTGCGCAGTTGGTGCCCCTGAAAGAGGGCGAGGCAACCATATATCTTGCAACGCGCACAACCGCGGACACGCTTTATTTCAGCACGATTGACCTTGACGACACGACATTGGCCGCTTTGAAAAGCTCGGGTGTCGAGGTCGAAAAAAGCGGCAACAGCCACAAGGTGTCCTCGCAGGATCAGTTGAACGAAGTCATCCGGCTGTGGTCGCAGATCAACCTGCGCAAGCTTGAAACCCTTGGCGCAGCTGACGGGAAGATCGCAGGCGGGCAGTTTCTTGTTGATGCCGGGTCGGGTGATGCGTTGCGAGCCCGCGCAATAGCCGCCGAATGCCTGGCGCTTGCCGGTCATGCCGAAGATCCGTCGGTGCAAAAGCTGGATAAGACCTGGCGGGCGGGCAAAGCCCTTGACAAGATCGACACGGATGCCGCCCTGCCCGTCTGTCAGGACGCTGCGCGACGGGATGCAAGCGCGTCGGTCAGGTATGCGCTGGCACGTGTGCACGAAGCAAACAAGGACTACGACCTGGCCGAAAAGCTTCTGCCCGACCTGATCGCCGAGGACTTCCCGCAGGCATATGTCATGGCCGCCGAACACCTGGCATATGGAAACGGGGTCGCGAAAGACCCGGCGGCGGCGCGCGCCCTGCTTCTGGACCCGGCGTCGCGCAAACAGGCCATGCCCGCCTATCTGCTTGGCATCTATGAACTGAACGGGACCTTGGGAACGGCCGATCCCGATGCCGCCCAACGCTGGCTGGACATCGCGGCAAACGCAGGGATCAGCGAAGCGCAATATCAGCTTGGAATGCTGCTATCTCGTGATGCCGGGAAGGCCGCCGAGGCGTATGCGCATTTCCGCGATGCCGCCGATCAGGGCCACGCGCAGGGCGCCTATCAGGCCGGCTATGCGTTGTATTTCGGAAACGGCGTGAAAAGCGATCCCAAGCTGGCCTATCGCGACCTGCACGCCGCCGCCAAACAGGACGTAGCCTGGGCCCAGTATCTCGTCGGTTTCATGCAGGCCCGTGGTCAGGGAACCGGCAAGAACGAAACACAGGCCTTTTCCTGGCTGCAAAAAGCGCATGACGCGGGTCTGCTTGCCGCCACTGGCGAATTGGGAAGGATGATCTTTCACGGTATGGGAACCAAGGCCGATCAGGTGGCCGGCCTGCACCTTCTGGAAACCGCATCGGAAAAAGGCGACAAGAACGCTGCAACCTATCTGGCGTCGATCAAATCGGCGATGACCAGATCACCCGCGCAGACCTATGACGTGCCCCATGAACGGGCGGATGACGTGAACCGTCTGGCCGCGGGGAAACCGTTCGAGCTGACCGAACAGAACCTGCCCTTCATGACCGGCCTGGCATCGGACCTTCTGGAACGCTGCGGTGCACCATCGGACGATTTCGCCCTCAGGACGGAACTGGCGACGTTTGTTGCCAGTTCGTCATTGGGAAATGTCATGGGGTTCGACTATTCCAACCCCAACCTGGGTGAATCCCTGGGGTCGATGGGTCGCAGCCAGACCGCCATGATGGCGGGCGTGATGCTTGGCCGTCAGCTATCTTGCGGATCGGTGGCCAACCGGTTTGCCAGCGGCATCGCCAGGGCGTTGCGCTCCAACGCGCAAGGGGCCGATGGCGGCGTGTCGGTCTTTGTCAAAAGCTGCACGCCCAGTTTCGATCAGCGCCGTTGTTCATGTCTTGCAAATATCGGCAGGCAGGCGATTCCGAACATCCACCGGCAGACCTATAACCGGCGCCTGATCAAGGAAATCATCGAACGCAATCCGTTCCTGGGCATCCAGATCGGCATTGCCTGCCAGATCGGCAATTACTGACCTTGCCGCCCGGCGTGCTGGGCGGCCCGCCTTTGCCGATTGCTGAAATCCGTTGCCTTGCGCCGTTCGCGCGGGGCAACATGCAACGAAGACATGCCAGGGGAGAAGGGGACGTAATGAGAAAATATCTGGCCATAGGCCTGTTTGCCGGGCTGCTGCCCAACGCGTTAAGCGCGCAGAAAATCGACATCGAGGCCATCAAGTCGCAAGCCCAGACCGACGCCAGCGAGTTTGCCGAACTGCGGGCGCTGCTGCGGGATGAAGACGCGAATATAAGGCTTGCCGCCTTTGATGCGATGGTCACGCATGGCGATCCGTCGCTGTATGAGATCGCAACCTCGATGGCGATCGCGGATGTTGACGAAATCGTTCGCGCCCGCGCCCTTTGGGAAATCCTGAGCCGCCAGCGCACCCTGGCCATTCTGGTGGACCCGGAACAGGAAGTCCCGTCCGAGGAGACACGCAAAGACCTTGAGAAAGCCTATCAGGGCAGGATGAGCTTTCAGGTCGGGAACGCCATAAAGGACGAAAACTGCATCAACCTCTACTATACCAAGGAAGAATGCGCGGCGGGCTACAACCTGACGGTAAACGGCACGCGCGTGACGTTCGTCTTTCAGAACCAGAACCTTGACGGGACACTGAAGCTGGACGGCGATGGCGCGCTGCGCGGTGTGCTGCGCAACACGCGCATGCGGGCGGAATTTCCGGTGGAAATCCCGCTTCGATAAACGGCGCTATTTCGCCTCGGTCACGCTGACCGACGACAATTCGATTGGCTTGCCCGTGGACCAGGCCGACAGGACGCGCACGCGTATCCGGCGGACCAGCGTGTTCATCGAAACGGCAAGCGGGGTGCCGGGCGTCATCTCGACCGATGTGAACAGACGAAAATCCGCCGGACCGCTGCGCGAACGATCCACGTCAATCGCGATCTTTCTGGGCGTGGCAGCGGTGTCTTCGTCGGTGGACCCCGAAAGCAGCAATTCGCGCACGCCCACGGTGCCCGCCTCGGATATCTCCATCACGAAGGAAACAGCGCCCGAAGCCGGAAAAACGCGAAACGGTGCCGTTCCTGCCGCCAACCCCGTGGGCGGCACCGCGTCATCCGCCAGCTTTCCGGTCCACTCGGTGATGGTAAAAGGCAACCCGTTCGTGTTCTTTTCCTCCGGCTGGCTTTCGTTCAGCGCCCCGAAGCTTCCGCTGGCAAACCAACGCGCCAGCGGCAAGGTGACTTCTTCAATCCTGAGCGCGCGAACCGTTGTGGCATCGGGTGCGGTCACGACCATGCCGACAGGGGTGTCGTCGATGTAAAGGATCGCCCCGCTCGTGCCCTGATACACTTCGCGCGTTTCACCCGCCGCCGTATCGGTCGAGGCAAACACATATTGGTAAAGACCGCTTGGCGCCCCCTCGGTCGCGGCGGCCCAGCCGATGCGGTCGATACGCATGGCAAGACGCTCCAACCCGCCCTGGGGGTTGACCCGTTCCAATACGGCACTGCGCGACCCGTTCAACAAACGCGACGTGTCCCGCGGCAGTTTGGCAAAGGGCAACGTGCATCTTTCACTGGCACTGCCGCGCACCAGCCCCAGGGCAAAATCGGCCTCGGTCCGGCGAAAGAACACCGTCGCAATGCCCGCCGCCTGCGGCGATGGGGTAAAAAGGTTAAGAACCGGTCCGTCCTTGTGAACATGCGACGGGAACGCAACATAGCAATTCCCCAGATGCCGCAGCAGCAAGCCCTGTCCAAGCCCGTCTTTCAGGGCGACCGCCTCGGCTTTGGCCGCGCAGGGAAGCAAAAGCGCGAAGAACAGGATACGAAATGCTGACACGTTTTATCCAACCCGGTATAGTTGGATCGACGGTACAGAAGGCGGGACTTCATGGTCAACTCAAAGGTAATATTGCTGGCGTTCGGTCTGGCGAACGGCGTCACCTGTGCCCTTGCCACCGACCGGCTGGTTCTTGTCAATCTTGAGGATGAAATGCTGCCCGAACCGCGCGTCACTGCCGAAGCGGTTTTCGTCGGGCTGGTTCGCCCCACCAGCGCTGACAGCACCCAGATGGCAGAAGAGACAATTATCGCGGCTTTGCCCCCCGGCAAGCGTGCCACCGATGTCTGTGTCAGGGTGACCACCGAAGACGGGCGATATTTCGGTCAGGCCCGCTATCGCGCCGACAGCACCGGGACAAGCCCCATGACCCTGATGGACTATGTGCCGGTGCGCACCGAGCTCAGGGACTATGAGGCGTCAGAAATTGCGGTGCTGGCGTTTCCCTGCAGCACGGATGCGGCGCTGACCGATGTTGCCGTTGCATCCTGGCGTGCGGACAATGTTGACGATCTGGGTCAGACCGTCAGCGTTCTGGTGAATTCGTTCCGGGCCGAGGCCGCATTCCTTCTGATCAACGATGCCAAACAGGTGGACTGCGTCCCCACCGCCGGAGGCGAGCGCGCAGCCTTTGATTTCAGCTGCGAAATGGACGTGGCCGACATAAAGGGGGGCGCGCGCGTGGCACTTTATCGGATGCGCGGGACAAGCCTTGACCCCGAAGTGTCCATCAACATCGTTGGCTGGGAATGAGCGATACCATCGCGAAAGGGGCTGGCGTGCGTCAAACGCTCCGACGCGCCAAGGCGCTGGTTCAGGCGGCGCAGGGCCGTCTGCCATTTCTGCTGATGCTGGTCGCGGTCCCCGCCCTGATCGTGCTGAGCTACTCGTTTCCCCTGGGGCAGGTTTACCTGGTAGAGGCCCACACGCTTGGGGCGCGGGTGACGGTGACGGGGCCGGACGCGGTCTGGAAACTGCCAGACGCCACACTCTGCACGGATCGGGGGGCCGGCAAGGACATAAAGCGCGCCACATCCTGGACCGGCACGGGATGCAATCCGGGCCTTTACGACGTGACCGCCCTTGGTGGCACGGAAATCCGCATCCCATCAGGCGTTCAGATCCTGTTGCGGGCCGAAGCCGATGGCTCGGTCTTGCTCCGCCGGCTTTCGGATCGGCCTGCCCAGTCCGACACGCCCGAAAAGGTCGTGCGACTAAGCGAACAACAACGCTGGACCCCCGGATCGCTGTTGCGGATCGACGCCGGGAACTGGCAGCGCGTGACCTTGCTGGATTTCTCTGGCGACATCGAGATCGGACAGGAAGCCGGGTCCGGGGCCGATGCCTATCTGGTCGAGGGTCGATACGAGGTGCGCGAACATTTCCTGCGCCAGTATCGTCCCTGGGGCGCTGTCGGTGCCGAACCCACCACGGTTGTAACCGGCACGCTTTACCGGGGCGACCGGGTGGCCTTCCGCAAACAGGGCGACGACGACCCCCCCGTGGCAACCGTCCTTGCGACCGGGTTCATCGCCCCGGGTTTAGAGAAGGACAAGCCCGGTTTCGGGGTCGTGGCCTCAAGCGGCCTGGACCACAAACAGGCGCAACTGAGAATAAAAAGCTTCGGCACCCGCGAGATACACGTATCGCCAACATGGATCGACCGCGCGTTGCGCGACCCGATGCTTCTGGCCCTGACCGCAATCCTGGGCTTCGCTGTCACGGCCCTGACGCTGGTGGTGGAAATAAGAAAGATCTCTTTCAAAGGGCGCGGAACCTAGCCAGCCACCCCGCTCAGGAACCGCTTGGCTTGTCTGACAACAGGGCATCCGGGTCGATGCCGCGTTGTTCGGCGCTCGACCGCACCGCCTCCCTTAGGGCCGCGCTTCGTTTCAGAAGGGATCGAAACCGGGTGACATCCAGCACAAGAAGCGTCGTGGGGACAATTGCGCGCACCTCGGCCCGGCGCGCATTTTTCATCAGGATGGCAATCTGGCCGAACATCTCGCCGCGACCCAATCGCCATGTCTGCCCGGCGCTTTCCAGCTCGACCGCCCCTGACGCGATGAAGAACACGCTTTTCACAGCGCCGTCCTTGCGCAGGACAACACTTCCCGCGTTGATGTATTGAGGTTTCAAGGCACGACCAAGCTTGCGGGCGGTCTTGTTATCCAGATCCGCAAACAGGGGAAACTGCCGGACAAGCTCGAAGCGGCGCAAGGCGATGTCAAGCGGCGGGCGGCCTTCGGCCCGGGCGCGGCGCACCGCGATGTCCTGCATCAGGGTGGTGTAAACCTCGGCCCCGATCAGGCCGTCTTCCCGAATGGCTGTGTATTCCCGTTCTTCAAAACGCAACGCCGTGCGCCTGATGAACCGGCGCTCCAACTCTTCGGCATAGCCGGGATATTGCAAGCGAAGGCCTTCAAGCGCGGTGTCCACCATTTCAATCCGCCGCCCCAGCAGTTCACGCAGCAATTCCGCAACGCGGCGTCCGTGAATGCGGCGGATGCGCCCCGCGATGAAAGCATCGAGATCACGCAAGGTCAGCTGTTGTGACAACAGAAGTTCGAACCGGTCCGCCGTCATGCGCACAAGCGGGGCCGACAGGCCCAGCCGTCGATGCAGCATGCCCGCTACCCGGAAACCACGCCCATAAGCGACAGACCTGCGCGCCGCCCGCTGATACCCGCTGCGCCCGCCCGCCCGCGCGCCTTCGATCAGCCGGTCGGCGGCCAGCAAGGTCTGTTCCGCCATCCGGGCCGAGATCGTGCGCTCGCGCACGCGCGCCAGGATCATGTCACGCTCGAACCCGGTAAGCGCAATCAATCCCAATGTGATCCGGTCGCGATCAAGAATGTCGTCTATGTCTTCGGTGGCCTTGACGGCCTGCTCCAGGCGTTCGCCAAACGCCTTTGCCTCGGACCGGACAACGTCGTGGGTCAGGGCGTAATCTTCGGTCGTGCGCGCCAGATCCTCGCGCACGGTTTGCAGGGCAACCGCAATCACCTGTCGCGACATCGCCTCGTCGATGGGCGACAGGCGATCAAGCCCAAGCCGCCCGATCACCGACCGCAGCGTCGTGCCCTGCACCAGTAGCGTGAACAAGGTAAAGCCGGTGGCAAGAATGCCCACAAGGCGCTTGACCTCGACCGGCACCCGCAGGCTTTCGGTGACGGCCAGCGCAAGCGCCAGCGTGACCGCGCCACGCAATCCGCCCCAAAGAATTGCGGTTCGATACGGCCGTTCGACATGCGGGGAAACACGCATCAGGGTCAGCAGCGGCAGCAGTCCGAACAGCACAACGGCACGGGCCGCAAACGCCGCGACTACGACCACCCCGATCAGGATGAAATCGCTGACCCGGACCCCCTCCAGCAAGCGGGGGATCAGAAGCGCCGCAAGGATGAAGATCAGCGCTCCGGCCCAGTGCGCCAGCAGGTTCCAGACCTCGCCCAGATAGTTCCACGCCTGCGGCGGCACGCGGCCCGGTCCGGCCAGGTTCAGGGTCAGCCCCGCAGCCACAACGGCGATGACGCCCGATGCCCCCACGACCTGCTCGGACCCGATATAGGCCAGGTAAGGCAAGGCAACCGAAACCGAGATCATCGCCAGTTCATGCGCGCTGAACAGGCCCATGATCCAAAGCGCGATACGTGCCGCCAGCCAGCCCGTCAGCGCGCCCCCGGCAATCAGGATCGGAAACTGCCCCAAGGCCGCGCTCAGTTCGGGATCCGGCACGCCAAGCATGACAAACCCCATGAACAGGCCGAACAGCGCGATGGCCGCGGCATCGTTCAACAGGCTCTCGCCCTCGATGATCCGGGACAAACGGCGCGGCGCCGAAATCGAGCGAAAGATCGACACGACCGCAGATGGGTCCGTGGTCGACACGATGGCACCGATCAAAAGGCAGGCGGCCAATGGCAAGGCACTGGCCCATGACAGCGCATAACCAACCGTCAGCGTCGCCACGACCACCGCGACGACCGCCAGAACCATGATCGGCACCCAATCATCCAGCATCCGGCGCAGGTTCATCCCCAGCGTCGCCTGAAACAGCAGCGTCGGCAGGAAAACGTAAAGAAAGACGTTCGACCGGATGGGCAAGCCAAGGATCGCCTCGGCAACCGGATTAAGTGCATCTGTCAGGTCGGTCCGCAGAAAGAAGATCGCACCCAGCCCGATCAGACTCCCCAGAATGGCAAGGATAACGCTGAACGGCAGGCGCAGACGCGCGGCCAGCGGCTCTGCCGCGCCGATAACAAGGAAAAGCGATGCGATGACCGCAGAAATGACAACGATATCCATGAACGAGCAGTATCGGATTCGGGCGCGGACAGGAACCACAAGCAACGGGCCGGCGCGACAACTGCACCTGGAGTCAGCACCTTCGATAGATGATCGAAGTCTTTACCCGGCGCGCAACAGAAACGAAAGAACGTCCGAGCGATGCACCATCCCGACAACCGCCGCCCCGTCCATGACCGGAAAGACGCGATGCGGATGCGCCAGGAACATCTCGGCCACGCGGATCACGTCGTCGCTGGCTTCGACCCGGATGACCTCGCGCGACATCTGATCGGCCACCTGCCCCATCCATTCCTGATGATAGCTGGCGTGCAAGGCAGGACGAAAACAATCTTTCTGGGTCAGGAGTCCATCCAGCCGCCCATCTTCCCCAATGACCGGCGCGGCTGCCGCACCTGCATCGACCAGAATGGCGATGGCCCGCCGGATCGGCGTATCCGGTGCAAGGGTCGGGAAGTCGCGGCGCATGATGGTCGCAATCCGATGCTCGCTCATTGCCCGGCCTCCTCTGCCTGGTTTGCCTGGCGGCGCAGCGGACAATCCGAACAGCGCCCTTCGCGCAGACCCGCCGATGCCCCGCAACTGGTGCGCACCGGTCCGCGACCGACGGTCAACCCCAGCCCAAGCCCCACAGCCGCAAGACCGAAGATGACGATTGCGAACAAGATTTCCATTATCGCCGCTCCCCCCTCAAAGACGCATCTGGCCGACCATACCGGTCACCACCGGTCTGACCCACGGCGCATCCGCCTTGTCGCGACCCGATCATGCCCTACCCTCCAAAATCGTCAAAGAAGATCGAACGCGGCTCGACGCCCAACCGTTCCAGCGTGCCCAGAACGGCCGAGATCATGACGGGCGGGCCGCACAGGTAGTATTCGCAATCCTCGGGCGCGGAATGCGCGCTCATCTCGGCGCGCAGCATCTCGTGGATGAAACCCGTAGCACCCGTCCAGCGATCACCGGGGGCCGGATCCGACAGGGCGGGCGTCCAGCTGAAATTCGCGTGATCCGCTGCCAGCGCTTCGAATTCATCCGAATAGAACAGATCGGCAGCGGTGCGCGCGCCATAGAAATACCGGATCCGCCGCGTTGTGCCGCGCCCAAGTTCCTGATGGATCATCGCCCGCAGCGGGGCCATGCCCACACCGCCGCCGATGAAGATCATGTCGCGGTCGGTCGGCTGGACGTGGAACTCCCCGAACGGGCCGGACACGTTGACCGGATCCCCCGGCTTCAGCGAAAACAGCCATGACGACACGATACCGGGCGGCAGGTCATCCTCGCGTCCGGCGGGCGGCACGGCAAGCCGGATGTTGAACACCGCGCGGCCCACATCCTCGGGACGGCTGGCCAGGGAATAGGCGCGCGTGACGTCGGTGTCCGAGGCGACAGTCAGCCCGCGCCAGTTGTTGATCTCCCAAACCTCTTCAAACCGGGGCGTCAGCTCCAGCGTGGCGAAATCAAGCTGATAGGCGGGCGCGGTAATCTGCATGAAATCACCTGCACGAAAGGCGGTTGGATGATCGTCGGGCAGATCAAGCACGATCTCACGGATCAGCGGCGCCAGCATCCGGGTCGACGCCACCCTGCAGACCACACCGCCCCCCGCGCTGAGGATGTCATCGGGCACGCGCACGGCGCAATCGCCGCGCAATGTGGTCTGGCAGGCAAGGCGCATATGCGCGCGCCGTTCCCTGGGGGACAGAACGCCGCGTTCGGTCGATTGCGGCTCTCCTGCCCCGTCGCCGGTCACGGTCACGCGGCACAGCCCGCAGGTGCCCGACCCGCCGCACGCGGCGGGAATGCGAATGTCGGCATCATGCAGAACGCCCAGCAATTTGGCCCCCCGGCCAGCCGCGATGGTCAGACCGTCATTGACCGTCACGGTGATGGCCCCTTTCGGAACCAACCGGCTGCGCGCCACCAGAAGCCCGGTGGCCAGCCCGACCACAAGGGCCGCGATAATCATGCTGCCAAGGACGATCTCGCTCATGGTGCGGCCGCCATTTGCGCGAACGAGGCAAAGCCCAGCGACATAAGCCCCGTCAGGATGAACGCGATCCCAAGCCCCCGCAGGCCTGCCGGCAGATCGGCATAGGCAAGGCGGCTGCGGATCGCGCTGAGCATGATCACCGCCACCGCAAACCCCACGCCGCTGCCCACACCGAAGATCGCCGATTGACCAAGCGTATAGTTGCGCTCGACCATGAACAGGCTGCCGGCAAGGATCGCGCATTGCACGGTCAGAAGCGGCAGGAACACCCCGAAGGCCGCGTGGATGGCCGGGAAGAACCGGTCAAGCAGCATCTCCAGAAGCTGCACCGTCGCCGCGATCACGCCGATAAAGGCAATCAGCGACAGATAGGACAGGTCCAGATCGGGCTGCCCGGCCCAGGCCCAGGCGCCAGGGGCAAGCAGCCCTTGATAAATCAGGTGGTTCAGGGGCACCGTCACCCCCAGAACCCCGGTCATGGCGATGCCCAGACCAATGGCGCTTTCGGTGCGGCGCGACAGGGCAAGGAAGGTGCACAACCCCAGAAACAGCGTCAGCGGCATGTTGTCGACAAAGGCCGCGAACAGGAAAAAGGACCACGCGTCGCTCATTCTGCTGCCTCCTGTCGCAAGGGGGGCGTATGCTCGGGCGGTTCGACCTGCTCGGTGCGCACCGACCGCACGGCCCAGACAAGGCCGCCCAGCAGGAAGAAGGCAGACGGTGCCAGCAACATCAGGCTGAGCGGCGTGAACCAGCCGCCCGCATCCGCCAGCGGCAGCACCTGGTGACCGAACAACTGCCCGCGTCCGAACAGCTCGCGGATCGCGCCGATGACGATCAGCACCAGCGAATAGCCAAGCCCGTTCCCGAACGCATCGACCATGGAGGGCAGCGGCGGATGATAACGCGCATAGGCTTCGGTGCGACCAAGGACAAGGCAATTGGTGGTTATCAGCCCGACATAGACCGACAGGGCGCGGCTGATCTGGGCGAAATAGGCTTGCAGGATCTGGTCGATGACAATCACCAGCGAGGCGACGATCACGATCTGGACGATCAGCCGGATCGTGTCGGGGATATGCCGGCGGATCGTGCTGATCACCCCCGCCGCAAGCGTCAACACCACAGTCAGCGACACCGACATGGTCAGGGCCGTGGCCAGCGACGTGGTCACCGCCAGCGCCGAACAGATGCCCAGGATCTGCAGCGTGACCGGGTTCTGCCGGATCAGCGGGTCGGTCAGGGTGGTCCAGAAAGCGGTGCGCGCGGTCATGGGTCAGAACTCCCCCCGCCCGATGGCATCCAGAAGCGGGCCATACCCGTCCGGCCCCAACCAGAACTGCATCATGCGCGTGACACCGCCGCCGGTGCGGCTGGCACCGGTGATGCCATCGACCTCGTATTCGGTGGTCGCTGCGCCACGGGCCACGTTGAAGCGCACCGCACCACTGTCATCGCGGATCAACGTGCCCGGAAAACTCTGTTGCCAGGACCGGTCTTCGATCCGGCCGCCCAGCCCGGGGGTTTCGGAATGCTGCGTAATCGCGATACCGGCAATCGTGTTCATGTCGCCGTGCAGCGCAAGGATGGCATCCATCCGGCCGCCATACCCCTGCCCCGTCACCGGCAACAGCACCAACGAGATGCCATCGCTGTCACGCAACAGGAAGACCTGCGCGAAATTCGGTCGCTGCCCAAGCCCGGCAATGTCGACCCCCGCACCCAGAGCCGTCCAGTTGGCCTGATCGGCAAGGGCTGTCTCAAGGGTCTCGGATGTCACGTCCTGCGCCGCACGCCCGGTCTCAAGGTCGACCACAACCGTCGACAGCGTACCACCCGAGGTTTCAAGCAGCGCGGCCATGCCCGGAATACCCCGCACAAGATCGCCGATCCGCGCTTGTTCTTCCGCCGCCCGGTTTGCGGTCTGGATGGGCCTGAGCATCACCGTGGCGCCGCTGACCAACACGGCGCAGACCGCCGAAACAAGAAAGGCCACGACAATCGTCTTGGTGCGGCTTTCATTCGGCAACGCCAGCAGGCGGCGCCATGGGTTCCAGTCAGTTTCGGCCATGCCGCCTCCTGCGTTGTGCGACCCAGATCGTGATCGCGATTTCATCCAGCAGCGGCGTCGCCAGCGATGTCAAAAGCGCCGCCGCGACGGCCATCTGAACCGGTGCGGCGCCGCTCCACCCGGTGGCGAAGACCAGCACAAGACCGGCATAAAGACCCCCGTTCATCCACCGACCGACAGTCGTCGTGGCGCTTGTCACCGGATCAGCGACCAGAAGCACCAGAACGATCCCCGCCGCCGGCAAGGCCGCCGCAACCGGGGCACCAAGCGCCAGCGCCGCGCCGCCAACCAGGATCGCGCCTGCCAACACGGCGGCAGGCATGATGCCGGTCGCGATCCCGATCAGGGCCGCAGGGATCGCCGCCCAGATCACCGGATCATCGAAACCCGGCCATGCAAAACCCGGAAAGCCGAAGCCAAGGAACGACAGCGCGACCGTCGCCGGGTTGACGACATTCCGCCCCCAGCCGCCAAAGACCAGCTCGCCCATCACCGCGCCAAAGCTGATCCCCAGCACCATGCGCAGCGCACCAAGATCCTCGGGCGCAAGCATCGCGATGGCCAAGGCCGTGATCAGCGCGGCAAAGGACGGGGGTTGTGCCCGCGCCAGCATGAACACCAGGTTCCAGACCGCAAGGCACAGGACAGCCGTTCCAAGCCCCACCAGCGTCTGGGCACCGCCATACCAGACCCAGAACAGCGCCAGCGGCATATAGGCTGCCAGAAGCATCAACGCGACAGTTTCACGATCCCACAACCCCTTCATCACGGCGCCAGCTCCGTTCGAACCCGATCCAGCATAGCGCGCAGCAGCCCGGCCAGATGTGCCTCGCCGCCCAGCACATAGTCGGCAAGCCCGACATCCTCTTCCAGCAGCGACAAGGCGCCAAGCTTCATGGCTGTCTCGTCGTCCCCCGAACCGAGCGCCCGCACCAGTGCCACGGCAGGCAAGGCCGCCCCGAAGGCCTGGGTCAGCGCCGCCGTCGGGATCACCGGCCTGGGCAGGCCGGACCGCGTTATTGCCGAAACGAACCAATGTGGCGGCTTGCCCTTCGGCGCGCGCGGCAGGACCGTGACCTGCCTGTGGCGCGGGGCAAGCCAATGGGCCTCGTGCCCGTCCAGGGGCGACCCCGACATCAGACGATGCGCACCGGGGGCAACGGCGCGCAGCGTCAGTTCGCGCAGGTCGGCGCCGGGCTGCGTTCGGACCAGCCTGCTTTCACGCAACCCCTTGCCCGCAACACGCACCAGGCGCGACATCGGCAGGACGCCGGTCGCCAGAAGATCGCCCAGGGCGGCAACATCCTCGGCATGAATATCCCAGACGGGGGTTTCGATCGTGGCCGGGGCAAGGGCATGAACCTGAAAGCCGGCCGAGCCCAGGGGATGACGCGCCGTCACATCGACCACACGCACCTGTCCGCCACCAACCCCCGGCGCGCACAGGTCAGTCCCTGATGTCTGGCAGACAAAGACGGGCCCGTCACACAGCCCCGAAAGCGCCTGAAGGCCGCGTTCGAAGGCGGCTTCGCGCCCCTCTAATGCCTGTCGTGGATCGGGGGCGAAGGGCCGCGTGTCCATCGCCATGACAATGATCGCCGCAGGGCTTTCCCCGGTCGACGGCATTCCGCCAAAAGGCCGCCGCCGCAGCCACGGCCACATACCGGCGGTCTGCATAAGATTGCGAAGTCCCGCCGGAGTATTCACGTCGGGGCGCTTGTGTTGCACCACATCGCCCGCCGTTTCGTGAAACATCACGATCTCTGACAGCTTGCGACCCGGATGCAGGGAAATCCGCGCAACGCGTCCGGGCATCGGCGCAACGAATTGAACCTGGGGGGCGTCGCGCAGGCAGGCCACCGCCGCACCCTGCCCGACGATATCGCCTTCGCGCACCAGGGGATTGACGCGAAGCGACGGGCCGGACGGGGTCCTGATCCCTGCTTCCTGGGTGATGACCTCTGTCGGCGCCTGTCCGCTTGTCCGAGGCGACGGAAATGCCGGGATCAGGCCGGGACCGAACTTGAGCGCGTTCATCGCCTCACTCCTGCGTTGAAAACGCGCCATCGAAAGACGCGATATCAAGTTCTGACATACATCAATACAACCATAGCATAGCCATGATAGCTTGAAAGGGGTCCATTTCAATTGCAACGGGGAATCAGCCATGAGGTCTAAATATCCAATATTAATCGGCTTTTCCGTCTTCACGGTTCTGCTGACCATTCTCGCTGGCAGCGAGGCCGTTCTGAGCCAGAGCACGGACAACGCACCTGCCGCGGAAGAAAGCACGATCCCCTTTGCCCTTCCGAAATCGGGGCCGTTCAATCCAGCCGACATCAAGATCGAGAACAATGAAGCGATTGCCAACTGGTTCCGTTCGGCCCATGCCGATGCCGCTGCCGAGGCGTTTCGCCATTGGGACGAGGACGAGGAAATCCAGCCCGCCTGCGCCACCTGCCACTCGGGCGAGGGGTTTCGCGCCTTTCACGGCCTTGACGGAAGCAAACCCGGTGTCGTGGAAAACCCGGTCGATATCGGCGGGGTCGTGGATTGCGGCACCTGCCACAATGCCGGGCTGGCCGAAATTACCGAGGTGCAGTTTCCAAGCGGCCTGATGCACCCCGTTCAGGGGGTCGAGGCATCCTGCATGACCTGCCACCAGGGCCGGACCGCGGGCACAACCGTCAGCACGGCCATCGCCGATATGGACCTGGACACCCCGAATGCCGAACTGCGCTTCGTCAACCCGCACTATGCCACCGCCGCCGCAACATGGCTTGGGGGCTATGGTGGCGCGGGCTACCATTACGACGGGCGCGACTATTCGGGCCGCTTCTTCCACGCCCGCCCGGTGTCGACCTGCAATTCCTGCCACGAGCCGCACACCCTTGAAATCGCGTTCGAGCCGTGCCTGACCTGCCACCAGGCCGACAGCATGCAGGACATTCGCATATCGCGGCAAAGCTATTCCGGCACCGGCGACACCTCGGTCGGCATCCGTGCCGACATCCAGGCGAACGCGGCGCTCTTGCTCGATACGGTCAAATCCTATGCGCAAGACGTGGCAAACGTGCCCATGGTCTATGACGGAACGCGGTATCCCTATTTCTTCAGGGACGCGAATGGCGACGGTGTGATCGACGAAAGCGAAGGCAGCGCGGTCGCCTATGACGCCTGGACCCCCCGCAGCCTGCGCGCCGCGTATAACTGGAAGCTGGTCACGGCCGATCCGGGGAACTATGCCCATAACCCGCACTACGCGCTGGAACTTCTCTACGACTCGATCGAGGACCTGAGCGGTCCGTTGGGTTTCGGGATGGAAAGCCTTAACCTGTTGAGATAACCGATCAGGCGGCCCGGCACGCCGGGCCGTCTGGCACAGCTCGACACAGGGACCGCACGCAATGGAACAGGCACTATTGCTGATCACGCTCGGGGTGCTTTTTCTTGGCAGCTTGCTGGCAGATAAAGTGGGCCACCTGACCCGGCTGCCGCGTGTCACCATGTTATTGCTGCTCGGCCTTCTGGTCGGGCCGTCCGGCATGGACCTGCTGCCCGGCTCGGTCACCGATCTGTTCGAGCCGATTTCCGTCGTCGCCCTGACGATGGTTGCGTTCCTTCTGGGCGGGGAACTGACGCGCGAAAACATGTCGCGCCATGGCCGCGCCATCTCCTCGATCTCGCTTTGCATCGTCATCGGGACGACGGTGGTCGTCTGGGGCGGCCTGACCGTTCTGGGCTTCAGCCCCGAACTGGCGCTGCTGCTTGGGGCGATTGCCACCGCGACGGACCCGGCGGCCATTTCGGATGTCATTCGCCAGTCGGGCATCCGCAACGCATTCACCGAAACCCTCAGCGGCATCGTCGCCATCGACGATGTCTGGGGATTGCTGATGTTCAGCCTCTGCCTTGCCCTTGTCGATCAGTCCGGCGGCTGGGCCGCACCGCTTCTGGGGGCGGGGCGCGACATCGGCGGCGGGGTGTTGCTTGGCCTGTGCATCGGCATTCCCTCGGCCGTCCTGACCGGGCGGCTGAAACAGGGCGAGCCGCTTCAGACCGAGGCCATCGGCGTCGTCCTTCTGACCGCGGGCCTGGCGATCTGGTTCGAGGTGTCGTTCCTGGTGGCCGGAATGACCGCAGGCGCGATGATCGCAAATCTCGCGCATCACCACGAACATGCCTTTCACGAGATCGAGTATATCGAATGGCCCTTCATGCTGCTTTTCTTTCTGCTTGCCGGGGCGTCGCTTGAGCTGGACGCGCTTTGGGCGCTTGGCTGGATCAGCCTTGCCTATATCGGGCTTCGTATCGCAGCCCGGCTTGTCAGCGGCACCATCGGTGCCCGGATCGGCGGTGTGCCGCGCGCGCAGGTGAATATCTATGGCGTGGCGCTTCTGCCGCAGGCGGGGGTCGCCGTCGGCATGGCGCTGGTTGCTGCGGAAACCTTTCCGGGCTGGGCGGAAACGATCATGACGCTGACCATTTCAGCCACCGTGTTTTTCGAAGTCATCGGGCCCCTTGCCACGCTGCTGGCACTGCACCACGTCGAACGCACGCGACAACAGGGGTCATGACACGGTCCGGCCTGCCTGATGATCCCGACCCGAAAAAAGCCATGTCTCGGCTTTGTTCCAATACGCCGATAACATCACTGGAACCGGGCGTTCAGATCTGGACGGTCGCTGCTGCGCAGCCCAATGCCCGGAAAGCGCCGTACTTTCAGGTCCAGGATGAATAAAGATTGCAGCCGTATGGCGGCTTGACGCGCGCACGGCTTCGTCCTGCCGTCCCCCACCTGTTTCCCAATCATCGCTGTCCTGCTGCCACTGCAAGGGCCGGGAAGCTGCAATCATTAGCGCACGCCGCAACTTTCAGCACAAAGACCCGCGAAAGCAT
>JAUHWP010000048.1 GCA_030424645.1 Alphaproteobacteria bacterium
CGGTTTTCCGACGTGGAACTGGCCGCGAACCAGATCCTGCTGCAATTCCTGAACGTCGCGGCCTATGCGATGGACGGGTTTGCCTTCGGCGCGGAAACCTTCGTCGGGCAGGCGCTGGGTGCGCGCAACCGGGCCGGACTGCGCCGCGCGGCGATCATGTCCAGCCAATGGGGTGCCGGTATTTCATTGGTCTTGGCGCTTGGGTTTCTGATCTTTGGCGGGGTCGCTATCGACCTGATGACCACCGCCGAGGATGTGCGCGCGGCGGCGCGCGTCTTCCTGATCTACATGGTGTTTGCGCCGCTGTTGGGCTGGCCGTCCTGGATGCTGGACGGGATATTCATCGGCGCGACGCGCACGGGCGATATGCGCAACATGATGCTGATTTCAGCCGTGGTCTATGTCGTTGCGGTGCTGACCCTGATGCCGCTGTTTGGCAATCACGGCCTGTGGCTGGCGTTGCTGATATCGTTCGTCGCACGCGGAATCACGCTGGGCCTGCGCTATCCTGCGCTGGAACGTTCGACCGCCTAAAGGATGTCGATCACGCTTTCGGGCGGGCGGCCGATCCGCGCCTTGCCATCCTTGATCACGATGGGGCGTTCGATCAGGATCGGGTGTGCCACCATGGCAGCGATCAGGGCGTCGTCAGGGCTGTCCTTGCCCAGTCCAAGGTCCTTGAACTGTTTTTCGCCCGTTCGCATGATCGCGATGGGCGGCACGTCAAGCGCGGCCAGAACGCTGCGCAGCATGGCCGCATCGGGTGCATCCTCCAGATACCGGCGCACGGTGATATCTTCGCCCCGCTCTTCAAGGATCGCCAGCGTCTGACGTGATTTCGAACAACGTGGGTTATGCCAGATCTCGGTCATAGCCAATCCTTTCGTCCTGTGCCGACGGCGTCGGCCACATGGGAAAACCCGTCCCGCTCAAGCCGGGCGTCCAGCCCCAGAGCAATCTGTTCCACAAGGCTTAACCCTTTGTAGACCAGGGCCGAGTAAAGCTGCACGACCGACGCGCCCGCGCGTATCTTCTGATACGCGTCTTCGGCCGAGGCAATTCCTCCGACCCCGATCAGGGGCATCTTGCCATCCGTCAACTCGGACAGCCGGGCCAACACGCGTGTGGATCTTTCAAACAACGGGGCGCCTGACAGGCCACCGGCTTCGGTCTTGAAACGGCTTTTCAGATCGTCGCGGGACAGGGTGGTGTTGGTGGCGATGATGGCGTCGACATCCACCTCTTGCGCGACACTTGCCACCTCGGCCAGTTCGGCATCGGTCAGGTCAGGCGCGATCTTCAGAAACACCGGCGTGTATTTGTCCTGCCCAGCGCGCACGTCCAAGACGCCGGACAACAACCCCCGCAAGGCATCGGCCCCCTGCAAATCCCGCAACTTCTCGGTGTTGGGAGAGCTGACATTCACGGTTGCGAAATCGACATGGGGGCTACAGGTTTCGAACACCCGGACATAATCGGCGGCGCGGTCGTCGCTGTCCTTGTTGGCCCCAAGGTTCAGCCCGACCGGCACGGGGCGGCGGTGAGACCGGCGCGTCAGGCGGGCGGCGGCGGCCTCCATCCCTTCGTTGTTGAACCCGAAGCGGTTGATCACGGCCTGATCTTCGGTCAGGCGAAACAGGCGCGGTTTGGGATTGCCGGATTGCGGGCGGGGGGTGACGGCACCCACTTCGACAAATCCGAAGCCCGCCTGGGTCAGCGCATCGACCACCGTGGCGTTCTTGTCATATCCCGCGGCCAGCCCCACCGGGTTCTGCATTTCCATCCCGCAGAACTTGGTTTTCAGCCGGTCCGAGGTCACGACACCCGGCATCGGAACCACGCCGGCCTTCATCGCCATCAGGGCCAGCCCATGCGCGCGTTCCGGGTCGATCTTGTGCAGCGCCCCGAGGGCGATCTTTTCAATCAGGTTCATGCCAGGCACTCGGGAAAGACATGCCCGCCGTCGCCCAATGGCAGGGCGCGATGCCACAGGGCTTCGGACATCATGAGCTCGCGGTAAAGATGGGGAAACAAGGCGCCGCCGCGCGACGGTTCCCATTTCAAAGCGCCTCCCATCGCCTCGGCATCGAAGGCGACCAGCATCAATCCGTCTTCGCCCGCAAAGTGTTTTGCGGCGGTTTCGGCCACCTGTCCGGCGGTCGAAAAATGGATGTATCCGTCGATCAGATCAATCGGTGCGCCCAGCGTTTTGCCTGACGCCTCGAAGGCCTGCCATTCGGCGGCGCGGAAAATCTTGTAAATCTGCATATACCCCATGTGACGCGCATCACGATCTTCGTCAAGCCATGCTGGTTTTCCGGCACGAACGCGGATTTTGCGGTGACATCTTCCCGTTACGTAAGTTGACCATTCATGTCGCGATCTTTGACAAGTCGGGCCGACTCGCGTCAACTTGTTTGCAAGCAAAATAACAGGGGGTTCCCAATGATTACGCGTTTCATGACAACGGTGGCCGCGCTGGCTGTTACGGCGGGGTCTGCGGCGGCTGACTATACGCTGACCGTGCTGCACACCAACGATTTTCACGCCCGGTTCGAACCGATCAGCAAATACGACAGCGGCTGCTCGGCCGAGGACAACGCCGCGGGCGAATGCTTTGGCGGCTCGGCCCGTCTGGTCAGCGCAATCGCCGAGGCACGCGCGCGTTCCAACAACTCGATCCTTGTGGATGGCGGCGACCAGTTCCAGGGGACGCTGTTCTATACCTATTACAAGGGCAAGCTGGCCGCCGAGATGATGAACAAGATGGGTTATGACGCGATGACCGTGGGCAACCACGAGTTTGACGACGGCCCCGAAGTTCTGCGCGGCTTCATGGATGCGGTGGATTTCCCGGTTCTGATGTCCAACGCCGATGTATCGGGCGAAGAACTTTTGGCCGACACGCTGGCGAAGTCGACCATCATCGAACGGGGCGGCGAAAAGCTGGGCCTGATCGGTCTGACGCCGCAGGATACGGACGAGCTGGCCTCGCCCGGTCCCAACATCATCTTTACCGACCCGGTTCAGGCCGTGCAGGGCGAGGTCGACAAGCTGACCGGGGAAGGGGTGAACAAGATCATCGTGCTCAGCCACTCGGGCTATGGGGTCGATCAGAAGGTTGCCGCGGAAACCACCGGGGTCGACATTATCGTGGGCGGCCATACCAACACGCTCTTGTCCAACTCCAATGAAGACGCCGAGGGTCCGTATCCGACCATGGTCGGGTCCACCGCAATCGTGTCGGCCTATGCCTATGGTAAATTCCTGGGCGAACTGAACGTCACCTTCGACGACGACGGCAATATCACCGAAGCCACGGGCGAGCCGATCATCATGGACGGCGCCGTGACCGAGGACGAGGCCACCGTGGCCCGGATCGCCGAAGCGGCCGCCCCGCTGGAGGAAATTCGCAGCAGGGTCGTGGCCCAGACGTCCGAGTTGATCGACGGCGAGCGCGACAGTTGCCGCGCGCAGGAATGCACCATGGGCAACCTGATTGCCGATGCGATGCTGGCGCGGGTCAAGGATCAGGGCATCCAGATCGCCATTCAGAACGGCGGCGGTATTCGCGCCTCGATCGACGCGGGCGAAGTGACCATGGGCGAAGTGCTGACGGTGCTGCCCTTCCAGAACACGCTGTCGACCTTCCAGGTTACGGGGGAAACCATCGTGGAAGCCCTTGAAAACGGTGTCAGCCAGCACGAAGAAGGGGCCGGTCGCTTCCCTCAGGTGGCGGGTTTGAAATTTACCTTCGACGTGTCGCAACCGGCGGGTGAGCGGATTTCGGACGTGATGGTGATGGAAGGCGACAGCTATGCCCCCATTGACCCGGCCAAGACCTATGGCGTTGTGTCCAACAACTATGTGCGCAATGGCGGGGATGGATACAGCATGTTCCGCGATGCTCAGAACGCCTATGATTTCGGGCCTGACCTGGCCGATGTGACGGCCGAGTATCTGGCCGAAATGGGGTCGACGGCTCCGATGCTGGACGGACGGATCACCCAGAAATAAGACCGTCCCGGAAGAACAGGAAAACCCCCGCCAGCGATTGGCGGGGGTTTTTGCGTTCTTGAACGGTCTGCGCCTTTGGGTATTCTTGGGGCATGGATCATCCCCTGTTTGACCTGATTGACCAAAGGATCCGCGACGCTCAGGCGGCGGGCGAGTTCGATGATCTTCCGGGTGCCGGGAAACCCCTGCCCAGGGTTGATGACCCCGAAAACGAGCTGATCAACCGACTGGTGCGCGACAGCCATGCGGTGCCCGAATTTGTCAGCCTGTCACGGCAGTTGCGCCTTCTGCGCGAAGAACTGGCTGCAACCGGTGATCGAACGCGGCGTCGTGACATCATGAAAGACATGTCATTGATGGAAGCGCGGATCGCGATGGCGCGAAAGGCGTATCGGTAGGCTGCCGTGCCGGGCGCCTCGGCCCCCCTTGGCGATGTCAGCTTTGCCTCCACCGATGGGTCGCCGCCAGAATGCGCACCCCGAACCGGCGTGCCGTGTCCAGATCTTCTGCAGGCAGATCGTCAACCTGCCCCAACTGTTCCGTGACCATCAGCCCCAACCAGCTTCCGTCGCGATTGATGCCGGGCTTTTCGGGGTTCACCGGGGTGCCGATATCCGAAGGCCCGACCCAGATCATGCCCATCTGGGCGGCGAACAGGGACAGGCGTTGCAGCGTGGCCAGCTTGTCGCCCGACGGATGGATCGCGGTCGTGAACCCGGCGGCGATCTTGTCGATCCATTCGCCGTTTTCCCACCTGGTGTCCACCTGTTCCAGGAACCGGCTGAACCGCGCGGCGGCAGACCCCATATAGGTGGGTGCGCCGAAGATGACGGCATCCGCCGCGTCCAGCGCCGCCCAATCGGTCTTGGCCATCTTTTCCACATCAATCAGTTGCGCTGACGTGCCTGCACCCTGTGCAATGGCCTGCGCGATCCGTTTCGTGTGGCCGAAGCCGGAAAAATAGGGGATGCAGATCAAGGGTTTTGTCATGCGCCCACCTTGGGCCAATCCTGCGGTTTGTCAAACAGATCGCGGGGGCATGGTGTCATGACCACCTGCGGGCGGGGCGATTGACCACGCCGCCATGCGGCGATACTTCATGCGCAGCGTCAGGAGGACGGAATGTACGATCAGAACCATCTTGCACATGCGATCTCGTGCGCCTCGGACGGTCGGCACGATGCGACCTTCCTGACGGATGCGCGCAATGGCAAAGTCACGACCTATGGTGACTTCTGGGCCAATGCGGAACGCATGGCGGCGGCGCTGGTGGCGCTGGGTTTGAAACCCGGCGACCGGGTGGCGGTGCAGGCGCCGAAGGAACCGGCGATGCTGGAGCTTTATGTTGGCACGGTGCTGGCGGGCGGCGTGTTCCTGCCCTTGAACACCGCATATACGCCGGACGAGGTGTCTTATTTCCTGGGCGATGCCTCACCGCACGTTTTTGTCTGCGACCCGCCAAAGCTGGACGCTTTGGCGCACGTCGCGCAAAACACCGGGGTGGGGTATGTTCTGACCTTGGGCGAAGGGGAAAGCGGCACCCTGACCGCGGCGCGCGATGCGCAACGCGCCGGGTTTATCGCGGTTCCCCGCGCACCACTGGACCTTGCAGCGATCCTTTACACCTCGGGCACCACGGGGCGGTCGAAGGGGGCGATGCTGACCCATCGGGCGCTGGCGTCGAACAGCGCAACCTTGCGCGATTACTGGCGATTTACGAACAGCGACGTGCTGATCCACGCGCTGCCGATCTTTCACACTCACGGGTTGTTCGTCGCGACCAACGTCACCTTGATGGCGGGTGGGGCGGCAATTTTCATGCCCGGTTTTGATGCCGGTGCGATCATCGACGCGATGCCGCAGGCCACTGCCCTGATGGGCGTGCCGACCTTCTATACCCGGCTTCTGCAAGACGACCGGCTGGCCGAGGCGTCGCGGAACATGCGCCTTTTCATCTCGGGCTCGGCGCCACTTCTGGCGGACACCCATGCACAGTGGCAATCGGTCACGGGCCACGCCATCCTGGAACGCTACGGCATGACCGAGACCAACATGAACACCTCGAACCCATATGAGGGTGAACGGCGGGCAGGCACCGTCGGCTTGCCGCTGCCGGGGGTTGAGGTGAAGGTCTGTGATCCTGAAACCGGGCGTGACCTGCCGACCGGCGGGATCGGAATGCTGGAAGTGCGCGGCGACAACGTGTTTGCCGGCTATTGGCAGATGCCTGAGAAAACAGCCGAGGAACTGCGCGACGATGGCTGGTTCATAACCGGGGACTTGGCGATGATCGACGCCGATGGCTATGTCACCATTGTCGGGCGCGACAAGGATCTGATCATCACCGGCGGCTTCAACGTCTATCCGAAAGAGGTCGAGGGCGTGATCGACGATCTCCCAGGAGTTGTCGAAAGCGCTGTGATTGGCGTGCCGCACCCGGATTTCGGCGAAGCCGTGGTGGCCGTCGTAGTAGCCGCGCCGGGCGCGTCGGTGGACGAGGATGTGATCATCGACGGGATGTCCCACGGTCTTGCGAAGTTCAAGCAACCCAAGCGCGTGATCATCGTCGATGCGTTGCCCCGGAACACGATGGGCAAGGTGCAGAAAAGCATTATGCGCGAAACCTATGCCGACCTGTTGATGGGGTAGGGGCCTTGCCCCTCTTGGCTGCGCCAATTCACCCCAGGATATTTCTGGCCAGAAGAAAACGTGTGGATCACGCGGGTGGCGGGCCGTCTTTCAGCCGATAGCCAAGGAAAGCGGGATAGAGGTAGCTGCGCCTGAGAGCCGGGATGGCGAAGCGCGGCAGGCGGCGGGTGTGAACCGGCAGGTCCGGTCCGCGCCCGAGCGCCATATCCGCAAGCCGGGCCCCGACCCAGGTGCCCATGGCGACGCCGTTGCCGTGATAGTTCATCCCTGCCCAGGCGTTCTGCCAGTCGCCGATGGGACCGGCATAGGGCAGAAGGTCGCGCGACAGGCTGACCAGGCCGGACCAGAAAGACGGGGTTTCGACTTTCGCCCAGGCCGGGAACATGGCGGCAAGCTCGCGGTGCAGGCGGGCACGCATGGCTGCCTGACCCTGCGCGCTTGCCCGGACATTGCCGCGGGCACCGAACAGGAAGCGGCGGTCGGGAAGCAGGCGAAAGTAATGCAGAAGGTGGCGGCTGTCATAGGCCATGAGGTCGGTGGTCCAGCCTTGCGCCGATATCTCTTCATCCGACAACGGGCGTGTCACCAGTATATTGGATTGCAGCGGCAGATAGCGCCCGGTCAGCCAGGCGGGAAGGCCATCCGTCCCGTAGCCGTTGGTCGCGAGGATCAGTTTTTTCGCCGTCAGCGCGCCATTCGGCAGGTGCAGCCTGTAGGTGTCGCCGGACCGGGTGATCTTGTCCACCGGGCTGTGTGCATGGATCGTCGCCCCGGCTTTCGCGGCGGCCCGGGCAAGACCCGCAACAAATTTTCCGGGGTTGAGTGCGAAACCCAGCGGCACATGAAGCCCGCCGTGGAACGCGCCGGACATGCCGCGCTCTGCAAGCTCATCCGGCCCGATCAGCGCAGCGTCGATCCCGAGCTTTGACCATAGCGCCTGTTCGATCTGCATCGCCGCCATCGCGTCAGGGCGATGGGCCAGCTGCACCTCGCCGTCCGAATGTGTATCGGCGGCGATGCCGTGGGTCGACAGCAACCCGGCCACAAGGTCGATGGCTGCGCGCTGGGCGTTGAAATAGGATCGGGCGGCGTCAGTGCCGAACCGTTTGCGAATATGGTCAAGCCCGGCCTTGTCGCCGCCAATGCAGCAGAACCCGCCGTTCCGACCCGAGGCGCCCCAGCCGGGCACATGGGCTTCGAGCAATGTGACATCGACGCCGGATTGGGCCAGATGCAGCGCCGCCGACAGGCCGGTATAGCCGCCACCGATGATCGCGACCTCGGTGGTTGCCGGGCCGGTCCATTCCGGCCATGTCTGATCCGGCAGGGGCCAGATACATTCGGCCCGTGCTGCGTCGGAATAGGCATAGTCTTCATAGATGCGGCTGGGCACGGGGTCAGAGCCGTCCGAGATAGGCGCGATATTCGATCTGGCTGATTTCGTTGGTCAACTGGTCGATTTCATCCAGACGCACGGCGGCATAGATATCGCGATAGCGCGCGCCAAAGACGTCTGCGGCGATGTCGGATTGCGAGAAGCGGTCGACGGCGCGGATCCAGTCTGCGGTCAGGCGCGGCGCGGTTTCGGCGTTCGGATCATCGAGGGGAAGCGGCAGGTCGGGTCTGGTGTTCAGCCCGTGCAGGATGCCGCCAAGGATGGCGGTGATCACCAGGTAGGGGTTCACATCCGCCCCCGCGATGCGGTGCTCCAAACGTGCACTGGGACCGGAGACCTCGGGCAGGCGGACGCCCGCGGCCCGGTTGTCATAGCCCCAGTCCGGTGCTGAGGGGGCAAAGCTCATCGGGCGATAGCGGCGATAGGAATTCAGGTGCGGCGCAAAGATTGCCTGCAAGTCCCGCATGGTGTCCAAAGTGCCACCCACCGCAGCGCGCAGCGTGTCGGATGCCTGTCCGCTGCCATCGTCGAAGATGTTCTTGCCGTCGCGATCCACGACCGAGGCGTGCAGGTGCATCCCATTGCCCGGGAAATTGGCATAAGGCTTGGCCATGAAGGTGGCTTCCAGCCCGTGATTTCGGGCCACGCCACGCACCAGACGCTTGAACAAAAGCGCCGTGTCGGCGGCTTTCATCACGTCATCCGTGTGGTGGAAATTGACCTCGAACTGGCCAGGGCCGTATTCGGCGATCAGCGTGTCGGTGGCCAGACCCTGGGTGGCCGAGACCTCCAAAATGTCGTCCAGCACGTCCTGGGTGCGCTCCAGAACCTCCAGATCATAGTTCTGGGCATCAGGGCTGCGGTCAGGCGGGGTCGGCCCCTCGTCTTCGCTGCGGCGCGGTTGGATCAGATAGAATTCCAGCTCGCTGGCCAGAACCGGGTGCCAGCCCTTATCATGGAAGCGGTCGACCATATTGGACAGAAGCTTGCGCGACGACAGTTCGCTGATCTTGCCGGTGTCCGGGTCCAGCATCTCGACCTGAACCTGTGCCATGTTCCCCTTGGCCCAGGGAACGGGTTTCAGCGATCCGGGGATCGGCACGATGCGACCGTCCGGGTCGCCGACGATGATGCCCAGCCCGGTTTCCGACACTTCGGCCCCAAGGATGTTGGGCACATAGGTTGAATGGGGCAGGCGCACGGCACCTTCGGACAGTTTCTTTTCGTCGTCGCCGGGCAACCACTTGCCGCGCAGAACGGCGTTGATGTCACACAGCATCAGCTCGATCCGGTCGGGGCGCCCATGTTTATCGCAATAGGCGGCGTATTCTTTCAGGAAATCGCTCATTTTATCGCCTCCTGCTCGTCTTTCTGGCGTTTGGCAATGGACCGTTTCGAGGTCAGGGACGCCCCGATCACGCCGATGGTGACAAGGCCGATCATGATGGTCGACAGGGCATTGATTTCCGGGCTGACGCCCAGCCGCACCGCCGAGAAGATCTTGATCGGCAGGGTTGTCGAACTGGGGCCGGAGGTGAAGGACGCGATCACCAGGTCGTCCAGCGACAGGGTGAAGGCCAGCAGCCATCCCGACACGACCGCAGGCATGATGATGGGCAGGGTGACAAGGCGGAAGGCTTCGAACCCGGTGCAGCCCAGGTCAAGCGCGGCTTCTTCCAGCGACCGGTCGAACGTGACGAGGCGAGAGGAGACCACCACCGACACAAAGCACATGGAGAAGGTCGTGTGTGCCAGGACGATGGTCAGAACGCCGCGATCCAGCCCGATCGAGATAAAGAGCAGGAGCAGGGACAGGCCGGTGATGACTTCGGGCATCACAAGCGGCGCATAGATCATGCCGGAAAACAGCGTGCGGCCCGGAAAGCGCCCGGCGCGGACCATCACATAGGCCGCCATGGTGCCGAGAACAGTGGCGATGGACGACGACATCACCGCAACCTTCAGCGTGACCCAGGCTGCATCCAGAAACGCCTCGTTCCGAAACAGCTCGCCATACCACTTGGTCGAGAAACCCGACCACACCGTCACCAGCTTGCCCGCGTTGAAGGAATAGGTGATCAGGATCATCATCGGAATATAGAGAAACGCAAATCCCAGCGTCAGGGAAACCGCGTTGAACCAGGACAGACGCCTCATTTCTCGGCCTCCCGCTGTTTTTCCTCGTTCCGCTGGAACAGGACAATGGGGATGATCAGCAGAAGCAGCAGCACGACCGCCACGGCCGACGCCACAGGCCAGTCACGGTTCGAGAAGAATTCTTCCCACAGGACCTTGCCGATCATCAGGGTTTTTGACCCGCCCAGCAGGGCCGGGATCACGAACTCGCCCATTGCGGGGATGAAAACGAGGAAGGAACCGGCGACGATACCCTGTCTGGACAGGGGGAACGTCACCAGCCAGAACGCGGTGAAGCGAGAGCATCCCAGATCCTCGGCAGCTTCCAGCAGGCTTTCATCAAGCCGTTCCAGCGCCGAATAGATCGGCAGCACCATGAAGGGCAGATAGGTGTAGACGATGCCGATATAGACGGCGAGGTTGGTGTTCAGGATGATCAGCGGTTCCTGAATGATGCCAAGGTTCATCAGAAGCTGGTTCAGCAGCCCCTCGTTCGACAGGATGGCTTTCCACGAATAGACGCGGATCAGGAAGCTGGTCCAGAACGGCAGGATGATCAGCATCATCAGCGTGGGGCGCCATTCATCCGGCGCGCGGCTCATACCATAGGCGATGGGATAGCCAACCATCAGCGTCAACACGGTCGAGATGATGGCGATCTTCAGGCTGGACAGATAGGCCTTCCAATAAAGATCGTCCTCGGTCAGCCAGGTGAAGTTTTCCATATCCAGCCCGGCCCACCATTCCCTGATGCCGGCCCAGCCTTGGGACAGGTCAAGCGTCGGTGTATAGGGCGGAATGGACAAGGCGGTGTCTGACAGGCTGATCTTCAGAACGATCAGGAACGGCACCAGAAACAGGGCCAGCAGCCACAGGTAAGGGACGGAAATCAGGCCAAAGCGTTTCATTTGTCCAACACCACGCCAGCGGTTTCCGTGAAGCTGAGCCAGACCTTGTCTTCCCATGTGATCTGGCGGCGATGAATGCGCCGTGTGTTGGCAATCTGTGCCTTGACCAGATCACCGGACGGGGTTTCGATCACATAGGTGGACATGTTGCCCAGATAGGCGATGTCCAGAACCTTGCCCTTGATCACGTTGGCCTGATCCTTCGGGCGCGAGGTATAGATGCTGAGCTTTTCGGGCCGCACGGCAAGGGTGGCGGCACTGCCGATGGGCAGATCCTGATGTGAAATACCGGTCAGGTCAGGTTGACCTTCAGCCCAGGCGATCGTCGCGTGCCCGTCGCCGGTTCTTGAGACATTGCCCTTGATCAGGTTCACGTCCCCGATGAAATCCGCGACATAGATCGACTTCGGCTCTTCATAGATCTTCGACGGTGTATCGACCTGAATGATCTGGCCATGGTCCATCACCGCAATGCGGCTGGCGACCGTCATGGCCTCTTCCTGGTCGTGTGTCACGATCACGAAGGTGGTGCCGGTCTTTTCCTGAATATCCATCAGTTCGAACTGCGTATCCTGACGCAGTTTCTTGTCCAGCGCGCCAAGCGGTTCATCCAACAACAGCAGTTTGGGAGCCTTGGCCAGAGACCGCGCAAGCGCCACCCGCTGACGTTGACCGCCGGAAATCTGGTGCGGTTTGCGGTTGGCGAACCGGTTCAGCTGCACAAGGGTCAGCATCTCTTCGACACGGGCGGAAATCTGATCCTTGGGCAGCTTGTCGCGTTTCAGACCAAAGGCGATATTCTCGGCCACCGACAGATGTGGAAACAGCGCGTAGCTTTGGAACATCATGTTCACGGCGCGCTTGTTGGGGGGGATGGCGGCCACGTTCTGGCCGTCGATCAGGATCGTGCCCTCGGTCGGGGTCTCGAACCCGGCCAGCATCCGCATCATCGTGGTCTTGCCGCAGCCCGACGGCCCCAGCAGCGCAAAGAACTCCCTGGTGTAGATGTCGATGGACAGGTCGTCGATTGCCGTGAAATCGCCCCATCGCTTGGTGACGTTCTGGAACTGGATCAAGGGCTTGGCCTGGGCATCTTCCCAGGGTGCGAAAACAGAGACCGGTGCGGTGGCGGCGTCAGACATGATAACCTCGGGAAAAAGTAAGGACCCCCCGCATATCGGATGCAGGGGGTCGGGTCAGGCTCAGGTGCCTGATTTGATTGCAGTCCACATGCGCGTCACGACCCGTTGGACCTTGGAAGGATAGGCCGATTTCACATAGGTGTTCGCCATGGCTTCATCCGTCGGATAGATGGCGGGATCGCCGATGACATCTTCCTCAAGAAACTCCTGCGATGCCTTGTTGCCGTTGGCGTAATAGACATAGTTCGAAGCCGCGGCCATGTTATGCGCGTCCAGAATAAAATTCAGGAACTTGTGCGCCCCATCCGGGTTGGGGGCATCAGCCGGGATCGCCATCTGGTCAAACCACATCAAGGCCCCTTCCTTCGGGGCGTTATAGGCGATTTCGACACCGTTGTCGGCCTCGTCCGCGCGGTCGCGGGCTTGCAGCACGTCACCGGACCAGCCGAAGGCCACGCAGATGTCACCATTGGCAAGCGCGTTGATGTATTCCGAACTGTGGAATTTCTGCACATAAGGGGAAATCGCCGTCATCAGCGGCTCTACCTTCGCCAGCACGTCGGGATCCTGGCTGTTCGGGTCTTCCCCAAGATAGGTCAGCGCAGCAGGCACAACCTCGTCCGGCGCGTCCAGAATATGCACACCGCAAGCGGCCAGTTTCTCCATGTTGGCCGGATCGAAGATCAGCGAAAGACTGTCGATCGGGGCATCCTCGCCCAGCACCTCGGCAACCTTGTTGACGTTCACGCCCAGACCGGTCGTGCCCCACATGTAGTTGATCGAGTAGGCATTGTCCGGGTCGAACTGGGCGGTGCGCTCTGCGATCACGTCCCAAAGGTTGCCCGCGTTCGGCAGCTTGGACTTGTCAAGCGTCTGGAATACGCCTGCCGTGATCTGGCGCTCCATGAACGACGCGGTGGGCACGACCACGTCATAGCCCGAGCCGCCAGCCAGCATCTTGGTTTCCAGAACCTCGTTGGAATCGAACACGTCATAGACCAGGTCGATCCCGGTCTCTTCCTCGAATTTCGCCAGAAGATCTTCGTCGATATAGTCCGACCAGTTATATACGCGCACTTCTTCCGCCGTGGCGGCGGTGGCCCCCATGGCCAGTGCGACACCCAATGTCACCCATGTTTTTTTCATTTGCACATTCTCCCTGTTTGGGGGATCACCCCGATTTGCAACATTTGATCAAAAAAATCCCATTGACGCAATATGGTAAAATTGCGGATGGCATAGTAGGTTGCTTTCAAAGATTATCTTTGCAGCCGGAATTGGCAAAACAATTGTGATGAAGGGGGTGCATGTGTCCGAGAAACCCGCAAAACTGCCGGATCACCAACGTGTCTACCGCAAATTACGAGACATGATTCTGTTTGGCGAACTGGCCCCCGGTCAACCCGTCACCATTCAGGGGCTGGTTCAGGTGCTGGATGTCGGCATGACCCCGGTGCGCGAAGCGATCCGGCGACTGACCTCGGAGGGGGCGCTGATCTTCAAGGGAAACCGCCGCGTATCGGTGCCGCAGCCCGACCTGGCGCAATGGAACGAAATCGCCTTTGCCCGTCTGAGCATCGAGCCGGAACTGGCCCGTCTGGCTGTAAGAAATATAGGTCCGGAAGAGATCGAGCGGTTGATTGAATACGATGATCGGTTGAACGCGTCCATCGACCGTGGCGATGTGCGTGGCTATCTGGAACACAACTATCGCTTCCATGCCTATCTGTATGATCTGGCGGGCACCGAGGTTCTGTCGTCCATCGCCAACATGCTGTGGCTGCGTGCGGGGCCGTCGCTGCGCGTGGTGCTTGGGCGCTATGGCACCGCGAACCTGCCGGACAAACATGCCGAGGCACTGGATGCCCTGAAGTCCGGCGATGCCGACCGCGTGGCGGCGGCCGTCCGCGGTGACATTGAACAGGGAATCGCCCAGGTTCGGGAAACGCTTCTGGCCGAGAAGATTTGATCAGATTTCAGCCTCACCGTTGACAGTGGAATTTTTGATCATATTCTGTCGGCAGCTTTTTGCGAGGTGGGGCATCGGATGATTCCATGCCGGAGGCCTTGCGCCGGACCGTTCTAGGAGTTCCTGACATGAACAAGATCACCAATCACCTTCCCACCGCCGAGCTTCAGGCCATTGATGCCGCCCACCATATGCACCCGTTCACCGCCGATGGCGAGTTGAAGAAGAAAGGCGCGCGGGTCATTACCTCGGCCGATGGTATCTGGCTGAAAGACAGCGAAGGCGAGCAGGTGCTGGATGCCATGGCCGGTCTGTGGTGCGTCAATATCGGCTATGGCCGGGATGAACTGGCGGATGTGGCCGCCCGCCAGATGCGTGAACTGCCGTATTACAACACCTTCTTTCAGACCACCCATGTGCCTGCCATCGCGCTGGCCCAGAAACTGGCCGAGCTGGCACCGGGCGATCTGAACCACGTCTTCTATGCCAATGGCGGGTCGGACGCCAATGACACCAACATCCGCATGGTCCGCACCTATTGGGCCGAAAAGGGCCAACCGGAACGCGACGTGATCATCTCGCGCTGGAATGCCTATCACGGGTCGACCATCGGTGGCACTTCGTTGGGGGGCATGAAGGGTATGCACGGGCAGGGCAGTTTGCCCATTCCGGGGATCGAGTTCATCGACCAGCCGAACTGGTATGCCGAAGGGGGCGACACGGACCCCGAGGCATTCGGGCTTGAGCGGGCGAAGCAGCTTGAAGCCAAGATCAAGGAAATCGGCCCCGATAAGGTCGCGGCGTTCATTGGTGAGCCGGTGCAGGGCGCAGGTGGTGTCATCGTTGCGCCCAATGGCTATTGGGCCGAAATCCAGCGCATCTGCCAGAAATACGATATTCTGCTGATCGTGGACGAGGTCATCACCGGCTTTGGCCGCACGGGCAATTGGTTCGGCAGCCAAACCCTGGATATCAAGCCCGATATCATGACCGTCGCCAAGGGGCTCAGCTCGGGCTACATCCCCATCGGGGCCTCGATCGTGTCTGATAAGGTGGCCGAGGTGCTGGCAGCGACCGAGTTCAACCATGGCTATACCTATTCGGGCCATCCGGTTGCCTGCGCCGTCGCCTTGGAAAACCTGCGTATTCTTGAGGAGGAAGGCATCGTGGATCGGGTGCGTGACGACATTGCCCCCTATCTGGCCGAGAAATGGCATTCGCTGGCCGATCATCCGTTCGTGGGCGAGACCAAGATCGTCGGCATGATGGCCTCGCTCGCCCTGACACCTGACAAGGCGAAGCGTGCGCCGTTTGAAGCGGATACCGGCACGGTTGGCTATATCACGCGCGAACGCTGTTTCGCCAATAACCTGATCATGCGCCATGTGGGTGATCGGATGATTATCTCGCCGCCTCTGGTGATCACCAGGGCCGAGATCGACACCCTGATCGAACGCGCCCGCAAGTCTTTGGACGAGGCGTATGAGATCGTGAAAGAGAAAGGTCTGCTGGTTGCAGGCTGACCTGACCGGGCCGGGATACCCCGGCCCTTTCTTCACGGGGGGTTCATGGACCTACTGACCGCCAACGACCGAAACGGGGAATACCCGCAATCATGGTATACCGCCACCGCCGAGGCGCCGGGCCCGTATCCGGCGGCATCGGGCGACCTGACCTGCGATGTGTGTATCATCGGGGGCGGATTCACCGGGCTGTCTGCGGCACTGCACCTTGCCGAACGGGGTTATGACGTCGTGCTGCTTGAGGCACAGCGCGTCGGGTTCGGCGCGTCCGGCCGCAATGGCGGGCAGGTGGGCACGGGACAGCGGCTGGAACAGGATGCGTTGGAAAAGATGGTCGGGCGCGATGACGCCCGCAAGCTTTGGGACATGGCGCTGGAAAGCGTTCAGCTGGTGCGCGACCTCGTGGCGAAACACGCACCCGATGCCGGGTTCACCGATGGTATCCTGCATGCGATGCACAGGCCGCGATATGTGCCTGAAGACCATGCCTATGTGCGCAAGCTGAACGAAGAGTATGATTATGACCTGATCCGCGCCGTGGACCGGGACGAGATGCGCGCCCTCTGCGGCTCGCCTGCCTATCACGGTGGATCGCTGGATATGGGGGGTGGGCATACGCACCCGCTGCGCCTGGCGTTTGGCATGGCGCGTGCCGCCGCTGCCGCCGGTGCGCGGATATTTGAAACCAGCCGCGTGACCGGCCTGACCGATGGTGCCAAAGCGGTCGTTACCACCGACAAAGCCCGTGTCACCGCAGGTCATGTGCTCTGGGCCTGCAACGGGTATCTGGGAAATGTCGAAGGACGCGTGGCCGCGCGCGTCATGCCCATCAACAACTACATCCTCGCGACCGAACCGCTTGATGACAGCTTTTCCAGGACGCTGATCCGTGATGGCCATGCGGTGGCCGACAGCAAGTTTGTGATCAACTATTTCCGCCTGTCCGAAGACAACCGGATGCTGTTTGGCGGGGCGGAAAGCTATGGCTATCGCTTCCCGAAGGACATTGTGAAGCTGGTGTCAAAGCCGATGCTTGAGATATATCCGCAACTTAAAGACACCCGAATTGACTATGCGTGGGGCGGGACGCTGGGGATCACCATGAACCGAATGCCGCATTTTGCCCGGCTTCAGGGGAATGTTCTGTCGGCATCAGGTTATTCCGGGCACGGGGTGGCGATGGCGACGCTGGGCGGCAAGATGGCGGCCGAAGCGATTGCCGGTCAGGCCGAGCGGTTCGACCTGATGGCATCGGTCCCGACGCCGCGTTTTCCCGGCGGCGTGACGATGCGCTGGCCGCTTCTGGTTGCGGCGATGCTTTGGTTTTCGCTGCGCGACAGGTTCTAGCGCGCCGCACCACCGACATCGCCCGGCGCCACGGCCATCGACTTGACCACCGCGAACACACTGGTGCCCCGATCAAGCTTCAACGCCTGCACCGAACGTCTGGTCAACTTTACCAGCACACGGCCTGCGGCTGTATCAAGCGAGATGACCGCGCCGGGTCCGTCACCTTGGCGGATGTCTGCGACGGTTCCCGGCAGGATGTTCAGGGCAGATATCCCTTCGGGGCGGGTCTTTGACAAGATCACATCCTGCGCGGCGATGCGCAGGCGCAACCTGTCCCCGACCGACCGTGCTACCCGTGGCAGAAGCAGGGGCAGACCACCGGCATCCAGTTCGGTCAGCCCGTCGGGGTGATGGACCGTGACCCGCGCCTCGATCACGGCGCCGATGTCCCGAAGACCGCCGGGGGCAAAACCAGGGTCGCCCAGAACCTCGGCGGCGGTGCCCTGGCGGATCACGCGGCCCGCATCCAGCGCCACGACGGTTGTGGCCAGTCGTGCCACCTCGGTCGCGGAATGCGTGACATACAGGATCGGCACGTCGCTTTCGTCGCGCAACCGTTCGAAATACGGAAGGATTTCACCCTTACGCGCGTCGTCCAGTGCCGCCAATGGCTCGTCTGCCAAGATCAGCTTGGGCCGGGCGAGCAACGCACGCCCGATGGCAACGCGCTGTTTCTCGCCGCCAGACAGTCGGGCCGGGCGGCGGGATAACAAGGGGCCGATGCCCAGCATCTCGACCACGCGATCAAAGGCCGTCCGGTCCTTGGGGCGGCGCGTGATCCATCGGGCGTAATCCAGGTTGTGTGCGACACTCATGTGGGGGAACAGGCGGGCGTCCTGAAAGATGTATCCCAGATGCCGTTTGTGCGGTGGCAGATGCAGGTCTTGCGCAGTGTCCATCAACACCTGATCGCCCACGGCAATACGGCCTGTTGCATCGTGGCTTAACCCAGCAACGGCGTCAATCACCGAGGTTTTGCCAGACCCCGAGGCGCCGAACAGGACCGTCAAACCGGCTGGGGCATCGAAGTCGACCGCAAGGGTGAACCCCTCACGGGGGTGTTGCATATGAACCGAAAGTGCAGGGAAGGTCATGTCCCCTCCATCCGCTTGGCAAGACGGCGGGCAAAGACTTCAGACAGGATCAGCGCGGCCATGGCAACAACGATGGATACGATTACCAGCCGCAACGCTTCATTTTCACCACCGGGAACTTGCAAAAAACTATAAATCGCCGAGGGCAGCGTCTGGGTCTGCCCCGGAATGTTCGACACGAAGGTGATCGTTGCCCCGAACTCGCCCATCGCCTTTGCAAATCCCAGAATGCTGCCGGTCAGGATGCCGGGCAGTGCAAGGGGCAAAGTGACAGTGGCAAAGACATGCACGCGGCTGGCCCCAAGGGTGGCTGCCGCCTGCTCCAGCCGCTGGTCAACCGCTTCGATGGACAGCCGTATCGCCCGCACCATCAAGGGAAATCCCATGATCGCCGCCGCCAGCGCCGCGCCGGTCCATTGAAAGGCAATGCCCATCCCCAGGGCCTCAAGCACCCGCCCACCGGGGCCGTTTATCCCGAAGATCAGCAGCAGAAGATAGCCGGTGACAACCGGCGGCAGGATCAGGGGCAGGTGAACCAGCCCGTTGACGATCTGCTTGCCCGGAAAATCCCAGCGCGCCAGCGCATGGGATACGATGACCGCCAGTGGCAGCGACAGAATCGTCGCCCAGAAGGCGACCTTCAATGACAAGGCGACCGCCTGCCATTCCTGCGGGCCAAGCCACCCGGTCATGTCCCCTCCAACGCGGTGAATCCATGGGTCAGGAAGATCTCGGTCGCGGCCCCCTGTTGCAGCCAGCCCAGAAAATGGCGGGCAAGGTCTTCGTGCCCGCCCGCTACCGCCCCTGCCGGATAACGAATGGCGGGGTGGCTGTCCGGGGGGAACGACATGACGACCTGAACCTCGGGTTCGGCCCGGGCGTCGCTGCCATAGACGACCCCCAGCGGTGTTTGCCCCAAGGCCACAAGCGCCAGCGCCGCGCGCACATTATCGGTTTGCGCAACCAGCGGGGCGAGGCTCTCCCACTGGCCCAGGGTCTGGAGCGCAGCTTTGCCATAAATGCCGGCGGGGACGGCGTCGACCAGCCCCATGGCGATGCGTCGCCCTTCCAGATAACCGGCCAGGTCCGCCAGGTCGTCCGCGGTGAGGGGTGGCACGCCCGCAGGCGCGATCAAAACCAGATTATTGCCCAAAAGGTCGATCCGCGTGCCGGGAACGATCTGGCCGCCTTGCTCCAACACCGCCATCCAATCCGTGTTTGCCGAAATGAAGACATCCGCCGGCGCACCCAGCGAGATCTGACGCGCCAGCACCGACGAGCCTGCATAAGACAGGTGCACCTTGTGGCCGGTTTCGCCCTCGTACCCCGCCACGACCTCGTCCAGCGCGTCTTTCAGGCTGGCGGCGGCAAATACCGTGATGTCGTCGGCCCGTGCCATGGCCGTGCTTATGCACAATGCCAGGATCACGCGCCAGCAGATCGCTGGCGCGTGCCCGAAAAAGCTGCGCAACAACGCGCCGGAAACAGAAAGGGCGTGACGGACAAACATGATCGCAGAGCAGATAACGTCATGCAGACCGGGGCGGCAAGGTCTTTCGCTGCGACATGTCGGGCCTGTGGGCTTTGGCCCCCAGGTTCAGGGTCAGGTCCACAGTCAGGTCAACGGTGCGGTCGCGGCCTTACTCTGCCGCGTTGCGCTTCGGCAAAACCCAATCGGGCCGCACGAAATGGCAGGTATACCCGTTGGGAACCCGCTCAAGATAATCCTGATGCTCTGGCTCTGCCTCCCAGAAATCACCCACCGGGTCGACCTCGGTCACGACCTTGCCGGGCCACAGGCCCGAGGCATCGACATCCGCAATCGTGTTCAACGCCTCGGCCTTCTGAGCATCGTCCACGTAGTAGATCGCCGACCGATAGGACGGGCCGATATCGTTTCCCTGTCGCATCGCTGTGGTCGGGTCGTGAATCTGGAAGAAGAACTCCAGCAAGCGGCGATAGGTGATCGTGTCGGGGTCAAAGATGATCTCGATCCCTTCGGCATGGGTTCCGTGGTTGCGATAGGTCGCATTGGGCACGTCGCCCCCGGTATATCCCACGCGGGTCGCGATCACACCGGGCAGCTTGCGGATCAGATCCTGCATGCCCCAGAAACATCCACCTGCCAAAACGGCACGTTCTTGTGTCATCATATCTCCTCCACCTGGTTCAGGTAAGCGCCATAGCCTGCGGCTTCCATGTCGTCGCGATGCACGAAGCGAAGCGAGGCCGAGTTGATGCAATATCGCAACCCGCCCCGGTCCTTTGGCCCATCCGGGAACACGTGACCCAGATGGCTGTCACCATGGGTCGACCGCACCTCGGTTCGGACCATCCCAAGCGAGCCATCATGCAGTTCGGTGACATGGGCAGGCTCGATCGGCTTTGTGAAACTGGGCCAGCCGCACCCGCTTTCGTATTTGTCGGACGATGCAAACAACGGTTCGCCCGAAACCACATCGACATAGATGCCGGGTTCCTTGTTGCCAAGATATTCCCCGGTGCCGGGCCGTTCCGTGCCATTTTCCTGGGTCACGCGATATTGCTCTGGCGACAGGGCAGCGATGGCGTTGGCGGATTTTTCGTAAATATTCAAATCGACACCTCTTTTGGCATTCCTGATTTGCTTAAGATGGGGATTGTCCGGCGAGATTTCCATGGGGTGACCAGGGGGCGGCGATCAGCATGGCAATCTATCGTCATATTCGCGATGGGGGCATGCCGGTCCATAGGGGCGCAGGTCCAGCTGTTTTAATGAAAGCTGGCCTGGAAAGATGTTGCCACCAAGGAAACATGTGCGTCCAGCGGTGGTGTCAACTCGAATGCCTGCGGGTTCCTCGCGAAGTTCCAAAGCCTGAAAAGTGTCCAGTTGTCTCGGTTCGTATTTGCGACAGCCAGTTCGTTTCTGGAGATATGAAAGGGCGTGCGTTCCCACCCGTTCGTCGTTTTCACCTCAATCAGCCTCTTCTGGCCCTCGGGGGTGAAGCTGGAAATGTCATACCCAGCGCCGTCGCCGTTTTCATGGCTGATCCAGCGCACCCGCTTGGCGAGGTCGTCACGCCCGACGTTGGTGAGAATGGCACGCTCATGATGAAGAACTCGCTCTTCTCCGGCTTTGCCAAGCGCCCGATTTCGTTCATCCCGACCAGCGACATCGAACTTGCGGGCGACGGCCTGCATCTGAGCCAGTTCGTCCGGGGGCGGAGTGTTCTTCATGGTGGGCGGTGTGCCGACCCAGATCGCCCCAGGAACCTCTGCAACGCCTCTGCCTGACTCGGGCATTCGTGCAAGCCAGCCACCGGACAACTGCAATCTCCGAGCGACGGCGTCGACCAAGGACATCTGAAAATTAAAATCTGGCTTGTAACCTGTGATCCAAGTCTCGCCCAATCCCTCGAGAACGGCAGAAATATTCTGATGCTTGAACTCAATCGAACCTTTCGAGCGGCCGATCTGTTCCTGCAGGGTTCGATTGTGGGCTGCTTTGTTGTATCGTCCGCCTGCCAATTCCTCAGAAAGCATGGAAAAATAATCAGCCACAATGGCGTCATTCTCGCAATCTGACCATTCTTCTCTGCTCATGCCCGCAGATTATGTAGGGGCATTTCAGCTGTCACCAAGAAATACTGTGGGGAGGCGCATGAGCCGGTCAACAAACCGAATGCCCCAGATAGGGCGACCGCCTACGGAAGTGCTTGAAAAGTCTGGAGGCGAGTACCGGAATCGAACCGGTGTACACGGATTTGCAATCCGAAAAATTTTGCTGATTTCAAAGGGAAAAATTGTAAACGTGCTTGTTTCGTTCAGGGTCACTTTTCAATAGGTTACGAGGCCCAAGTAAACGGTTTTTCACCGGCTCTTGCTCTGACGAAAAGGCAAAGAAAAACCGCTGAGGGGGCCGCCACCCACCTCAACGGCATAGAAAAATATTTCCGCCCCGATACCTACGGCATTTCCGGTCTGACCTCAACCCAATTGGCGGTGAGATCATGAGCTGGCGCATCGCAAATGAATGCGCCGAGCGCCGCTTTGGCAGCGCCGCGCGCAAGCAGATCATCATGTTCCTAGCCGACAAAGCGAGCGATGACGGCTCTGGCATCTGGTGTTCCAAGGGGACGATCCAGCGCCACACAGAGCTCAGCGAGAGCACGGTCAAGCGCACCATCATCGACTTCCTGCGCGAAGGCATTCTGATTGAGACAGGGCGGCGGCAGTGCAAGAACGGTTACACCGTCATTTACCGGATTGCGTTGGAGCGCGTGGCCGCGCTCGAACCCACGGCTGAGCCCGACATTGAGACGGGGGTCACTGTGAACCCCGTCCAGCCTGAACCCGGTACGGGGTCCACGGTGAACGGGGTACGGGGTTCACGGTGGACCCCAAACCATCCTAAAACCATCCATAAACCACCTACGCGCA
>JAUHWP010000049.1 GCA_030424645.1 Alphaproteobacteria bacterium
CACATAGGTCTCGCCGTCATCCGCCTTGTATTCGATCCGAACGGTGTTCGCCTTGATGGTGATCCCGCGCTCGCGCTCGATGTCCATACTGTCGAGCATCTGCTCTTTCATATCCCGCAAAGAAACGGTGTTCGTCTCCTGAATCAGGCGGTCAGCAAGCGTGGATTTCCCGTGGTCGATATGGGCCACGATCGAGAAATTGCGGATGTGTTTCAGGTCGGTCATAACGGAGGGATATGAGGGGGATTTGGGGGGCAGTCAAGCGGCGTTACGACCTGCAACCACAGAACCAAGATCGAAATATATCTTATTTGGAAGGGCGATCAGGTAAGTGACCATCGAATCTGAAGAAGAACTTCGAAAGTGGCTGGCAGAACAAGAACCAGAGGTCTTCTTGATGATCGCTGTTCGTGCATCAATACGCGTCTTTCCGATAGGGTTGTTGCCGCAATCGCAGTATTTCGTCGACGAAAAAGCGATATACCCAGCTCTGATCGTAACAAGGCGGCTGCTGACCGCAGCAGTTGTTGCGCAATTCCCGACAGACGAGGCTAAGGAAGCCGCTGGGTTTGCAGTAGCCAGCGATAAGAGCATCGGCCCTCCACGCGGTGGCTATTCAAGAATCGTCGCTACGTACACAGCGGAAGCGGCATACAGTTTTGAAGTCGAAAAAGTTTTCGAAGTAATCCGCTGCGTAAATATGTCTCCAGAAAACGGGTTGGAGAAGGCACAAGTACCAGCAGCAACGCGTGATGTTATGGAGATGATCTACTCCGACACCAATTTGTCTCTATCGCAGCTCCTTGCAACACCTCTTTGGCAAAAAGGCGGTGAACCCCAATGGTTGTTAGATAGCAGACCCCTGGATGACCGCATCATCGAGAAGGGGCAGGAATGGTCCTTCTGGCGCGACTGGTATCAAGGTTTTCTCAACGGCAAGCCGCTCGATTGGGAGCTTCAGCGCCGCGTGGCGCTTATCCCCGATGAGGACTGGGAGAAGGGGCCGGAGCATATTGCGGAAATCATCGAAAAGATCCGCCTTCAGTTCAAAACTCAGACAACACCCCCTCTTGTTCGCGACGAAAAGCGCGAAGTCTTTACGGTTGAGAGTGACGATACCCTTCCGCGAGATGTTCTGGAGTTCGCGTGCACGAGGATTACAATCGCTTATGACGCCGCAATAGACGCCTCCAGCGAAAACGGATTTCGGGAAGACAGCTATGAAGCGTCGCTTATTCAACGTGCCCTAGCCGAGTTTGCGACTCACCCCAGCCTGTTGGCGACCAGCTTTTTTGATGCGTGCCTCAGCTTCCAACGCACGATTGGCGAGCGTTATCCAGAAGACACATCGCTGATCAATCTTCAGAATGCACTCTACGGGGTGGTGGAAGAGATCAATGAGCAACATGAGGATGCGCGGCATCGTTGCGCACGATTGGCAAAGCTCGCGCAACCCGAACCCATATCCGTCGATGACATGCAGGCACTCAAGGAAGTGCCCGACATGGTCGCAGATCAGGTCGATACACATGCAGGACAAATCATCGAAAGCGACGTCGAACGCATGCTTTCAACACCCAATCCGCCCAAGTCTGTTCGTGCTCGGTTCGCAAACTGGATCACAACAATCTCAATGTGGATGGACAAAGCTATGAAAGGCGACAAGCGTGCTCAATGGTTGGCAGGGCTTGTCGGGAGGTTGATTAAGTGGTTTCCCGGCGGCGAGTAACCCAGCCTGCCATTCACCAAGGGCGGTGCCCGTCACGAAGGGGGGCGTGAAGCGCCCGCCTTGGGGGCAGGGCGGGCGCTGCCCGGCGGGGCCGCCGGGCGGAAGAGTGTTTCACCCCCCTACCCCACCGGCAACACGTTCCGCCTGACCATTGTCCTCAGTGTAAAACTCGACCGCATCCGCCGGATCCCCTCGACCCGCATCAGGCGGTGTTCCATGAACTCGTCGAAGGCGGTCAGGTTGGCGACGACGACGCGCAGGATGATGTCGCGGTTGCCGCTCATCAAGTGGCATTCCATCACCTCTTCCATGCGCGACACGGCGCGTTCGAACTGGGTCAGGGCGTCGCGGTTCTGGCTTTCCAGCTCGACCGAGATGAAAACGGTGACCGGCAGGCCCAGCTTGGCCTGATCGACCCGCGCGCCATAGCCGGTGATGACACCGGCCTGCTCCAGCGCGGCAATGCGGCGGGCGCAGGGGGTGGGCGACAGGCCCACGGAATCGGCAAGCTCGCCCAGTTTCTGGCGACCGTTTTCCTGAAGGGCGGCGATGATGCGGCGGTCGATGGCATCCATCGTAAAATCCTCGCTCAGATAACATCTTTTAGGAATTATCACCAATAAAGAAAGTAATCACGATGTTTTTTGGTGACTTTCCCCTCCTGCCCTTGGGTAAAATCATGACAAATCGGGAGGATCTCATGAATATCACGCAAGTGGCCTCGGCCACCCATGAAGAAGTTTACCGGGTCGAGGATGCCACCTGCGGGCTGATCGGCTTCATCGCCATTCATTCGACCGTGCTGGGGCCGGCTGCCGGGGGCCTGCGGATGCGCCCCTATGCTAGCGAGGAAGCCGCGCTGACCGATGTGCTGCGCCTGTCAGAAGGGATGACATACAAGAACGCGGCGGCCGGGTTGCGGCTGGGCGGCGGCAAGGCGGTGATCATCGGTGATCCGGCAACGCTGAAGACGCCCGAACTGCTGCACGCCTTTGGCCGGGCTGTCGAGGCTTGCGAAGGTCGTTACTGGACCGCCGAAGATATGGGGATGAGTCCCGCGGACATGGCCGAGCTGGCGAAAGAAACACGATTTGTGGCGGGCCTGTCGGATGGGGATTTCGCCTCGGGCGATCCGTCGCCGATCACCGCACGCGGGATCTTCAACGCCGTGCGGCGCGTGGCGCTGCACCAGTTCGGCGATACCGATCTGACCGGGCGCACCGTGTCGGTGCAGGGACTGGGCAATGTCGGCTGGAACCTCTGTGAATTGCTGACGGATGCCGGTGCCAAGCTGATCGTCACCGATATCGACGCGGGCCGCGTTGACGCCGCCACCAAGACGTTCGGCGCTCAGGCTGTCGGGCTGGATGATATCTATGCCGCCCCCGCCGACATTTTCGCCCCCTGTGCCATCGGGGGCATCCTGAACGCAGACACGATCCCGCAGCTGAAGGTCAAGGCCATTGCTGGTGGCGCCAACAACCAGCTGGCCGCGCCGGCGGATGCGGAATTGCTGGTCGAACGCGGCATCCTCTATGCGCCGGATTTCGTCGCCAATGGCGGCGGCATCATCAACGTCGCCACCGAGGTGTTGCAGATCGAAGGCCGTGTCGACTGGGTTGCCCGAAAGCTCGAAGCGCTTGATGCCACGATGGAGGCGATCCTGTCCGAAGCCGCCGCGCAAGGGGTCAGCCCCGCCGCGGTCGCACAGGACGTTGTGGCCAAAACCATCAAGGCCCGCGCGGCGTGACCTCATGCGGGGAAGGCGTTGCCGCGCCTTCCCCGACCGCCTAGTCTGGTGCTGATGTTTCTTGTGAACCGGACACCATGGCCCACCCCCCCGATGATATTCTGACCATCACCCTGAACCCGGCCCTGGACATGTCCACCGGCGTCGATGCCGTGCGGGCCGAGGAAAAGCTGCGATGCGACGCGCCGGTTCTGGATCCGGGTGGCGGCGGGATCAACGTGGCCCGCGCGATCCGTCGCACCGGCGGCAGCGCCACCGCCCTTGTCGCCCTGGCGGGATTTCGGGGCCAGCAGCTTGCCGCGCTTCTGAAAGACGAAGGTGTTGCGACCATCGCGTTTTCACTGCCGGGCGAAACCCGGCTGTCGCTTGCGGTCAGTGACCGGCAGGCGGGCAGCCAGTATCGTTTCGTCATGCCCGGCCCGGTCTGGACCCAGCCCCACATCGCCGCCCTGTGCGACCAGCTTCAAACCGCCATCCAACCCGACATGCAGGTGGTGCTGTCCGGCTCGCAACCGCCGGGCGTGCCGGTGGGGTTTCCCAAGGTTCTGGCGGGGATCACCCGCGCCAAAGGGGCCGTTCTGACGCTCGACACGTCGGGGGCGGCGCTGGCGGTGCAAGCCACGGAGGACGGCGCCGCGCCTGACATCCTGCGGCTGGACGGGGCGGAGAGTGAAGCACTGGCCGGGCGGCCGCTGTCATCCCTGCAGGATGTGGCCGGGTTTGCCCGTGCACTGGTCGACAAGGGGCATGCGGGCGCCGTGGTTCTGGCGCTGGGGGCCGACGGATCGGTGCTTGCAACCGGCACCACGGTTCTGCACGCCGTGACCCCACCCGTGCCGGTTCTCAGCAAGGTGGGCGCGGGGGACAGCTTTGTCGGGGCCTTCACCCTGGCCCGCGCCAGTGGTGCGGAGTGGCCCGAAGCCCTGCGCCACGGCACCGCGGCGGCCAGTGCGGCTGTGATGAGCCCCGCGACCGAGCTGTGCCGGGATGACGACCTGCGCGCCCTGCTGCCACAGGTTCAGATCACGCAGCTTTGAAGAGCACGGCAAATTGCATCCAGCCCCCGCAACGTGTATTATCCGGCACAATCAGGCGCTCAAGACCTGAACAACGGAAGCAGATTTCGACGAGGGCAGTCATGAAACGGGTTCTTCTTTCATTTGCGTTACTTTCCGTCATTCTTCCCGGTCAGGCGGCGTTTGCGGGGGGATCAATCGAACGGGCGTGCCTGAATGCCAACCGCGCTGCAGCCTCACGCGCCTTGTGTGGCTGTATTCAGGATGTCGCAAACGCGATGCTGACCAGCAACGAGCGTGCGAAGGTCGTCAAATTCTTCAAAGATCCCCATAGAAGTCAGGCCACCCGGCAGTCCGACCGCAGCTCGGATGAACGGTTCTGGATAAAATACAAGCGCTTCGGGCAGGCGGTCACGTCCCACTGCCGCAGGTGACGGTAAACGCATCCTGAAACGGAATTGTGGCCCAACCCGATCTTGAAACGCGTCAGACCAGGTCGGCGACCAGACCACGCGATGCCGCTTCGACAAGGTCGAGCGTCTGGTTGAAGTCACGCGTGTAATAGGGGTCGGGGATGTGATCCGTCCCGGTTTCCGGGGCGAATGCGGTGAACGACACCACCCGCGTTCTGGCCCCTGCGGGGCGCATCCCCTCGACGCTGGACAGGTTGTCGTCGTCCATCGCGACAATCAGGTCGAACCGGTCGAAATCGCTGACCTGAAACTGGCGTGCCCGAAGCGGCGACAGGTCATAGCCCCGTTTGCGGGCGGCCTGCTGCATCGGGCCATAGGGCGGCTGCCCGACATGCCAGGCCGATGTGCCAGCACTGTCGATCTTGACCCTCAGGCCGGGATGGCGGGCCGCGAAGATCCGAAACACCGCTTCCGCTGTGGGCGAGCGACAGACATTGCCAAGGCAGACGAACAGGATCCGATGGGTCATGGCTCCCTTCTAAGGTGTTTCATGGCAAACCTGAATCCCCGATTTTGCGCATCGCTTCGACCGCTGCGGCTTTGGCTGTTGTCCCGTGTCAGCCGCGCCATGTCATCTTCATGTAGTGCGTGCCGCCCGCAAGCTCGTCCAGCATCTGGGCGATCCGCTTCTCACGGGTGTCGGAGCGTTTGGCCCGCGCGATCCATGCCAGGTAATCATTGCGCTGATAAGGTGGCCGCGCGTCATAGGTCGCGCGCAGTCCGCGCGCCTGAAGCCGGGCCTCTATGTCCGGCGGCATGGGCTGAATCGGTCTTTTCAGGGGCATGAGGCACGGTCTCATCTTCAGCGGAAAGCTGTCAAGCCATGTGCGCGGGGCAAACGGGCATGGCTTTGCCCATCCATGCCGCACCCACTTGCAAACCCCCGGCAACACCGGCAAAACCGCGCCATGTCGCGCGTCAAACCCTATTCCATGTCCTGCCCCATCTCACGGTCGCTTGACCTTCTGGGCAACCGTTGGGCGGTCCACGTGCTGCGCGAACTTCATGCAGGCCCCGCCAGCTTCGCCCAGATCAAGACCGGATTGCCGGGCATCGCCTCGAACATGCTGTCCGCGCGCCTGTCGGAACTGTGCGAGGCCGACCTGATCGCGAAATCCCACCGCCTTTACACCCTGACCGAAAAAGGGTTGTCGACCCGCGGCATCCTGTTTGAACTGGCCCGGTTCGGGCGCAATCAGCCAACACCCGAGGCCCCGGCGGACCCTGACGGGGTCTCGCATCGTGCGGTCATTCTGGCGGGGGCCATCGAACGGGCCGTCGGCCCGCTTGACGATATCCGGGCCGAGATCCTGTTGGATGGGGCACCCTTCGCGCTGATCGTGGCCGGTGGGCGCGCATCCCTTCAGGCTGGCCTGCTGCCGCTTGCCCCCGTGCAGATCGCCTTTGACTGGTCCGATGTCGAAGCCGTCGCCCGCGGCGACCGGCGGGTGGCCAATTTCGCCGCCGAACGTGAAATCACCGCCGAAGACCCGCTTCAGGTGGCCGCCCTGCTGGACCTGTTGCAGAAAGCCATGGACATCTATGGGGGCTTCAAGTGAGCCATATTGTCATCCTGACCGGTGCGGGCATTTCTGCCGAAAGCGGGTTGGGCACGTTTCGCGACACGGATGGGCTGTGGACCAGATACGACCTGAACGAGGTCGCAACCCCCGAAGGGTTTGCCCGAAATCCACAGCTTGTGCACGACTTCTACAACGCCCGCCGCGCGAACTGCCAGGGCGCACAACCGAATGCGGCACACCGGGCACTTGCCCGCTTGCAATCAGAGCATTCCGGGCGCGTCACCATCATCACGCAGAACGTCGATGACCTGCACGAACGGGGTGGAACCAGGGACGTGATTCACATGCACGGCGTATTGTCCGGCGCATTGTGTGCCGCCTGCGATCACCGCTGGGCTGCAACTCAGATCATGTCGCCCGATGACCGCTGCCCGGCCTGCCACAGGACAGCGACCCGCCCCGACATCGTCTGGTTCGGGGAAATGCCGTATCGCATGGCCGAGATTGACCGCCACCTGTCGACAGCCGACCTGTTCGTCGCCATCGGCACGTCGGGCAATGTCTATCCCGCCGCCGGGTTCGTGGCCGAAGCACACGCCGCCGGGGCCGAAACGCTGGAGCTTAACCTGGAACCCTCGACCATGGCCGGCACCTTCGATGCTGCGCGGATCGGCCCGGCCAGCCAGGTCGTGCCGGAATGGGTCTCCGGGCTTCTCGATCCGCCATGAAAAAGACCGCACCGGTATGGGTGCGGTCCTCTGGGCCTGACACATTATCATATCGGCAAGGAAGGGCGCGCGCCCTTCCCGCCTGATGTCAGTTCGACGGCGTGGTGTCCTGTTTCATCTGGCCACCGTTCATCTTTCCATGGTCCATCTTGCCGTTCTGCATACCACCACCCATCGGATTGCGTTGCAGGTCGACCGGTATTTCGACGGTCATTTCACCGGCTTTTTCAAAGACCAGCGTGACGCTGATGGTCGATCCATCCTCGAACGGCTGGTTCAGCCCCATGAACATCACGTGATCGCCACCACGCTGAAGCGCGTGCATCGCACCGGCGGCAACCGGGAAGCCCTCTTCAACCTCGACCATCTGCATCACACCTTCGGCGGTTTCCTTATGCGTGTGCAGCTCGACCCGCTTGGCCACGTCGGACCTGGCGGCAATCAGGCGGTCGTCCTCGTCGCCATGGTTCATGATCTGGAAAAACGCCGCACCAGCCATCGCGTTCATACCCGAGGCACGCGCATAGGCATCCTCGATCTTGATCTCGCTTTCCGCGAAAGCAGGCAGGGCAAACAGGGCAGCCGTCGTGGCTGCAAGAAGTGTTTTCATCGGGGACATGGTTTAGTTCCTTTGGTCCGTCACTGAATTGATCTGAAAGGTAAGCTCAGATCAGCGCCGGGGGACCGCGGGCAGATGGGGTCAGCGTCGGGCGTCCCAAAAATGATGCGGCGCGCAACGGAACGATCCGCGTGATCAAACGCGCCTCGGGCATGTGCACCACCGGCACGGCAAACGCGGCGGCGAATATCTGCGCCCCATCCGGGCAAAGGTGAACCGATTCGATGGGGTCGCCATCCGGGCCGACAGTGATGGTCGTAATCCCGACACCGGTGCAGATCACCATGTCGATCGCGTTGTCGACATCAGGGCTGCTGCCGCGCGCATGGGCCAGCGAAAAGCTGGCAGCGGCCAACACCAGTGTCAGGGCATATGCAAAGACAACGCGGATCATGGGGACAGAGCTATGCTGTCTTGCACGCCGACACAAGCGACAAAACGTATCAGCCCGTGCCATGCAAATGCCATGCGAAAACCGCCCGAAGCGGCAACGCCCGGGCGGTTTAATCCGGTTCGTCCGGGTCGCAGGCAGGCTTAGGCGGTTGCCAGTGCCTTCGCGACTTCTTTCTTGATCTTCAGCGCATTGGCCGACAGGTCAACGTCCTTGGCTTTCGCCAGGAACGCGTCCAGCCCACCACGGTGATCCACCGACCGCAGCGCGGCGGCCGAAATGCGCAGCTTGAACCCACGGCCCAGTGCTTCGGACTGCAGGGTCACATCGTTCAGGTTCGGCAGAAACCGGCGGCGGGTTCTGTTCTTGGCGTGGCTGACATTGTTGCCAGTCATCGGGCCTTTTCCGGTCAGTTCGCAAACGCGCGACATGGTCTTTTCCTTGCTCTCTCGGGCTGGATTGGTAAGGCATTCGGCACGCCCTCGCGCCGCTTACGTCCAACCGGTCAACACAAACGGGCGCCGCACGGCAGCGCCCTGAATTCCGTTCGGGGTAATTAGACGCCTTCCCCCGGCGCGTCAAGTGAGTCGTGGCCCCGTTCTGACAGGAATTTCAACATATCCGCAGACCCCCATCCCGCGGCTTCTTCTGGCTAAAAATATCCTGGGGTGAATGCGCGAATGCGCAGAGGGGCAACGCCCCTTCCCGCTTCGACACAAGGCGCGGCCGCTCAATCCTCGCCCAGGAAACCACCCGATTGCCGGTCCCACAAGCCCGCATAGGTGCCGCCCATCGCCAAAAGCGCATCGTGGCTGCCGCTTTCGATGATCTGGCCCTCGTCCAGCACGACGATCCGGTCCATCTGGGCGATGGTCGACAGACGGTGCGCGATCGCGATCACCGTCTTGCCCTCCATCATGCCGTAAAGCGTCTTCTGGATCGCCGCCTCGACCTCGCTGTCCAGCGCCGATGTCGCCTCGTCCAGCACAAGGATCGGGGCGTCCTTCAGCATCACCCGAGCAATGGCGACACGCTGACGCTGGCCGCCGGACAGTTTCACACCGCGTTCACCCACATGCGCGTCATAGCCCTGGCGCCCCTGCGGGTCCTCCAGCGTCTGGATGAAATCATGGGCTTCGGCACGCCGTGCGGCGGCAATCATCTGCTCTTCGGTCGCATCCGGGCGACCATAAAGGATATTGGCCCGCACCGAGCGGTGCAGAAGGCTGCTGTCCTGCGTCACCATCCCGATCTGCGCGCGCAGGCTGTCCTGCGTCACGTCCGACACGTCCTGACCGTCGATCAGGATATGCCCGCCTTCGGGATCGCGAAACCGCATCAGAAGATTCACGAGGCTGGACTTGCCCGCGCCCGAGCGCCCGACCAGACCGACCTTCTCGCCCGGATGCACGGTCAGCGATACGCTTTCCAACCCGCCCGACCCCTTGCCATAGTGATGTGTCAGCTTGTTGAACGTGATCTCGCCCTGGTCAATGACCAGATCCCGGGCCCCCTTGGCGTCCTTCAACTCATGCGCCACCGCAATCGAGCGCAGACCCTCGCGGATCACGCCCATATGCTCGAACAGCCGGATCGTCACCCACATGATCCAGCCGGACATGCCGTTCAAACGCACCACCAGCGCCGAGGCGGCCGCCACCTCGCCCACCGACACTTCGCCCTGCGACCACAGCCACACCGCCGCGCCGACGACGCCGACGATCAGCAGCCCGTTCAACAGGTTCAACCCGAAGCTCAGTTCGGTCATCAGGCGCAGGAAACGCTGAAACCGCAGTCGCAACCGCTTGAGCGAGGAGAGCGCATAGCGTTCTTCCCCCGCCCCCTGCGAGAACAGTTTCACGCTTTCGATATTGGCATAGGCATCGACGATCCGGCCCGTGACCAGTGACCTTGCATCGGACCATTTCTCGGACGCGACCGAAACGCGTTTGGCGATGTAGCGCACATAAAGGACGTAGAACACCAGCCAGATGCCCAGGGGCAGCGCCAGCCGGATGTCGACCTGCCCAAGAATGACCATCGCGCTCAGCACATAGGTGGTGGCGTAGAAAATGCCTTCGAAGAACATATAGGTGCTGTCTTCGACCGCCGGGCCAAGCTGCATCACGCGGTTGGACAGACGCCCGGCAAAGTCGTTCTGGAAGAACCCCAGTGACTGCCCCAACAGATGCCGGTGGGCACGCCAGCGCACCTGTTCCTGCATGTTGCCCGCCAGGGTCTGTTCCAGAAAGAAGCGGTTCAGCGTGATCGCCAAGGGCCTGAGGACAATGATGAACACCGCCGCCAGCAGCAGTTCGACCCCGTGATCCCCCCAGAAACTTTCCGGCGTGGACAGGTTCATCAGGTCGACCACCCGACCGGTATAGAAGATCAGGCCGGTTTCGATCAGCGCGACAAGGATCCCCGTCAGCGCCATCCAGATCATCCATTTGCGGAATGGGCCGAATTGCGACTTGAAGAAGGGCCACAGGGTCTTGGGCGGTGTGCCCATGTCATGCGGGGCGAAAGGGTCGACAAGGTTTTCAAAGAAACGATACATGAAGGCGCTCCGTGCGCTTTAGGGATAGAGATGTTTGGATGGGGCTTGCGACAGCCCATCAGGACCGCGACTTACGCTTTATATAGGGTCCTGAAATTTCGCATCCGGCATCTCTCCTTCATGTTCTTTGGGGACGCTACCCCAGATGTTAGCGCTGATCAAGCCCGGCCATCGGGGTGGGGTTGGCAAAGGCGGGAACAGGGGCGCTGCCCCTCGCGGCGGGGCCGCTCACCCCGGGATATTTTCCGCCAGAAGAAACAGGCGCGGTCAGATATCGGTCGACGGGCGAAGCTGGGCAAGGATGTCTTCGGCGGCGCGGCTGGCAGAAATCCGGCCGGCTGCCACCTGGGTGCCCAGCGCGTCGATCCGGGCGCGCGCGTCCTTCTGGTCGAGCACGGACAGAAGGCCGAGGCGCACATCCTCTTCGAACCAGTGCCGGGCTTGCTGTTCGCGCCGTTTGGTCCAGTGGCCATGTTCACGGCGCCAGGCGATCAGCGTTTGTATCGCATCCCACGCAGCTGGCAGCCCGTCCTGCGTCACCGCCGACACCGTCATCGCCTTGGGAAAGTCGTCCGGGTCATAGGCACGTTTACGCAACAGCCGCAGCGCGCCCGCATAGTCCGCACAGGTGCGCATGGCGGTGGATTTCAACTCGCCATCGGCCTTGTTGACCAGGATCAGGTCGGCGATTTCCATGATGCCGCGTTTCACGCCCTGCAACTCGTCCCCCCCGGCCGGGGCCAGAAGCAGAAGGAACAGGTCGGACATTTCCGCCACCATGGTTTCGGATTGCCCGACGCCCACGGTTTCGATCAGCACCACGTCAAAGCCTGCCGCCTCGCACAGGGCCACGGCCTCGCGGGTGCGCCGCGCCACGCCGCCCAATTGCGATTGCGAGGGCGACGGGCGGATAAAGGCGTTTTTCTCGCGGCTCAAACGCTCCATCCGGGTCTTGTCGCCAAGGATGGACCCGCCGGACCGGGCCGAACTGGGGTCGACGGCCAGCACCGCCACTTTCAGGCCCTGTTCGATCAGGAACATGCCAAAGGCTTCGATGAAGGTGGATTTGCCCACGCCCGGTGTGCCCGACAGGCCGATGCGCAGGGCCTGACGCCCCGCGGGGGCCAGAATATCCAGCAGCGCGCCCGCTTGTGCGCGGTGATCCGCACGTCCGCTTTCAACCAGAGTGATAGCGCGGGCCAGCGCCCGCCGTTCGCCTGCCTGCACTCGTGTTGCCAGATCCTGAATGTCCATGCTGCCTCCAACTTTCGGACAGTCATGCCGCGCGGGGGACGGACTGTCCAGAGGTCCGGCGCTAACAGGACGCGTGCATCTGGACCATGGCAGCGTCAGGCACGATAAGGGGGGCATGAGTAACACCCTGCCTATCCACGACGCCCTGCCCGACCTTCTTGCGGCCCTTCGCCACGCGGGACGCGCCGTTTTGATGGCTCCGCCGGGGGCCGGGAAGACCACCGTGGTGCCGCTGGCTTTGCTTGAAGCAGACCTTTTCGACGGCAAGCTGATCATGCTGGAACCCCGCCGGTTGGCCGCCCGCGCCGCCGCCGAGCGTATGGCGCAAACGCTGGGCGAGCGGGTTGGCGGCACGGTTGGTTATCGCATTCGCGGCGAGGCCAAGGTCACCCCCACCACCCGGATCGAGGTCGTCACCGAGGGGATCCTGACCCGGATGCTGCAATCCGATCCGTCGCTGGCCGGGATAGGCGCGGTGATCTTTGACGAGTTTCACGAACGATCCCTGAACGCCGATCTGGGCCTTGCGCTGACATGGGAGGCCGTGCAGGCGCTGCGCGACGATCTGAAGCTGGTCGTGATGTCCGCCACGCTGGACGCGGACCCGGTGGCGCACATGCTGGACGCAGCACCCATCGTGCGGTCGGACGGGCGCGCCTTTCCGGTCGAAACCCGCCACTTGCCCGCGCCCTTGCCCAAGACCACGCGCCTGCCCGATGCCGCCGCATCCCTGGTGCGACAGGCGCTGACCGAGACCGAGGGCGGCATTCTGGTCTTCCTGCCGGGCGAAGGTGAAATTCGCCGCACCGAAGCCGCCCTGCGCCCACATTTGCCCACCGATTGCCACCTGCATCCGCTGTTCGGCGCGATGGAGTTTGCCGCCCAGCGCGCCGCAATTGCCCCCGCCACGTCCGGGCGCAAGATCGTGCTGGCCACGTCAATCGCCGAGACATCACTGACCATTCAGGACATCCGCGTGGTGGTGGACGCCGGCTGGTCGCGACGCGCCCGGTTCGATCCCGGGTCCGGCATGTCACGCCTGGTCACCGAACGCGTATCGAAGGCCGAGGCCGAACAGCGCCGGGGGCGTGCCGGGCGCGTGGCGTCGGGGGTCTGTTATCGGCTGTGGACCAAGGGCGAGGAAGGCGGGCTGCCCCCCTTCCCGCCCGCCGAGATCGAGACCGCCGACCTTGCGCCGCTGGCGCTGGAACTTGCCGTCTGGGGGTCGCCGGACGGGGCGGAGCTTGCCTTTCTGACGCTACCAAACCCGGGCGTGTTGGCCGAGGCCCAGTCGCTTCTGCGCAGCATGGGTGCGCTGGACACCGGCGGTCGCATCACGCCACATGGCCGGACACTGGCCCGGCTGCCGATGCACCCGCGCCTTGGGCATATGCTGACCACTGCCGGACCCGCCGCCGCCGATCTGGCGGCGCTTTGGGGTGAGCGCGATCCGCTGCCCCGAACCGCCCCCCTGGACCTTGGCCTGAGGCTTGAGGCGATCCGCGACCCGAACGCCTTTACCGCCCGCCGTTCGATCCAGCCAAACCGTGGCGTGATCGAACGTATCCGCATCGAAGCCCGCCGCCTGCGTAAGCTGGCCAAACCAGCCAAGGTCGATCTGAGCGACTCCCAGATGGCCGCGCTGGCCTATCCCGACCGGGTCGGGTTGCGTCGTTCGGGTGATACGCCACGGTTCATCCTGTCCGGCGGCAAGGGGGCCATCATGGATGACGGCGATCCGCTGGCCGGGGCGCGCTTGATCACCGTCACAGACACCGATGGCAACCCGCGCGAGGCACGGATCCGGCAGGCCATCCAGATCAGTGAAGGTGAACTGCGCGACCTGTTTGAAGATGACATCACCTGGGTCGATCACTGTGCATGGTCAAAGCGCGAGGGGCGTGTGGTCGCGCGCCGGCAGGAACGGCTGGGCGCGGTCATTCTGGACGACCGCATGTGGAAGGACGCCCCGGATGACGTTGTCGCACGCGCCATGCTGGACGGGGTGCGCGAGCTGGGTTTGCGCCCCTCGGATGCGGCCCGCCGGTTCATCGCGCGGGTCGCATTGTTGCGCGCGGGTGGTGCAGACCTGCCGGACATGACGGATGACACGCTGCTGGCCACGTTGGAGGACTGGCTGCTGCCACACCTGTCCGGCGTCAAGACCACCGCCGATTGGAAACGCTTTGACCTGCTGGACGCCTTGCGCGCCCGGCTGGACTGGACCCAAATGTCGCAGCTTGACCGCGAGGCACCGGCCCATTTCATCACACCGATGGGGCGCAAGACCCCCATCGACTATGCCGGGGAGATGCCTGAAATCAGTCTGCGCCTGCAGGAAATGTTCGGAACGACCCGTCATCCGATGATCGGAACGACACCGCTGCGTGTCACACTTCTGTCGCCTGCCGGGCGTCCGGTGCAAACTACCACGGACATTCCGAATTTCTGGGCCACAAGCTATCAGGATGTGCGCAAGGATATGCGCGGGCGCTATCCGAAACATCCGTGGCCCGAAGACCCGACGCAGGCCGATCTGACGCTTCGGGCCAAGCCGCGTAACGGCTGATCGGGCCACAGATCGGCGCAAAACAACCGGTTACGACGCCTGCACTTGCAATTTACCACGCAATTCCCATATCTTAACATCTACAATAAAAACCGGGCAAAGCCCGTAAACCGCAGGTACAACATGTCATCATTGCTGAAACAGGCCTGGGAAGAGGTCGTCGCCCCCATGTTCCAACGCCCCAAGCGGGTGCAGGTCGCCGCGCTGTGCTATCGCGGCTCGGGGGACGACAAGGAGGTTCTGCTGGTGACATCGCGCGGCACCGGGCGGTGGATTCTGCCCAAGGGCTGGCCGATGGATGGCAAGAACGCCGCGGAAGCCGCACGTCAGGAGGCCTGGGAAGAAGCCGGCGTTGCGAAAGGTCAACTGGGCCACGCCCCCATTGGCGCCTTCGAATCTGACAAGGAAATGGATTTCGGTGGCGTTGCCCGCTGCACCACCAGCGTGTTCCCCCTGAAGGTCGAACAGCTTTCGGACGATTTTCCCGAGGCCGGCGAACGCACGCGGACATGGGTCCCGGCCGAGCAGGCCGCGGAAATGGTGCAGGAAAAAGACCTTCAGAAAATCCTGCAGGAGTTCTGAAACGCGTCACCTGCCCCGACCGCACCTGCGCAGGGCGAAACGCATTCACCACACTTCCCCGACACACAGGCCAACATGGCCCGAATCTGTTGCAATCGCGGCCCTGACAGTCTAGCGCAGGCGCTGAATTGTAACGGCTGCGTAACGGCCGTGTAACAGGGCGCGAGCCAGGGGGCCAACGATGAGCGCAGAGAAACGTGGCAGCCAGTGGAAAACGCTGGACAAGGACCTGAACCGGATCAGCCAGGTCGAATACGCCACGCAATATGTTTCACGACCCCTGATCGGCATGGGTGTGGCGCTGGCCTTCATCGTTCTTGCAGCCCTCAGCGCCGCGATGTTTTTCGGGCAAACTCCGACATCGCTGGTGGTCGTCATCGCGGCCGCGTTCGGGGCGTATATGGCGCTGAATATCGGCGCGAACGATGTTGCCAACAACATGGGGCCAGCCGTGGGGGCGAATGCCCTGACCATGGGCGGCGCCATCGTCATCGCGATCATCTGCGAAAGCGCGGGGGCGCTTCTGGCGGGTGGTGACGTGGTCTCGACGATTTCGAAAGGGATCATCGACCCGTCGGGCTTCGACCAATCCCGTGTGTTCGTCTGGGCCATGATGGCCGCCCTGATCTCCTCCGCCCTGTGGGTAAACCTTGCCACCTGGATCGGGGCGCCGGTCTCGACCACCCATTCGGTTGTGGGTGGCGTCATGGGCGCTGGCATCGCCGCCGCAGGCTTCGCCGCGGTCAGCTGGCCGACCATGGGCAAGATCGCCGCGTCCTGGGTGATCTCGCCGGTGCTGGGGGGGGCCATTGCCGCCCTGTTCCTGGCGCTGATCAAACACAAGATCATCTATCAGGACGACAAGATCGCCGCCGCGAAACGCTGGGTGCCGGTGCTGATCGGCATCATGGCTGCCGCCTTCGGGGCGTATCTGTCGATCAAGGGGTTGAAAAAGGTCATCAAGATCGACCTCGGCACGGCCCTGTTGATCGGGGCCGGTGTCGGTGCGGTCGCCTATGTCGTCACCGCGCCCTTGATCGCACGTCAGGCCGAAGGGCTTGAAAACCGCACCAAATCCCTGAAAACGCTGTTTGCCCTGCCGCTGATCTTCTCGGCCGCGCTGCTTTCCTTTGCCCATGGCGCAAACGACGTGGCCAACGCGGTTGGCCCCCTGGCGGCCATCGTGCATGTGGAAAGCGTGGGTGACTTTGCCGACAAGGTCTCGATCCCGACCTGGGTCATGGTGATCGGTGCCTTCGGCATCAGCTTCGGGCTGATGCTCTTTGGCCCGAAACTGATCCGCATGGTCGGAAGCCAGATCACCAAGCTGAACCCGATGCGCGCCTATTGCGTCGCCCTGTCTGCCGCCATCACCGTGATCGTGGCCAGCTGGCTGGGCCTGCCCGTCAGCTCGACCCATATCGCCGTGGGTGGCGTGTTCGGCGTCGGCTTCTACCGCGAATACCACATGGAGCGCCGCCTGCGTCGTTCGTCTGCCGCGCGGCCCGAGGTCAAACGCATCGCCCCCGAGGAACGCCGCCGCCGCAAACTGGTGCGCCGCTCGCATTTCATGACCATCGTGGCGGCCTGGGTGATCACCGTTCCGGCCGCCGCCCTGATGTCGGCTTTGATCTTCCTCGTATTGAACACAATGGTATCCTGACCGCGAAGCCGACCACTTAGGGTTTCTTCTGGCCAAAAATATCCTGGGGAAGGTGCCACGCGCAGCGTGACACCGCAGGGGCAAAGCCCCTGATCACGCCCCCAGACACCAGCGCATGATTGCCTTCTGCGCATGCAGCCGGTTCTCGGCCTCGTCGAAGATCACCGATTGCGGGCCGTCCATCACGGTGTTCGTCACTTCTTCGTCCCGGTGGGCGGGCAGGCAGTGCATGAACAGCGCGTCCGGCTTGGCATGGGCCATCAGCGCATCGTTGATCTGATAGGGGCGCAGAAGGTTGTGCCGACGTTCGCGGGCCGAGGGCGCATCGTGCATCGACACCCATGTATCAGCGACGATAAGGTCCGCCCCTTCGACCGCCTTGACCGGGTCGCGCACGATTTCGATGTTGGCCCCCTTGGCGCGCGCCTCGTCCACGAACGCGGCTTCCGGGTCCAGCACCTCCGGCCCGGTAAAGGTCACGTCGAAGCCGAACTGCCCGGCAGCGTGCAGGAACGAGGCGCAGACATTGTTGCCGTCCCCCGCCCAGACCACTTTCCTGCCCGCAATCGACCCGCGATGCTCTTCAAAGGTCAGGATATCGGCCATGATCTGACAGGGGTGCGAGCGGTTGGTCAGCCCGTTGATCACCGGCACATCGGCATATTCCGCCATCTCAAGCAGCGTTGCTTCCTCGAACGTGCGGATCATGATCATGTCGACATAACGGCTGAGCACGCGGGCCGTGTCGGCGACCGTTTCGCCATGACCCAGTTGCATCTCGGACCCTGACAGCACCATGGTCTGCCCGCCCATCTGGCGCACGCCCACGTCAAAACTGACGCGCGTCCGGGTCGAGGGCTTTTCGAAAATCAGCGCGACCATGTGGTCCTTCAGCGGCTGTTCGTCGTCGGGGGCGCCCTTGGGCTTGCCCGCACGTGCCTGTTTGATCCTCTGCGCTTCGGCGATCATGCCGGTAAGGTCGGCGGTGTCGGTCGTATTGATATCAAGGAAATGTTTCATTGGCTCTGCCCCTCATCGGTTTTGGTTATGGCCTTGGCAGCAGTTTCAAGCCGTGTGACAGCCTCGGCAATATCGTCGTCTTCAATGGTCAGGGCGGGCAGGATCCGCAGCACGTTGTCGCCCGCCGGCACGCAAAGCACCTTCGCGTCATAACATTTGGCCAGCACGTCGGTGTTCGGGGCCTTGCATTTCAGGCCCAGCATCAGGCCCGACCCGCGCACGGCTTCGAACACGTCCGGGTGGGCAGCAACCAGCCCCTCCAGTTTTTGCCGCAATAGCCCCGCCTTGCGGCTGACCTCGTTCAGGAAACCGGGGTCGGCGATGATCTCGGTCACTTTCGCGCCAATCGCACAGGCCAGCGGGTTGCCCCCATAGGTCGACCCATGCGTGCCCGCCACCATGCCTGATGCCGCATCTTCCGTCGCCAGAACCGCGCCCAGCGGGAAGCCCCCGCCGATCCCCTTGGCGACCATCATGATATCGGGGGTAACACCGGAATATTCATGGGCAAACAGCTTGCCGGTCCGGCCCATGCCGCATTGCACCTCGTCAAAGATCAGAAGCGCCCCGGCCTTGTCGCAGGCGGCGCGAATGGCCTTCAACTCGTCATCCGGCACCGGGCGGATGCCGCCCTCGCCCTGCACCGGCTCGATGATCACAGCCGCGACGTCGCCTGTCGCAAGTTCGTTGGTCAACCCGTCCAGATCGCCAAAGGGCAGGTGGGTGAAGCCGGGCAGCAGCGGGCCGAAGCCCTTGGTCAGCTTCTCGCCCCCTGCCGCCGCAATCCCGGCGGAGGAGCGGCCATGGAACGAGCCTTCAAACCCGATGATGCGAACACGGTCATGGTCCCCTTTGTCATGCCAGTATTTGCGCGCCATCTTCACCGCAAGCTCGCACGCTTCGGTGCCCGAATTGGTGAAAAACGCGGTGTCCGCAAAGGTCAGATCGACCAGCTTGTCCGCCAGCTTCTGCTGCTGCGGAATGGTATAGAGGTTCGACACGTGCCACAGCTTCGCCCCCTGTTCGGCCAGCACCTCGACCAGCGCCGGATGGGCATGGCCCAGTGCATTAACCGCGATCCCTGCCCCCAGGTCCAGAAATCGCTCGCCGCCCTCGGTGACAAGCCAGCTGCCCTGGCCGCGCTCGAACGCAAGATCAACACGGTTATAGGTCGGAAGAAGCGACGGGATCATGTCGGTATCCTTTGTAAAAGAAGCCTTTGGGTGCCGTATGGCGGGCTTCGAGTCAACAATTTCAGAAAGGGTGCGCGTCAAAGGCGCAGGATCAAACGGGAACGGACGTCAGGCGCGGGTGCGTCGGCGTCGGGTGTCAGCGATATGCAGGCGTTTGATCATGGGGCGGGCTTACGCGAAGGCAACCCGTCTGTCCAGCCTTTTCATGGCGCGGCCAAACCCGTATGGGAAGCGAATGGAAACGCGCGCTCACCCGATCTTCAACCCCTTGGCCGCAGCAGGCTTCATGCTGATGGCGTCATCATTGATTGCCGGCACCACGCTGATGGCCAAGCTTGCCGGGCGTGACACCCTTGGCACGCCGCTGCACCCGTTGCAGATCAGCCATGGCCGGTTCCTGTTCGCCTTCCTTGCGATCAGCACGGTGGTGGCCCTGACCCGCCCCGCCCTGCGCAGCACCAACATCCCCCTGCACATCGCCCGTTCGGTTGCGGGCTGGACCGGCATTTCGCTGATGTTCGCGGCTGTTGGCTTCATCCCGCTGGCCGACGCCACCGCGATCAGCTTCCTGAACCCGGTCTTTGCCATGGTGTTCGCCATCCTGTTGCTGGGCGAACGGGTGGGGCCATGGCGCTGGATCGCCGCCGCCGTCGCGCTGGTTGGCGCTTTTGTCCTGATCCGCCCTGGGACGGGCAGCTTTCATCCCGCCGCCTTCCTGGCGCTGGCCGCCGCCATGGTGATGGGGTTCGAGATCACGCTGATCAAACGCCTGACCGGGCGCGAGGCACCGTTGCAGATCCTGTGGATCAACAACGGCATCGGCCTGACCGTGGCAACCTTGGCGGTGATCTGGGTCTGGACCCCGCCAACCCCTGCACAGTGGGCAGCCCTTGCCACGCTTGGTTTCATGATGGCCCTTGCGCAAACCTGCTTCATCCAGTCGATGAAACGCGCCGATGCCAGTTTCGCCGTGCCCTTTTCCTATGCCACGCTGGTCTTTGCCGGGCTTTACGATTTCGCCGTGTTCGGGGTCATCCCCGTCACCACCAGCCTGATCGGGGCGGCGATCATCATCGCGGGCGGCGTGCTTCTGATCTGGCGCGAAGGGCGCCGGTCGGCATGATACGCATCTGCGCTTGTATCCCCCGGCGCTATGACTAAAATAGCCGCTTGTGAATTTACTGGGTTATCCGGGCTGACCGGCTGCCCACCCCAAAAACGGGAAAAAATATGTCCTGGACCGACGAGCGCGTTGAAATCCTGAAAAAGATGTGGGGCGAGGGGCAATCCGCCTCGGTCATCGCAAAAGAACTGGGTGGCGTCACCCGCAACGCCGTGATCGGCAAGGTGCATCGCCTTGGGCTGTCGAACCGCTCTGGCGGTGGCTCGAAAGCGCCCGCCAAGGAAAAAGCAGCGCCCAAGGCTGCGGCCAAGCCGAAGCCCGCGCCGAAAAAGGCCGCCCCGAAGAAAGAGGCCGAGCCTGCCGCCAAACCCGCAGCGGAAACCAAGCCAATCCCGGCGCGCAAGCAGATTATTCCCGCAGGCCAGCCCCTGCCCCCGCAGCCCTCGGCCAATGAAATCAGCCCCGAGGCCCTGGCCTCGGTGCGCGAGGTTGAAAAGGGTGCCAAGAAGCTGAACCTGATGGAGCTGACCGAACGGACCTGCAAATGGCCCATCGGCGATCCGGCCACCGATGATTTCTGGTTCTGCGGCCTGCCTGTTCAGCAAGGCAAACCGTATTGCGAGGCGCATGTGGGCGTGGCGTTCCAGCCGATGTCCTCGCGCCGGGACAGGAAACGGTGATACCTCAGCGTATTTCAGGTTCGCCCGTTCATCTCGAAGGTCAGTGCAATGGATAGCTTAGTCGGCTTCCTGCTTGCCATAGCCGTTTTGGTCTTTGTGATCTGGCTATACTTAATTTTGCCCGCATCCATGGCAACCGAGCGCAACCGCAGTGCCTTGATCTGGGTATTGATCTCTTTGGTGGGTAGCCCATTGCTGGCGATCTTATTACTGATCGCATTAGGCGACGCTCCGAAAAGTTAGTGGCCACAGGCGATCTCTGGCGACGCCTTGGCTGGAATGATCGCTGGATGATGGCCGACCGCCCCTTCCCATGCGTTCCGCTGCAAGCTATATGCCCGCCATGACAAATCCTGTGAACCCACCCAACCTGCGCCCTGACCTTGCCCCGAAAGCCCGGTTTTCCGAGCCGAAACGCGACGGCCAGCCCACCATCGGCATGGTCAGCCTTGGCTGCCCAAAGGCGCTGGTCGACAGCGAACGTATCCTGACCCGCCTGCGCGCCGAAGGCTATGCGATCAGCCCGGATTATACCGGGGCGGATGCGGTGATCGTGAACACCTGCGGGTTTCTGGACTCGGCCAAGGCCGAAAGCCTTGAGGCGATTGGCGAGGCGCTGAACGAGAACGGGCGCGTGATCGTCACCGGCTGTCTGGGCGCGGAAGAGGATTACATCCGCGGCACCCACCCCAGTGTTCTGGCCGTCACCGGCCCGCATCAGTATGAACAGGTGCTGGACGCCGTGCACGGGGCCGTGCCGCCCAGCCCGGACCCGTTCATCGACCTTTTGCCCGCGACGGGCGTGTCGCTGACCCCGCGCCATTACAGCTATCTGAAGATTTCCGAGGGCTGCAATCACAAGTGCAAATTCTGCATCATCCCCGACATGCGCGGGCGTCTTGCCAGCCGCCCGGCCCATGCGGTGATCCGCGAGGCGGAAAAGCTGGTCGAGGCCGGGGTGAAAGAGCTTCTGGTGATTTCACAGGACACGTCGGCCTATGGCGTCGACATCAAACATGCCGAGGATCGGGGCCATCGCGCGCATATCACCGATCTGGCGCGCGATCTGGGGGCGCTTGGGGCCGGGCGCGATCTGTGGGTGCGCCTGCACTATGTCTATCCCTACCCGCATGTGCGCCAGCTGATCCCGCTGATGGCAGATGGGCTGATCCTGCCCTATCTGGACATTCCCTTTCAGCACGCTCACCCGGACGTTCTGAAACGCATGGCGCGCCCCGCTGCAGCGTCCAAAACGCTGGATGAAATTGCCGCTTGGCGCGCCGACTGCCCGGACATCACCCTGCGTTCGACCTTCATCGTCGGCTATCCCGGCGAAACCGAGGACGAGTTCCAAACCCTGCTGGATTGGATGGACGAGGCGCAATTGGATCGCGTCGGCTGTTTCCAATACGAAAACGTCGATGGCGCCCGGTCAAACGACCTGCCCGACCATGTGCCCGCCGAGGTCAAGCAGGACCGCTGGGACCGTTTCATGGAGAAAGCGCAGACGATTTCCGAAGCCAAACTGGCCGCGAAAGTGGGTCAGGTCATGGACGTGATCATCGACGACATCGACGAAGACGGCATCGCCACCTGCCGCACCAAAGCCGACGCCCCCGAGATCGACGGGAACCTGTTCATTGACGAAGGGACAGAGGG
>JAUHWP010000174.1 GCA_030424645.1 Alphaproteobacteria bacterium
GCGAACGCAACAGCCGGTCCTCCAGCCGCTAAGGCCACCTGCCCCACACATCGACTGGGTGACAACGGGTTTCACTGATCCGACCGACGCTTGCCGGTGGTGTCAGGCTGTTCGGGCAAATGCCGGGCAAGGTGTCCCAGAACTCAGGCGCCACCCTTTTGTATATTTATAGATCATAAACTTATATATATATTGACCAAACGGTATCCTTCGATCATTATCGCTTGGTCGTTTCGGGCGTCCGATCATCCGGTTCAGCGATCAGCACTGCCATTGTCGTCATCGGCACATTGCTGCGCAACATGGTGGGCAATACGGAAGGAAAGTCTCTTCTATCAACCAGATACATGGCTTTCTCAGGATTGTTGACAAAATGACGGGACCGCGAAACCATTGTGAATGCGTGTGACGCACGACGCCCAAAGCCGGAATACCCCTGTTGGGAGTGAGCGGGTTCCGGCGCCCGGACAGGGTCGCGTTGCGCGCCGGGAGGATAAAAAAATGATGTGTTTCGAGGAATGGAGTGACTCGATCCTGTCCAATTGCGGGCATTACTACAGCACACCCATCAAGAACGCGCACCAGCAGATCGGCGATTTTCGGATCGGCAAGCGCCACGGCGTCGAAGTGGCCGAAATGTCCTGCCGGATCGACCGGATCGACCGATCCCGGTCGGGTATCCTGCGCGATGAGAATGAATTTCTGTTCCTGCTCTTGCAGAAGAACGGACAGACCGGCGTCGTTCACAGCGGGCGCGAAGAGGTTCTGACCCCCGGTGACGGGTTGTTGCTGGATTCGACACGCCGCGCCGAACTTCGGTTCGAAGGGCGCGAAGCGTCGTTCATATCGGTGCACCTGCCCCGCGCGATGTGCCTGGAAGGGCGCAAGAATACCCTGTCCATCGGCAACAGGATCGACAAGTCCCACCCGCTTCATGCCAGCCTGAAGAAGCTGCTGGTGCATGACGGGGACGACGACGTGGCTGAAATGCACCCGGAATTCCTGTTCGATTTCGTTGCGCTGATGTTTCGTGACGCGCAGCCCACAACCGATGCCAGCGCATTTCGCGACCCGCAGGGGCGGTTCCGGCTGGTGCGCGACACGATCGAACAGCACATGTCGGACTCCGATTTCTCGATCGAGCGGCTGGCGACGCTGGTTCACATGTCGCGCCGCCAGTTGCAGCGGGATTTTCAGAACAACGGCACCTCGTTCACCCGGCACCTGTCGGACCGGCGGCTGAAATCGGTCGCGGCCCAGCTGCGGCGGGCGGCGCAGAGCGGGCAGCGCCCCCGGATATCGGATCTTGCCTTCGGGGCCGGGTTCAACGATCTGTCCTATTTCAACCGCGAGTTCCGCAAGCGCTATGGCGTATCGCCCAGCGGATATCTTTCGGATCAGGGCAACGGCGACTGATCGCACCCCCGTCAGGCGGTGATTGCGCCCCGCCGGGGCACCACCGACTGGCATTTTGGCACGATTGGCGGATGTTCTGGCACAATCGTCCAAGATGATTTTCCCATACCTGCAATGATGAAACCATTCCGGTCCGGCGCGCAGAACGCCGGGTCCGGGGTCGGGCCGGAGGAGGACCGCGCCCGTGTCGGCCCCTTGCCGGCATAATGGGAGGAACATCGTGACCAACACGCCCCGGACACCCGGAATCCCACCGCAGGCCAGCCCTGCCGTGCCACGGTCAGCCCCTGTCGGGACGACCGCCGAACAGCCGTTTCCACACACGGGAACGGCGGTGCTGCGGCCAGCGGATCGCGCCGCCAGCCGCCACTTTTCCAAAACCCAACATCTGAACAGGTTGCCTATGAAACATCATCTTATCACCACGCTGTCGCTTCTCGTCGCTTCGGCGGGCATCGCAACGGCCCAGGAAACCAATATCGAACCGGAAACGCTGACGGTCGAGCCGCGCATCTCGGACGGCGGGCATGTCTATGTCATGGACATGGGCATCAACGGCCCGTCCGCGATTTTCGTTCTGAACGCCGACGACCTGTCGCTGGAAGGCAATATCGGCGCCGGCACCTTTGCCAACATGCACATGGCCGCAGATAAATCGACCCTGTATACCGTTTCAGCCTATATGCGCCGCTATACCTATGGCGAGGTCGAGGCGGTGATCCATGAATGGGATCCCCACACGCTGACCGCGAAGAACGAATACCTGACCAACCCGAAGGCGGCCCAGACCCTGAGCCAGCGTGGCGTGCTGAACCCGTCGGCGGGCGGCAAATACATGGTCGTCCAGAACGCAACGCCCGCCACTTCGGTCAGCATCGTCGACCGCGCGGATGGCAGCGAGCTTGCCGAGGTTCCCACCCCCGGCTGCTGGACCGCCTATCCGACACTGGACGGGATGGGCTTTACCACCCTCTGCGGCGACGGGCGGGTCGTCAAATACAGCTATGCTGCCGATGGCACGATCAGCGAACCGGCCCGGTCCGAGCAATTGTTCGATTCCGACGAAAACCCGCTGTTCGCGGACGCACACCGGATTGGCGATCAGCTCGTCTATGCCACCTATGGCGGATCGCTCTATCTGATCGACGACACCGGCGAGGTTCCGGTTCTGGCACGCAGCATCGACTTCGGCGCTGATGGCTGGGGGCCGTCCGGCTATAACCTGATGAGCTATCACGCCCCGTCGAACACCCTGTTCGTGATGATGCACGAAGGCCAGGCCGAGGGCACGCACAAGACACCGGCACAGGAAATCTGGGCGGTCAATCTTGAAAGCGGCACCGTCACGGGGCGTTCGCCCGCCAATAACGAGACCTCGATCGCAGTCAGCGGCAGTGACGATCCCGTCCTGTTCGGCATCGACTATCTGGGCAATGTGCGCCGTTACGACGTAAGCATGGGCGACAGTGTCGATCTGACCGTGGGCGCGACGCTGGAAGGTCTGGCCTTCTTCGCCACCAACCTGACCACCGACTTCTGAGGCGGTGGTGGACATGGCAACTCTAAGCTCTCTGGGCATCGTGACGATCACCACCTTTCTCGTGATCGTCCTGGCCCGCGCCGCCTGGCACAAATACGACCGGTTTCTTGAAACCGTCGGTTTTGCGCAAGGCTATGGCGTGGTGCCGCACGCCTGGGTCATGCCCATCGTCCGGGCGCTGACCCTGGCCGAGGCCGCCACGGTGCTGGCCCTGATCCTGCCCCAGACCCGCGCCTTGGGCGGGCTGGCGGCGGCGGGGTTGTTCGCTGGCTATGGCGTTTTGATGGCCACCGCCCTGATGCAAGGACGGCGCGAGATCGACTGCGGCTGCGGTGGACTGCCCCAGATCGTGTCGGGCTTCACGCTGGCGCGCAATGCGGTCCTGGTGCTTCTGGCGCTGAATATCGCGGCATGGCCCGGACAGGTTGTGGTGGTGCGCCCGCTGGAAGCGGCCGTGGCCATCGGGGCCGGGCTGGTGCTGACGGCGATCTATGCCACCATCGAACGGCTGGCCGCCCATATCCCCCATATCAGGCAGAAGGAGCACTGACATGAACCTGATCATCTTTTCCAACATCCTGCTTTGGGTCGTGGTGCTTGTGCAAATCGCGGTCATCTTCGCACTGGCCCGCCAGATCGGCATCCTGTTCGAACGGGTTTCACCGGTCGGCGCCATGATCTCGGACAGCGGTCCGGCACTGGGCGACAAGGTGCCGCCCATGACGCTGCCCAACCTGAATGGCGACACGCTGCCGCTTGGGGGCGGGCCGGGTCGTGCGCAGCTGATCTTCTTCCTGTCGACCAGCTGCCCGATCTGCAAGGCGCTTCTGCCGGCACTGAAGTCGATCCAGGGCGATGAGCGGGCATGGCTGGATGTCGTGCTGGCCTCGGACGGTCGCGAAGCGCTGCATCGCCGGCTGATCGAAACCGAAAACCTTCAGGACTTCCCCTATGTCCTGTCCTCGGAACTCGGCATGAGCTTCCGGGTGTCGAAACTGCCCTTTGCCGTGCTGCTTGATCGCGACGGCAAGGTGGCCGCCAAGGGGCTGGTGAACAGCCGCGAACAACTGGAAAGCCTGTTTACCGCTTCGGAAACCGGCATCCCCTCTTACCAGGCCGCTGTGGCCGGCATGACATCCTGACACACCGCTTTTGAAGAAAGGAAACCTGAAATGTTTCATCTCGTGAACAAGTTTTTCAAATCCATGGATACCAAGGTGGAATCCAACATCCGCTCCAGCGCCCGCCAGTTCGGTCGCCGGTCGTTCCTGGCCAAGACCGGCAGCGCGATGCTGGGGGCGGCGGTGGCGACCCCGATCCTGCCCTTCGACCGCCGGGCCCATGCCGCCGGCGCCGCCGAGGATGCCTGCAGCTATTGGCGGCACTGCGCCATTGACGGCTTCCTGTGT
>JAUHWP010000050.1 GCA_030424645.1 Alphaproteobacteria bacterium
CGGCCGAAGGGGCTTGTGCTGACGCTGGTGATCAACTGGCTGATCAAACCCTTCACCATGGCCGCGCTGGGCTGGCTGTTTTTCCGGGTGCTCTTTGCCGGGCTGGTCGACCCGGACACCGCCAGCGAATACATCGCCGGGATGATCCTGCTCGGCGTCGCCCCGTGCACCGCGATGGTCTTCGTCTGGAGCCAGCTGACCAAGGGCGATCCGGCCTACACGCTGGTGCAGGTCAGCGTGAATGACGTGATCATGATCTTTGCCTTCGCCCCCATCGCCGCCTTCCTTCTGGGGATCAGCGACGTGACCGTGCCATGGCAAACGCTGCTTTTGTCGGTGGTGCTCTACGTGGTCCTGCCGCTGGCCGCCGGGATCTGGACCCGTCAGCGCCTGTTGCAGTCAAGCGAGACACAGGTCGCCGCGCTTCTTGCCCGCCTGAAGCCCTGGTCCATCATCGGCCTGCTGGCCACAGTGGTGCTTCTGTTCGGCTTTCAGGCGCAAACCATTCTGGCCCAACCGCTGGCCATCGTTCTGATCGCCATCCCCCTTTTGATCCAGACCTACGGCATCTTCGCCGTCGCCTATGGTGCGGCCCGCGCGATGAAGCTACCCCACAACATCGCCGCGCCAGCCTGCATGATCGGAACGTCGAACTTCTTCGAACTGGCTGTCGCGGTCGCCATTTCCCTGTTCGGCCTGAACTCGGGCGCGGCCTTGGCCACCGTGGTCGGCGTGCTGGTCGAGGTGCCGGTGATGCTGTCGCTTGTGGCCTTCGCCAACAGGACACGGCATTGGTTTCCGGGGTGAGGGTTCTGACGACCAGAGCGATTGCGACGGGGTGAATGCCCGGTTGGAACCCACTTTGCCAAGTGCTGCGCTTATCTCGAACGTCCGGCTTTCTAGAAGTGGCCAACAACCTACCAGAACCAAACAGAGTTTTGCCAAGGGTTTTTGGCACAAAATATTCAGTGATTTCGAGCGTGCGCCATCGGTGACAAAAACGACCGTTCTTGGCGAGTTTAACCTAGAAGGATTCCAAACTCAGCTCGTCCTCAGAATTTTAGCGGTCCGGGAAGGTTCGCAGTATTCGAAGGGGAGGTTACGAGCGAAAGCTACCTAATCGCAAGCATCACATAGCGCGGCTTCGTAGCCGTCAGGAATCTCCCGCCCAAGCGGAGCGCCGCAATTGATACAGGTATCGCCACTCACGGAAAAATTTCCAGCGTCTGTGTCGCCTTGCTTCCCGCGGCGGCGATCCTCTTGCCATGCAGCTCGTTCTTTGTCTGTAAAACTATTGTTCTTCGTCATAAATATCTCCTGAATCGTTTAGGCGCGCGCTTACAGCTATACGTTGTGCGCTATTTGACCCAAATCATAATTGGCCACACCGTGGCAGAAAATAGGTCTCTTCCTGTACTTCGTAAGCATTTTGATGACACACACATGTTCTAAAAACCACCGTTTTTGACGCACCCGAAAGCAGCCGTTCGCGCAGCCGCAGTGAAATGGTGCTTCGTCCCGCGAAGCCGACAATCTCCGTGCTCCCCCACCCTTCACACCAGCGACGTCACCCAAAGGATCGTCGCGTCCTCGGCGCTGGTTGAAATCACGTTGTGGCCCATCGAGGCGTCGTAATACGCGCTGTCGCCGCGCTTCATCTCGACCGGTTCATAGAACTCGGTGATCAGGCGGATGGCGCCGGTCAGGACATAGAGGAATTCCTCGCCGTCATGGCGCACCCAGCCGTCGAATTCGTCGAAGGCCCGCGCCCGCACCCGCGCGCGATAGGGCAGCATGGTTTTCTTGGTCAGGGCACCGGCCAGCAGTTCATGCTCATAGGTCGTGGTGGCGTGGGCCGCGCCCTCGCCCGTTTTGGTCACCGTCATACGCCCCGACACCTGCGCGGCCTTGGGGGCCGTGAACAGTTGCGGGACCGAGATTTCCAGCCCGACCGCCAGTTTCTTCAGCGCCTCATAGGTGGGCGACATCTGGCCGTTTTCGATCTTGGACAGGGTGGATCGGGCCAGCCCGGCCTGCCGCGCCGCCTGCTCCAGCGTCCAGCCGCGCGACTTGCGCAGGTCGCGCACCCGCGCCCCAAGGTCCAGCGGGCTGGGGTCGGGAATGTCATCCCCGTTTTCACGGGCCAGACGGATCAGGCTGGGTTGTTCGGGCTTTGTCATGCCCTTTCAATACACGGAAACCGGACCGATGCAACTGCGCGCCCTTGCATGTTGGCCGCGACGTTGGCACATCACCTTCATGCTGTCTGAATTTCGCCCCACCGCCCCGCTGCCCGCCCCGCCCGACGCCTTCAACATGGCGCGCTATGTGCTGACCCATGCGGCGGATCTGGGCGACAAGACGGCCTTGTCTGTTGTGACACCGGATGGGACGGGTGAGACTCATTGGACCTATGGCCAGTTGGATCGGGCCGTGCGCGGGGTGGCCGGTGGCCTGTTGGCGCGCGGGCTGACCCCGGGCGATACCGTGCTTTTGCGGCTTGGCAACACGGTGGATTTCCCGCTGGCCTTTCTGGGCGCGATTGCCGCGGGGGTGGTGCCGGTGCCGACCTCGTCGCAACTGACCGGGGCCGAGATCACGAAGATGGCGGCCATGGTCGCGCCGAAGCTGATCATCGCGGGGGATGGGATCGCCCTGCCCTCGGACACCGATGCGCCGGTCATGGATGCGGATGCCCTGCACGCATTGGCCAACCACCCGCCTGCCGATTTCCACATGGGCAACCCGGACCGGCCGGGCTATATCGTCTTCACCTCGGGCACATCCGGCAAGGCGCGGGCGGTGGTCCATGCCCATCGTGCGATCTGGGCGCGGCAGATGATGTGGGACGGCTGGTATGGGCTGACCCGTGACGATCGGCTGATGCACGCGGGGGCCTTCAACTGGACCTATACGCTGGGCACCGGGTTGATGGATCCGTGGTCGGTTGGGGCAACCGCGCTGATCCCGGCGGCGGGCACATCGTCTGAGCAGCTTGGCCCCTTGTTGGCGCGCGAGGGCGCGACGATCTTTGCCGCCGCCCCCGGTGTGTATCGCCAGATGTTGCGCGCACCCCTGCCCGCCCTGCCCGCGCTGCGCCATGGATTGTCGGCGGGCGAAAAGCTGCCCGCCACCACCCGCGCGCAGTGGGTCGCGGCGACGCAAACGCCGATCCACGAAGCCTATGGCATGTCGGAATGCTCGACCTTCATTTCCGGCGCCCCGAACCATCCGGCCCCGACAGGCGCGCTGGGCTATCCGCAACCCGGCCGGCATATCGCGGTCGTGGACGATGACGGCCAGATCGTGCCGCGCGGGACGCCCGGCATCATGGCGGTGCATCGCAGCGATCCGGGGCTGATGCTGGGCTATCTTGGCGCCGAACAGGACACAAAGAATCGTTTTACAGGCGATTGGTTCCTGACCGGCGACACTGTCAGCATGGCCGCCGACAGCGCCATCACCTTCGAAGGGCGATCCGATGACATCATGAACGCGGGCGGCTTCCGGGTCTCGCCGATCGAGGTCGAGGCCGTCATCGCCCTGCATCCCGGTGTTCACGAAGCCGCCTGCGCCGAGGTCGCGGTAAAGGATGATGCGACGGTCATCGCCTGTTTCTATACGCCCGAGGCCGGTCCGGTGGCCAAGGAGGTGTTGTCCGCCCATGCGCATGACCGGCTGGCGCATTACAAATGCCCCCGGCTGTTCATCGCGCTCGACACCCTGCCCCGTGGCGCCAACAACAAGCTTCTGCGCGCCATCCTGCGCGCGCGGTTCGAGGCCGGAACGCTCACCCATCTGTGATCCACGACACTTCCCATCCCCCTCATTTCCCGATAGAGACATCGCCCAAGGGAGACCCCGATGATCCGCCTTGATATCTTTTCCGATCCGATTTGCCCGTGGTGCTATATTGGCAAGTCCCGCCTGGACCGTGCGCTTGAAGCACGACCCGATCATCCGCTTCAGGTGCAATGGCACCCGTTCCAACTGAACCCGGACATGCCGAAGGACGGTATGGACCGGCGTGCCTATCTGGAATCAAAGTTCGGCGGACAGGAGGGGGCGGTGAAAGCCTATCTTCCGGTGGCGACCGAGGCCGAAGCCTCGGGCGTCGAGATCAATCTGGAAGCGATCACCCGCACGCCGAACACGCTGGATGCGCACCGGTTGATCCATTGGGCGGGGATCGAAAGGAAACAGAACGCGGTCGTCGATCGCCTGTTTCGCGCCTATTTCATCGACGGAATCGACATTGGCGACCCGGCGCAGTTGGTCAATATCGCCTCGGCCGTTGGTATGGATGGTGATGTTATTGCCCGCCTTCTGGCGTCAGACGCCGATGCAGGTGACATTCAGGCCCGCGACATGGACGCCCGCCGCAAAGGCGTCCAGTCGGTGCCAACCTTCGTGCTGGCCAACCAGCATGTGGTGCCCGGCGCGCAGCCGACCGAGCTGTGGACCCAGGTGATTGATGACCTGAGCATGCAACTGGCGGCCAGTGACCCCGAAAGCGCGGCGCAGTGATCACACGCCGCGCGTCCCCACAGGTTTTTTCGCCCCAAACGCCGCTGCGGCTTCGCGAATATGTCCTTCTGATCGCTGCCCTGTTTTCCATGGTGGCGTTTTCCATCGACTCGATCCTGCCCGCCCTGCCCGAGATTGGCGGCCTTCTGGTGCCCGACGATGTGAACAAGGCGCAGCTTCTGATCAGCGCCTTCGTAATCGGCGCCGGGGCGGGTCAGCTGATCTTCGGTCCCCTGTCTGACAGCATTGGACGGCGGTTTTCCCTGTCGATGGGGATGCTGCTTTACATGGTGGCGGCTTTCGCGGCGTTCTGGTCGCAAACGCTTGAGTCCATATTGTTCTGGCGCTTCGTGCAAGGTCTGGGGGCGGCCGGACCGCGCACCTGCGGCATGGCGATGACCCGCGACCTTTATGAAGGGCGGCAGATGGCGCGGGTGAACTCGATGGCGTTCGGCTTTTTCGTCTTTGTGCCCGCCGTGGCCCCGATGATCGGGCAATGGATCGTGCTGGGCTTTGGCTGGCGGCACATGTTCACGGCCTACATCCTGCTGGCCGCTGTCATCCTGACCTGGTTTCTGCTGCGCCAACCCGAAACCCTGCCGCCCGAACGTCGGCGCCCCCTGTCCCCGCGCCCGACCCTGGCCGCGTTCAAGGTGGTGCTGCGCACACGGGTGACGCTTCTTTACATGGCGATCATCACGCTTGCCTTCGGGCAGCTCATGTCCTTTATCAGCTCGGCCCAGCAGATTTTTGTCGATGTGTTGGGGGCCGGAACCAATTTTCCCTATTATTTCGCGATGGTCACGGTGTTTTCCGCCGCCTCGGGTTTCCTGAACGCCCAATTGGTGATGCGGCTGGGAATGCGCAGGCTGGCGCTGGCGGGCTTTGCCACGCAAACCGTTCTGGCCTCCCTGACCCTGCTGGCATGGTGGTGGTTCGCCCCTGAAGGCGCGTTTGCCCTGTGGCTCTTTTGTGGCTGGGCGACAACACTGTTTTTCCTGAACGGGTTGAGCTTCGGCAACCTGAACGCGCTGGCAATTCAGCCCCTGGGCCATGTCGCTGGCACCGCCGCCGCCGTCATCGGGGCCGTGCCCACCATGGCCGCCATCGCCATCGCTGTGCCGGTCGGGCTGGCCTTCAACCACACACCCTTCCCGCTGCTGATCGGGGTTTCGGTCTGTTCGGCACTGGCCTGGGCGCTGATGCAGCTTGACCGCGGGAACATGAGCTGACCCGGCACGCCGGAAACGCCTCAGGACCCGGCGCGCTGCGTCTTTCCTGACCTCTCGCGCGCGTCCTTCACCTTCATCGCCAGATCCTGCGCAATGGCAAACGCGCCCTTGATCTTGTCCGAGGTCTTGCGCCAATCGCGCCGCACCACGATCTTATTATCGCGCACCTTGGCCAATCCGTTCTGGGCGTGGATAAACTCGACCAATCCTTCGGGCGAGGCGAACTTGTCATTATGGAACTGGATCGTCGCGCCTTTCGGCCCTCCGTCCAGCTTGGCAATGCCCGCGCGCTTGCACATGCCCTTGATGCGCACCACCAGAAGCAGGGTGTTCACCTCTTTCGGCAATGGGCCAAAACGGTCGATCAACTCGGCGGCAAACCCCTCAAGCTCGACCTTGGTGGCCAGTGAGGACAGGCGACGATAAAGACCAAGACGCACGTCCAGATCGGGAACGTAACTGTCCGGGATCAACACCGGAACGCCCAGATTGATCTGTGGCGCCCATGTGCTGTCAGCGTCTGACAACCCCTCAAGCTCGCCCGCCTTGATCTTGGCAATCGCCTCTTCCAGCATTTGCTGGTAAAGCTCGTATCCCACTTCGCGCATCTGGCCGGACTGTTCCTCGCCGACCAGATTGCCCGCGCCGCGAATGTCCAGATCCTGACTGGCCAGCGTGAAGCCCGCCCCCAGCGCATCCAGCGACCCCAGCACACGCAGGCGCTTTTCGGCGGTCGGCGTCAACGGCACGCGGGGTTTCGTCGTCAGATAGGCATAGGCGCGGGTTTTCGACCGCCCGACCCGGCCCCGGATCTGGTAAAGCTGCGCCAGGCCGAACATGTCCGCGCGGTGGATCACCATCGTGTTGGCTGTCGGAATGTCGATGCCGCTTTCGACGATGGTGGTGGAAAGCAGCACATCGAACTTGCCGTCGTAAAAGGCGTTCATGCGGCTGTCCAATTCGCCCGCCGCCATCTGTCCATGGGCGACGACATAGGTGACTTCGGGGACGTGGTGTTTCAGGAACTCCTCGATCTCTGGCAGGTCCTTGATCCGTGGCACGACAAAGAAGCTTTGCCCGCCGCGATAATGTTCGCGCAACAACGCCTCGCGGATGGTGACACTGTCAAATTCCGAGACATAGGTGCGGATCGACAGCCGGTCGACGGGTGGCGTGCCGATGATCGACAGGTCGCGCACGCCCGAAAGCGACATCTGCAAGGTGCGCGGGATCGGCGTGGCCGACAGGGTCAGCACATGCACGTCCGAGCGCAGTTCCTTCAACCGCTCTTTATGGCCCACGCCGAAGCGCTGTTCTTCGTCAACGATCAACAGGCCGAGATTTTCGAACCGCACGTCCTTGGCCAGAAGCGCATGGGTGCCGACGACGATATCCATGGTGCCGCGCGACATGCCCTCACGCGTCAGTTTTGCCTCGCGCTGGCCCACGAACCGGCTGAGCTGCCCCACCTGAATGGGAAAGCCCCGGAACCGTTCGGCAAAGCTTTTGTAATGCTGGCGCGCCAGCAGCGTGGTGGGGGCGATCACCGCGACCTGTTGGCCGGACAGAGCCGCCACAAAGGCGGCGCGCATCGCAACCTCGGTCTTGCCAAACCCCACGTCGCCACAGATCAACCGGTCCATGGGCCGGCCGGAGGACAGGTCGGTCAACACATCCTCGATGGCGCCAAGCTGATCCTCGGTTTCCTGATAGGGGAAGCGGGCCGAAAACTCCTCCCACGCGTGGTGCGGCGCGTCCAGCACCGGGGCCTTTCGCAACTCGCGTTCGGCGGCCAGCCGGATCAGCTTGTCGGCAATCTCGCGAATACGCTCTTTCAGCTTGGCTTTCTTGGCCTGCCACGCACCGCCGCCCAGCTTGTCCAAGAGGCCGGTATCCTGCCCGAATTTCGACAGAAGTTCGATATTCTCGACGGGCAAATACAGCCGGTCCCCACCCGCATATTCCAACGCCAGACATTCATGCGGCGCGCCCATGGCGGTCACGGTTTCAAGGCCGGTGAACTTGCCCACCCCATGGTCAACGTGAACGATCAGATCACCCGCCGACAGGCCCTGTGCCTCGGTCAGGAAGTTTTCGGCACGGCGTTTGCGCTTTGGCGCGCGGATCAGGCGGTCGCCCAGCACGTCCTGTTCGGAAATCACCGTCAGGTCCGGCCCTTCGAACCCGTGTTCCAGCGGCCAGACCGCAAGATAGACGCCCCCCTTGCCATCGGGCACGTCGCGGAAATCCTTGATCCGGGTCGTCGCCACCAGACCTTCATCCGACAAAAGCCCCTGAAGCCGTTCACGCGCGCCATCGGAATAAGACGCCACGATCACCGCGTGGTCATTCTTCGTCTCGATATGTTCGGTCAGCGCCTTGAACAGGTTGACATTTTCCTGTTGCCGCTCGGGCGAAAAATTACGCCCGATACGCCCGCCGCCATCAACGACGCCTGCCCCGGTCGCCTGCGGCAAGGCCGCCATCTGAACCACCCGGCGGTCGGCCAGCGTGGCGCCCCACGCGGCATCATCCAGATACAGAAGCCCCGGCGGACAGGGTTTATAGACCGTGTCCATCCGGTTCTTGGCGGTCATGGCAATCTTGCGGGTCTCATATTGGTCGGTGATGGCGTCCCAACGGCTCAGCCGGGCCGGGGTCAGTTGATCGTCCAGCATGACCGACGCGCCGGGCACATAGTCGAAGATGGTTTCGAGCCGTTCATGGAAGAACGGCAACCAATGCTCGTTCCCCTGATGTTTGCGCCCCGCAGAAATCGCTTCGTAAAGCGGGTCATCCGAGCCTGCGGTGCCAAACTCAATGCGATAATTCTGTCGAAAGCGGGTGATCGCCGCCTCGTCCAGAATGACCTCGGACACCGGGGCAAGCTCGATGCTTTTTAACGTATCCGTGGTGCGCTGGGTGACCGGATCGAAGCGCCGAATACCGTCCAGCACGTCGCCGAACAGGTCCAGCCGCACCGGCCCGTCGTGACCGGGGGCGAAGATGTCGATGATACCACCCCGGATCGCGAAATCCCCCGGCTCCATCACCGTGGGCGCCTGCGAAAAGCCCATGCGCACCAGAAACGCCCTGAGCGCATCCACGTCGATCTGATGATCCACGCGGGCGGTGAACGAGGTTTCCTTCAGCAACTCGCGGGCCGGCACCTGCTGCATGGCCGCGTTCAGCGTGGTCAAAAGGACGAACCGGCCCTTGATCTGCCCGGTCGCCAGCCCGGCCAGCGTCGCCATCCGCGTGGCGGACACGGCTGCATTGGGCGACATGCGGTCGAACGGCAGACAATCCCAGCCGGGAAACCGGATGACGGTGGTGTCGGGTGCGAAGAACGCCAGCGCGGCCTCCATCGCGGCCAGCCGTTTGTCGTCACGGGCGACATGCACAACCGGCCCCTGACTGCGGTCAAGTTCCTTGACCAAAAGCGTGGCGTCATAACCTTCGGGGGCACCAGAGAGCAGCAAGTTTTCCATAACCGGGAGGTAACGGCCTGTGGTCCGGTGTCAAGGGCGCAAGGTCAGCGCAAAACACCCAGTGACAGGTTTTGATACATCCCCCAGAGCGATGTCACGAAAATCGCGGCCATGCCCAGGAACTGCGTCTGGACACGGTGCCGGTTCAGGCGCTTGCGCAGGTCTTCGCCCGCGAGGCCCCGTTCCTGTATCACCGCAGCGGTGTTCAGCGACATCAGCCCGGCCAGCGCGATGGGGAACAGCAGCAGGAACACGGCCTGTGCAAATTCGACATTGTACCAGAAGCCAAGGATCGCCATCGAGGTGAACAACGCCGCCGCAAAGCCCAGGATCCACAGGCCGGACACCCCGGCGACATACAGCACACGGTTGCAGTTGATCCGCACCATATCCTCAAGATCCTGTTGGGCCTCGCCCTCTAACCGGGCGGCTTTCTGGATCAGGTCGAACGGCACCCCGATGACCCAGTGGCTGACCGTGGACCAGGCCACGGCAAGCGCAATCCAATACCACAGGTTGGAGAAGGATCGCATGTCGATGATTTCGAATACGGTGGAATACCAGTCCACGTGCACGTCACCTTGCTTCTGGGCCGTATTCCGGGCGGTCCGACATGAGATCGGAAGAATTGCCTGCTCGGGCCTGTCTTATATGCGCTCAGACTAGCGGCGGCAGCGCGCCATTGCCAGCCCGCTTTTGCGTCAATTGGTGGCAGATTGCACACTTGTGATGGGCGCGATCCCATGGCAGGAAGCTTGAAGCAAAAAGCGGATGGGGCCAGCACTGCCCTGCCCCAGCCACAGGAGGATCCGATGAGCCGCGCTCCACATCCCACCACGGTCGCCCCGTTCCCCATGACCCGCCTGCGTCGCACCCGGTCCAGCGGCGCCCTGCGCAATCTGGTGCGGGAAAACACGCTGACCGTGGATGACCTGATCTGGCCGGTTTTCGTGGTGGACGGCACGGACCACGAAGAACCCATTCCGTCGATGCCCGGTGTCACGCGCAAATCCATCGACCGGCTGGTCGACGCGGCGCGCGAGGCCGCCGATATGGGCATTCCCGCGATCTGCATCTTCCCCAACACCGACCCGTCCTTGAAAACCGAGGCGTGCGAGGAAGCGTGGAACCCCGAGAACCTGTCCAACCGCGCGATCCGAGCAATCAAGGACGCGGTGCCCGGCATTGCGGTGATGACGGATGTGGCGTTGGACCCTTACAACGCGAACGGCCATGACGGGATCGTCGTCGATGGAGAGATCGTGAACGACGAAACTGTCGAAGCACTGGTGAAAATGGCCTTGACGCAGGCCGACGCGGGCGCCGATATCCTTGGCCCGTCCGACATGATGGATGGGCGGATCGGCGCCATGCGCCATGCGCTTGAGGCCGCCGATCACCGCAATGTCACGATCATGAGCTACACGGCCAAATACGCCTCGGCCTTCTATGGCCCGTTTCGCGATGCGGTCGGCGCGTCAGGGGCGCTTAAGGGCGACAAGAAAACCTATCAGATGGATCCCGGCAACAGCGACGAGGCGATGCGGCTGGTCGAACGCGACCTGTCGGAAGGCGCCGACATGATCATGGTGAAACCGGGCATGCCCTATCTGGATATCTGCCGCCGGGTCAAAGACACGTTCGGCGTGCCCACTTTTGCCTATCAGGTGTCCGGCGAATACGCGATGCTGATGGCGGCGGCACAGAATGGCTGGCTGGACGGGGACAAGGTCATGGCCGAAAGCCTGATGGCCTTCAAACGCGCAGGCTGTGACGGCATCCTGACCTATTTTGCCCCACGCATGGCCCGCTTGCTGCAAGAACAAGCAGGCTGAAAGGGCCCGCGTTCCAGACGCGGACCCCTGGTCAGATCAGGCAGCAACCGGGGTCGCCGTGTTCCGGTTTTCGAAAGAGAACGCGCCAGCCCCTGCGGACACGAGGAACAGAAGACCGCCTGCGATCGACACGTTTTTCAGGAACATGATCATCTGAAGCTGTGCCATCATGCCTTCCGCCGCGCCCGCGGGGATCAGGTGGAACAAGATGCCGGACAACAGCGAAAAGCCAGCCAGCAGGAACGCTGCGATCCGGGTCTGATAGCCGACGGCGACAGCGATCCCGCCCAGGATTTCAAGTGCAATGGTGGGCCAGACCAGCACTCCGGGCAATCCACCGCTTTGGATATAGCCGATGGTGCCTTGCACATCGCCCAGCTTGTCAAAGCCGGACTTGATGAAGATGAATGCCAACAGGATGCGCCCGATCGGGGCGGCATAGGGGATAAGGTGTTTCATGTGGTTCTCCGATATTTTTCGAAGGCGGGCATAGCAAATGCCCATTTCGCGCGCTATTGCACATTTCGCGCAGACTTTGTGCATCTTCGAACATCAACTCCCGGTGATCGCTTCGGCCAATTTTCGCGCCTTGGCCGCATAACGGGTGACAGCCCCCCGACACTCCGCTATATTTTGTGGCCAAGTGGACCAAGAACCACAAACGAGCACGCAATCGCGCCAGCGGCGCATTCAACGAGGCGAAAACATGGACAAGAACAGGCTTTCCCGCAGAGGATTCATCATTGCAGCAGGTGGCGCGAGCGTATCGCTGGCTGCCTGTGCCAACGGGGTCGGGTCGCGTGACGGGGATCGTATCGACGCCCGCGTCGACAGCACGCTGGATTATCTTTACAACCGCTATCCGGGCACACGCGAGCTTGCCGAGAAATCAACCGGCCAACTGATCATGCCGCTGGTCACCGAAGCAGGCTTCGGACTGGGCGGTGCCTATGGTCGCGGTGCCCTGCGCATCAATGACGCGACGGTGGATTACTACCTGCTGACACAGGCCAGTGCCGGTCTGCAGATCGGTGCCCAGCAATATGCCCATGTCCTGTTTTTCATGACCGATCAGGCGTTGCAGGATTTCCGCCGCGCCGCCGGATGGGTGGCCTCGGCCGACATCAAATACGCGTTCCAGACCGATGGCGACCGCCTGACCGCCGACACGATCACCGCCTCGTCGCCAGTCGTGGCCGTGGTCTTCGGCCAGGCCGGGCTGATTGCCGGGGCCTCGATCGAAGGCGCGAAATACACGCGGATCATTCCCTGATCCGCCCGGGCTGAGGAAAGCCGAGCTGAGGAAAACAGACCATGAAAGGGCGGCCAGAACCGCCCTTTTGCTTTTTGTCCAGTAAGTTATCCGGCAGTCTTCAACCGCTTGATCAGGCTCGACGTATCCCAGCGTCCGCCGCCCATCTTCTGCACATCCTTGTAAAACTGGTCCACCAGCGCCGTCACCGGAAGGGACGCGCCGTTTTCATCAGCGGTGGACAGGCAAATGCCAAGATCCTTGCGCATCCAGTCCACGGCGAACCCATGCGTGAAATGATCGTCTGCCATGGTTTCGTGCCGGTTGACCATCTGCCAACTGCCGGCGGCCCCACCCTGGATCACATCGACCACTTCGCGAATGTCCAGCCCCGCCTTTTCGGCGAAATGCAACCCTTCGGACAGGCCCTGCACAAGCCCTGCGATGCAGATCTGGTTGACCATCTTGGTCAACTGCCCCGCCCCGCTATCGCCCAGCCGTTTCACGGTCCGGCCATAGGCCTGCATGATCGGTTCAGCCGCGTCATACGCCGCCTGATCCCCGCCACACATGATTGAGAGGACCCCGTTTTCGGCCCCTGCCTGCCCGCCGGACACCGGGGCGTCGACAAAGGCTACGCCCTGTTTGGCCGTGGCCGCGTAAAGTTCGCGGGTGACGGCAGCGGATACGGTGGTGTGATCGACAAAGATCGCGCCATCGTGCATCCCGGCCAGCGCACCATTTTCGCCCAGGACCACCGCACGCAGGTCGTCGTCATTGCCGACACAGGCCATGACGAAATCGGCGCCCATCGCGGCTTCGCGCGGGGTGACGGCCGATTTGCCGCCGTATTCACCCGCCCAGCGATCCGCTTTCTCGGCGGTTCGGTTGAAAACTGTGACCTCGTGCCCCTTGGCGACAAGATGCCCCGCCATGGGGTATCCCATCACGCCCAAGCCCAAAAACGCACATTTCGCCATAACCGCTCCCTTCCGTTGAAATCCCGTGTGATGCACAGTAGTTACCGCGAGAACAGGCAAGGTCAACGGCGACCGTGCAAAAGACATGTGCGAAACGGTGGAAAGAAACTGATGGGCAAGGTCGTTCTTTGGATGATCCGCATCGTGGCGGGCTTGCTGGTTCTGGCCGGGCTGGTCATGGCGCTGGTCTATTACCTTGCGGCGCAATCCCTGCCCGATTACAGCGTCACACGACAGACCGCAGGCATCACCGCCCCGGTCGAGATCGTGCGCAACAACGCCAACATTCCGCATATCTTTGCCCAGAATGACACGGATGTGTTCTTCGGGCTGGGCTATGCCCATGCGCAGGACCGGCTGTGGCAGATGATGGTCATGCGCCGCACCGCGCAGGGCCGTTTGTCCGAGATGTTCGGACGCCGCACCTTGCAGGTGGACGAACTGATGCGGCGGCTTGACCTTTACACGCTGGCCAAGGCGGCGGTCGAGGTGCAGGACGACGAGACCAAGACGGCATTGAAGGCCTATAGCTCGGGCGTCAACGCCTATCTCAGCCGCGTGAATTCCGAGGCGCTGGGCCGTGGTGCGCCGGAGTTCTTCCTGTTCTCGAACGATGTCTCGCCCTGGCAACCCGCCGACAGCATCGCCATTCTGAAGCTGATGGGCGTGCAACTGGCCGGGCATCTGGAAGAAGAGCTGTTGCGCGCCCGCGTCACCCTTGCCCTGCCGGAAGACCGCGTGAAAGACATCCTGCCCGACATTCCGGGCACGGGGGTCGCCGCCCTGCCCGACTACGCTGCCCTCTTGGGCGTGCCGAAGACGCAATTCGCCAACCTGCCCGCCAAACACGATCGCCCCGACCTGTGGCCCGCCCCGCGCCGGGGCCTTGCCGGGGCATCGAACGCTCGGCTGCGGGGGGGACGCTGCTGGCGAATGACCCGCATCTGGGCTTCACCGCGCCCTCGATCTGGTATCTGGCGCGGTTGGAGCTGTCGACGGGCGGCGTGATCGGCGGCACCATTCCCGGTATGCCTGCGATGATGGTCGGGCGGTCGGACACGTTCGGCTGGGGGATCACCTCGTCCTATCTGGACGATCAGGATCTGCATGTCGAAAAGCTGAACCCGGACAACCCGACCGAGGTGCAAACCCCCGACGGGTTCAAACCCCTGACCCATCGCGGCTCGATCGTGCAGATCAAGAACGAAGCGCCCGTGACCTTCGATCTGCAATGGTCCGAGAACGGCCCGGTCCTGCCCGGCCATCTGTTCGATGTCGGGATCATCACGCCGCCGGGCCATGCCATGTCTCTGAACTGGACACTTCTGACCCGAGAGGACCGGTCGATGAGCGCGGCCATCCGCCTGATGCGCGCGAAAACCGTGATGGAGGGGATCGCGGCGGGGACCGATTACGTCGCCCCCAGCCTGACCCTGACCATGGCCGACCGCGACAGCATCGCGATGAAGGTGATCGGCGCCATGCCGCGGCGCGACACGCGGCACCAGACCCGCGGCCGCATCCCCAGCCCCGGCTGGGTGGCGGAAAACCGGTGGCAGGGCGTGCTAAGCTACTCGGCCAACCCCGAATTCGTGCAGCCCACGGGCGGGATCGTCGGCAACACCAACAACAAACTGGTCGACCGCCCCTTTCCCAACCACATGAGCTACGAATGGGGCGACAGCCAGCGCGTCCAGCGTTGGAGCCGTCTGATGCAGGCGCGCGAGGTGCACACCCGCGACAGCTTCATCGAAGCCCAGCTTGACCCGGTCTCGGTCACCGCGCGCACGCTGTTGCCGCTGGTCGGGGCCGATCTGTGGTTCACCGGCGATGCCGCACCCGACGGCACACCCGAACGCGCCCGCCAGCGCGCGCTGGAGCTTCTGGCCAACTGGAATGGCGAGATGAACGAACATATGCCCGAGCCGCTGATTTACTCGGCTTGGCTCAGGGCGTTGCAAAATCGCCTGATCCGGGACGAGCTTGGCCCGCTGGCAAACGAGTTTCCGCATGTCGAGCCGATCTTCATCGAACGGGTGTTTCGCGATGTCGAAGGGGCCGGTATCTGGTGCGACGTGATCCAGTCGGCGCCCAAGGAAACCTGCACCGATATTGCCCGTGTGGCACTGGACGACGCGCTTCTTTGGCTGGATGAAAACGCCGGTGGCGAACAGGAAAGCCTGCGTTGGGGCGATTATCACGAGGTCACGCACAAGCACCCGGTGCTGGGGGATATGCCGTTCCTGAAATGGTTCGTGAACATTCGCCAATCGACCTCGGGCGGGGACAACACGCTTTTGCGCGGGCGCACGGCGGGCACGGGTCAGAACCCCTATCGCAATGTTCATGGGGCGGGGTTCCGGGGGGTCTATGACTTCGCCGATCCCAACAGCTCGCTTTTCGTGATTTCGACCGGGCAATCGGGCCACCCGCTGTCACGTCACTATGATGACCTGGGCGAGTTGTGGCGGCGCGGCGAATATACCCCCATGTCGCTGGACCCCGCGCTGGCCCGCGCGGCATCGGTCGGGGTCACGCAGCTTTTGCCAAAAACACCGTGAAATCGGTCCAAGAACCCCACTAAGGGGCAAAATTCAGCCCTTTTCCCCTTAATGGGACCCCTTTTGCTTCCGTAAACCCGTGGAAAGACAGCCGCGTCCTGCGGCGGCGCGCGGTTCGCTGAAACCAAAAAGGGGGACATCATGGAAAACGTATCACAAGGCATGGGATGGCTTCAGGCCAACGCGATGAACATCGTCTATGTCGTCATCATCATTATCGCAGCGCTGTGGGTGGCCAATCTGGTCAAACGCGTCATCATCAGGCTGGGCAAAAGCCACGAGGCATTGGACGAAACCCTGTTTCACTTCCTGGGCTCCATTGCACGTTACGCGGTGCTGGTCTTTGCCGGTCTGATCGTGCTGGACCGGTTCGGGATCGAAACGACATCGCTGATCGCGATCCTTGGTGCTGCTGGTCTGGCGGTCGGTCTGGCGCTGCAAGGCACCCTGTCCAGCCTTGCGGCAGGGATCATGCTAATCCTGTTTCGCCCCTATAAGGTCGGTGATTTCGTCGAGGCCGCGGGCACCTTCGGCAAGGTCGATACCATCACCTTGTTCACCACCGACATGATCACCTTCGACAATCAGCACATCATCATCCCGAATTCCGAGATCTGGGGCGCGAAGATCACCAATCATTCGCATCACCCGGTGCGCGGCGTGGATATGATCGCCTCGGTGGCCTATGGGACCGATATCGGGAAAGCCAAAGCCTCGATCGCGAAGGTGCTAAAGACGCATGACCATGTGCTGGCCGACCCTGCCCCGTTTGTCGAGGTCGAGACCCTGAACAGCTCATCCGTCGATATTCTGGTGCGCCCGTTCACCGATGGGGCACATTACTTCGACGTGAAATACAGCCTGCCACAAGCGATCTATGAGCAATTCCGCAAGGACAAGATCGAAATTCCGTTCCAGCAGATCGTGGTGCACAACGCCGGATAAGCCATCACCCCTCGCGACCACAAAGGCCACCCTTCGGGGTGGCCTTTTCATGCAGAACCGGACGTATCAAAGCGCGGCATATTCCGCCGCCTGCCGGTCTGTCCAGGTGACGGTGATTGCCCAGCCATCTTCCCCCGGCTCTTCGTCTTCGACAATTCCCTTGTCAAAAAGCCATGCCCGCTTGCGCCCATCCGAAAAGGCCAGGGTCAGCGTCTCGGTTCGGCGCGGTGTGACCAGAGCTGCGTCAATCGCCTGCACAAGCGTGTCAAAGCCTTCGCCGGTCAGGGCCGACAGGGTCAGGATCGCGTCACTGCGCGCGGCCTCGCGGCGGCGGGCCTCTTGGTCCTCGGGGTCCAGCAGGTCGATCTTGTTCCAGATCTCAAGCTGCGGGGTGTCTTCGCTGACCCCAAGCTCAGCCATGATCAGTTCGACATCATGGGCCTGTTCATCGGTGCTGTCATGGCTGATGTCGCGCACATGCAGGATCAGGTCGGCGGCCAGCACCTCCTCAAGCGTGGCGCGGAAGGCAGCCACAAGCTGGGTCGGCAGGTCCGAGATGAACCCCACCGTGTCAGACAGGATCACCTTGCGCCCGCCGCCCTGTGCGGGGGCCTTGCCAATGGCGGGCAATTCGATCTGGCGCATCGTCGGGTCCAGCGTGGCAAACAGCATGTCCTTGGCCAGCACCTGCGCCCCGGTCATCCGGTTGAACAGGGTGGACTTGCCTGCGTTGGTATAGCCGACCAGCGCCACGATCGGATACGGCACCTTGGCGCGCGCGGCGCGGTGCAGTTCACGGGTGCGGACCACCTTGTCCAGTTGCCGGCGCAGGCGCACGATGGCCTCGTCGATGGCGCGGCGGTCGGCCTCGATCTGGGTCTCGCCGGGGCCGCCGACGAAACCGAGCCCGCCACGCTGCCGTTCCAGGTGGGTCCAGGCCCGCACCAGCCGGGTGCGCTGATAGCTGAGCGCAGCCATTTCCACCTGCAGCACGCCCTCGCGGGTGCGCGCGCGGTCGGAGAAGATTTCCAGGATCAGCGCCGTCCGGTCGAGGATCTTGACCTTCCATTCCTTTTCCAGATTGCGCTGCTGCACCGGGCTGACCGGTCCGTCGATCAGGACAAGCTCGACCTCAGCAGCGTGCAGCTTCTGGCCCAGTTCCTGCAACTTGCCCTTGCCGAACAGCTTGCCGGGATGGGGCGTGGGCAGGCGCACGATATCGGACCCGACCACGTCAAGGTCTGGCAATGCCATGGCCAGCGACACCGCTTCCTCAAGCGCGGGGCCTGCGTCGCGGCGATTGCGGTCGGCTGTCAGTTCAGGGTGGAAAACCCAGGCCCGCGTGGGCTGTTCTTCCCGGTCAATGAGATCGTTCAGCTTTCTTCGCCATCGTAAAGGTTGATCGGTTGGCCCGGCATGATGGTCGATATCGCATGCTTATAGACCAGTTGCGATTGGCCGTCGCGACGCAGAAGCACACAGAAATTGTCGAACCAGGAAATGACTCCCTGAAGCTTCACGCCGTTGATCAGGAAGATCGTCACCGGAACTTTCGATTTTCGAACATGGTTCAGAAACGCATCCTGCAGGTTCTGTTTGTCGGCAGCCATCGCTTTTTTCCTTTTTTCTCTCGTGCTGCCGGACCCCGGCAGAATATTTCCTTGACGCCACTATGGCGTGAGGTCTTGTCCTTTTCCACCCCCTTTTTTCGGGCACCGTCCGATCACCGAAATGACGGCAATCGCGCCGCGCCGGGCACCGTCGCGCGGCCGTGGTTCATGCTGGTCACAGTGGCGGCCCCGCCATTAGCGCCGCCAGATTTCCGGGCTGAGCAGCGCGATGATGGCCAGCATTTCAAGCCGGCCAAGGATCATCGCCCCGGCCAGAACCGCCTTGGCGGGATCTGACAGGGTGCTGTAGGAAATCGGGTCTGCCGCTGCCACCTGCGCAATGGGTCCGGTCGTGGTCAGCGCGGCAATGGTCAGGGTCATTGCGCTTTCGAAATCCTGCCCCAGCAGCGAAAACAGCCCCATCACCAGCGCCACCGACATCGACATCAGCATGAAGAAGACCCAGGCCATATAGGCCCCGCGCCCTCGCATGTGACGCGCTTCGGTGCCCGAGCCGCCGACCGAGGACGGATGGACAAGCTTTCCCATCTCGCGCAGCCCGTGCAGATACAGGGCATAGACCCGCATCAGCTTGGCCCCGCCTGCGGTGGTGGCGACCCCGCCCCCGATCAGCGCCAGCCCCATCAGGATCAGCCCCGGCGTCTGAAGCCCCGACCAGTTCCGGCTGTCGGCCCAGGCGGCGCTGTCAAATCCGGTCGTGGTCAGGAAGGACAGAACCGTAAACACGCTGCCCCAAAGCGAGGTCAGCCCGGCGACCCAGTTCTGTTCCTCGTCGACCTCGTAAGCCCCAAGCCAGTGGCGCAGGAACAGAAACAACGGCAAGACCACGACAATCGCCAGCGCCATCCGAATTTCGGGGTCTTCCGGCAGACGCCGCCGCCGTTCGCTGCCCTGCATGTCCGATGAAAAGGTCACGCGCGAGATCGCGAATATGAAGAAAAAGGCCATCACGATTTCGCCCGCATAGCCCGACTGGCTTCCCGAAGGCCCGCCCACCGGGGAAATGCCGCTGGTCGCCATGGTGGACATCGCGTGGCACAGCGCCACGAACGCCGTGTCCCCGGCCAGGATCAGCCCCAGCCACAAGGCAAAGGTCAGACCGGCATAGACCGGCAGAAGACGCACGCCATAGGTGCGAATACGTTCCGAAAAATCGGCAACCCGCGTGATCTGGCTGATCCCAGCGCCGAACCGGGTGTCGCCCGGCGCCGCCGAACCGCGCTTGCCGAACCGCGCGCGCACTTCGAAGCCGCCAAGGGACATGGGCGCCAGGATGGCAATCGCGCCGACCCAGATGAACAACCCGCCCATCCACCCCACCAGCGCGCGCCACAGGTGAACCGACCGGGCAATCCGGTCGGCATTGTCAAACAGGGTCGCACCCGTGGTGGTCAGGGCAGACACCATCTCGACATAGGCGTTCAGGAAGCTGGTCGTGCGCACCGCCTGGTGAAAGGGCACCGCCAGCATCACCGGCAGCACCACGAACAGGCCCAGCAGCGCCAGCAGGTGGCGGCGGTGCCGGGTGGATCGGGGCCGGTCCGCCATCGCGATCGCCAGGAACGAGGTCAGAAACCCGAACAGCAACGCCCCATAGAGGAACACCCGCGCCTCGTAGAATTCGCTGATCATCCAGCCGAACCCCGCGGGCAGCAACATCGCAAACGCGCTGATCCCCATCAGGATCACAAGCAGCGGCAGTTTGACGATCTTGGCAAGCATGGCGTTGGCCTTGTCCGGGCGGAGGGATCAGAAGAAGTCGATGGTCACCTGAAGCAGGCGCTCGACCTCGGGCACGTCGGCCGCCATGGAAAACAGGGTCACAACATCCCCTTCGTCGATCCGCGTCTTGGCGGTCGGTTTCACAACCTCGTCGCCCTTCAGGATCGCGCCGACCAGAACGCCCTCGGGGAAGTCGATATCGCGCACGGACTTGCCCGCAATCGGCGAGGTGGACAGCACCTGCGCCTCGATCACCTCGGCCTCCGCGTCGCCCAGCGAATACACCTCGCGCACCTTGCCGCGCCGGATGTGGCGCAGGATCGAGCTGACGGTCTGGGTACGCGGGTTGATATAGGCGTCGATCTTCAGCGGCTCCATCAGGTTGACCAGCGAAGGATCGTTGATCAGGCAGATCGACATCGCACATCCCGCGGTCTTGGCCCTGACGGCGGCCAGCAGGTTCACCTTATCGTCATCCGTCACCGACAGGATCGCGTCGGCACGGGGCACTCCGGCCTCTTTCATCAGTTCGATGTTCATCCCGTCGCCGTGCAGAACGACCGTGCGCTCCAGCGCGTCGGCCGCGTGTTCGGCCACCGTGCGGTTCAGTTCGACAACCTTGGCCCGGATCCGGTCGGCCCGCATTTCCAGCTCACGCGCCACGGCAAGCCCGACATTGCCCCCCCCAAGGATCACGACGCGTTCCTGACGCTTCACGGATTTGCCAAAGACTTCAAGGGTGCGGTTCACGTCCTCGGTGCGGGTGAACACATATATCTGGTCGCCACCGAACAGTTGGTCGCCGGATTCCGGCGCGAACAGCGATCCGTCACGCCGGATGCCCACCACCACGGCGCTGAGCGTCGAGAACAGGTCGGTCAATTGTCGCAAGGGCGTGTTCACCACCGGGCAGTCATCAGCGATCTGGATGCCCAGCAGCTGGACGCGCGCGTCCATGAAGCTTTCGATGTCGAAGGCCGATGGCGCTTGCAGGCGTTTCAGCACGGCCTGCGCCACCTCGCGCTCGGGGCTGATCACCACGTCAATGGGCAGATGGTCGCGCCGATACATGTCGGCATAGATCGCATCCAGATAGCTTTGCGCGCGCAGTCGCGCGATCTTGCGCGGGATGGCGAACACGGAATGCGCGATCTGGCACGTGACCATGTTCACTTCGTCCGAATGGGTCGCGGCGATGATCATGTCGGCGTCCCGCGCCCCGGCCCGGTCCAGCACATCGGGATACGAGGCGTGCCCCGCCACCCCCTGCACGTCCAGCGTATCGGTCGCCCGCGCCACAAGCTCGGCGTTGTTGTCCACCACGGTCACGTCGTTTTTCTCGCTGGACAGGTGGCGCGCGATTTGCCAGCCCACCTGGCCGGCGCCGCAAATGATGACCTTCATCCGGTTCTCCCTGATGTCACATCAAGAAAACCCATGGCAGAAGGTCCGATCAGGGTCAATGCCCGCAACGCCCGGCGCAAATGCGGGCGCAGCAGCGGGCCGCACGCGGTCAGGCCTCGGCCGCCGCGCCGATGTCTTCGTTCTCCTCGGCCACATAGGCCACGCGCGCGCCGGCTTTGGACCCCGTAACAACCCCCAGCGATTTCAGCTTGCGATGCAAGGCCGAGCGTTCCATCCCGACGAAATTCGCCGTGCGCGAGATGTTGCCGCCAAAGCGGTTGATCTGGGTCAGAAGATATTCACGCTCGAACGCCTCGCGGGCTTCGCGCAAGGGCATCATGGCCAGCGCCCCCGACACCACGACCCCCTGTTCACCACCGTCGTCACCGCCGCCATCCTGCCCCGGCAGGTCCGAAGCCTGGATCGGCCCCGTGCCTTCGCCCAGGATCAGCACGCGTTCCACCATGTTCTTCAACTGCCGCACATTGCCCGGCCATTGCATGGTCTGAAGCATCGCCTCGGCATCTTCGGCAAGATCACGCAGCGGCAGGC
>JAUHWP010000175.1 GCA_030424645.1 Alphaproteobacteria bacterium
GACCAGCCCATAGGTCACATAGCCCGCGCCCAGCCCGCCATACTCCTCGGGAATGGTGGTGCCCAGTAGGCCCATCTCGCCCATCTCGGCAAAGATCGCGGGGTCGGTTTCTTCCCGGGCGAAGGCCTCCGTGACGCGGGGTTGAAGCTTCTCCTGCGCGTAGGCAAAGGCGCTGTCGCGGATCAACCGTTCATCTTCCTCAAGCTGGGCGTCCAGCAGAAACGGGTCGTCCCAGTTGAAGCTGGACAGGTCCGGGCGGGATTGCGGGGCAAGATCGGCCATCATTCAGGCTCCTTTCGCATTTATGGCAGCCTCGATCGAGGCTTCGAGAATATCAAGCGCTTCGTCCAGTTGATCCATCGGAACGGTCAACGGGGGCAGAAGCCGCACGGCGTTGCCACGGGTGCCGCAGGGCAGAATGATCAGCCCGCGGGCTTCGGCCTCGGCCACGATGGCTTGCGTCAGCGCGGTGTCGGGCGCGTTCGTATCGCGATCCGTGACCAGTTCAAACGCCACCATTGCCCCCAATCCGCGCACGTCGCCAATGGCCTCCATCCCCTGACGGGCAGCGATGTCGGTCAGGCGGGCCATGATCTTTTCGCCAATCTCGGTTGCGCGGGCGCACAGGTTTTCCTCGTCGATCACATCCAGCACAGCATGCGAGGCCGCAACCGCCAGCGGGTTGCCCCCATAGGTGCCGCCGATCCCGCCGACCGGGGCGGCGTCCACGACCTCGGCACGGCCTGTCACGGCAGAAAGCGGGAAGCCCCCCGCCAACCCTTTGGCCATGGTCACAAGATCAGCTGCGACGCCCGAATGCTCAAAGGCAAACATCTTGCCGGTGCGCGCCATGCCGGCCTGAACCTCGTCCGCGATCAGGACGATGCCATGCTCGTCGCAAATCGTGCGCAAGGCGCGCAGGAACTCGGGCGGCGCGATGTTGAAGCCCCCTTCCCCCTGCACCGGTTCGATGATCATCGCGGCCACGCGGTCCGGGTCGATCGAGCTTTTGAACATGTTGTCCAGCACGGACAGTGACGTCTCGACCGACGTGCCATGAAACGCGTTCGGGAACGGAACATGCACCACCTCCGGCGGCATCGCCCCAAAAGCCTTCTTGTATGGGGTTACCTTGCCGCACAGCGCCATCCCCATCAGGGTGCGCCCGTGGAAGGCCCCTGTGAAGGCGATGACCCCGGAGCGACCTGTGAAGGCCCGCGCCATTTTCACGGCGTTTTCGACCGCTTCAGCTCCGGTTGTAACCAGCATGGTTTTCTTGGCAAAATCCCCCGGCGTCGCCGCATTCAGACGTTCGGCCAGCTTTACATAACCTTCGTAGGGGGCGACGTGGAAACAGGTATGGGTGAACGCTTCGGCTTGCTGAGCCACCGCTGCCATGATCTTGGGGTGACGATGGCCGGTGTTGTTCACGGCAATCCCGACGGCGAAGTCGATGAAGCGCTTGCCATCCACGTCCCAAAGTTCGGCGTTTTCGGCACGGGCGGCATAGATGCCGCGGGTGGCAACCCCATTTGCAACGGCATCTGCGCGCCGCGCCTTCAATTGTTCTGTGTTCGACATGCGATCCCCCACTGAGAAATTTGATTCCGCCCCATATTGCGCAAAATTCTGAGCAATGCTATCAAAATTTTGCGCAGGATTTGCAAAAGCGGAAACCGGCGCAGCCTGTCCGATGGCAGCAGAAGAAGGAATTTGGGATGCAGGATGAGTTCGACGTCGGCACACGGCTGAAAACGCTAAGGCAGCAATTTGGCTTGTCTCAAAGACAGTTGGCCGAGGCAGCGAATGTGCCGCACGGGCAGATCTCGATGATCGAACGAAACCACTCCTCACCCTCGGTTGCCTCTCTGCGCAAGATATTGGGCGGTCTAAGCATGTCCATGTCCGAGTTTTTTGAACCCGAGGCGCCCGCGACTCACCAGGTCTTCTTTACACCGACCGAGCTGCGCGACCTGACATCGGCGCTGTATCAGGACAACGATGCCGCGCGGCGGATGATCACCATCAAGCAGGTGGGCGACGCCAAGGCGCACGGGCTTCAGGTCTTGCAAGAGCTTTACGAACCCGGCGCGGACACCGGTGAAACCATGATCGAACACGAAGCCAATGAAGGCGGCATCGTGATCGAAGGCGAGCTGGAAATCACCGTGGGCGACACCACCCGCGTGCTGAAAGCCGGTGACGCTTATCTGTTCAATTCCCGCGAGCCACATCGCTTTCGCAACATATCGGACCGACCTGCCCGCGTCGTGTCCGCCTGCACCCCCCCTTATCTTTAGGAGCCGCCATGCACCCGCTTGAAGGACTGAAAGTCGTTGAACTTGCCCGCATTCTGGCAGGGCCGTGGATCGGCCAATCGCTGGCCGATCTGGGCGCCGAGGTGATAAAGGTCGAAAGCCCCGATGGCGACGACACGCGCAAATGGGGCCCGCCCTTCATTGAACGGGATGGCGACCAGACCGCCGCCTATTACTATTGCGCGAACCGGGGCAAAGACTGCGTCACCGCCGATTTCCGCACACCCGAAGGCCAACAAATCGTGCGCGACTTGATCAAGGATGCCGACATCCTGATCGAAAACTTCAAGGTGGGCGGTCTGGCGAAATACGGGCTGGACTATGACAGCCTGTCTGCCATCAACCCGCGCCTGATCTATTGTTCCGTCACCGGGTTCGGGCAGGATGGGCCTTGGGCAAAACGCGCTGGCTATGACTTTCTTCTGCAAGGGCTGTCGGGGCTGATGTCCGTCACCGGCGACCCGGCCGGCCAGCCCCAGAAAGTCGGTGTTGCGATCACCGATATCGTCACCGGCCTTTACGGCACCATTGGCATCCTGGCCGCGGTCGAACAACGCCACCGCACGGGGCGCGGGCAACATGTGGACATGAGCCTGCTGGACTGCGCCACCGCGATGATGGCCAACCAGGCGATGAATTATCTGGCGACCGGCACCAGCCCGACGCGGATGGGCAATGAGCACCCGAACATCGCGCCCTATCAGGCCTGCCCGGTCAAGGATGGCTATATCATTCTGGCTGTCGGAAATGACGGGCAGTTCCAGCGGTTTTGCAAGGTGATCGACCGCGACGATCTGGCCTGTGACGCCCGCTTTGCCACCAATCAGGACCGTGTTGCAAACCGGGCCGCGCTGACGCCCGAGATCGAAGCAAGTCTTTCAAACTGGACCTTGGCCAACATCCTGACCGCGTTGGAGAATGCCACCGTTCCCGCTGGGCCGATCAACACAATGGAACAGACCTTCGCCAACCCGCAGATACAGCATCGGAATATGCAGATCGCGCCAGAAGGTGTGCCCGGCCTGCGTGGGCCGTGGGTGTTTTCGGACGCGGATCTGAAGCTCGGTAAATCTGCACCCGTCTTGCCGAAATAGAAAAAGGGCAGACGCGCGACGCCTGCCCTTTCCGGTTCTATCGGCTTCGACGTGTTACTCAAACACGGCGTTCGGGTTGTCCAGGCTGTCTGACCCTTCGATCGTCACACCTTCGGCCCCGACCAGCGCCACGGCCCGTTCGATGTTGCGGGTCTGGGCAACCAGGTGGTCGATCGCGTTCTGCACCAGCGCACCGCCCGGATGACCCGCACCCAGCATCTGGTCATAGGACGTCCCGGCCTCGGCGGCGGTGCGGATATCGCCCAGCGCGACCATGGTTTTATCCATGTCACCCAACAGGTTGTTGGCCAGCGTTTCGTCCTGTTCCTTCACCAGATCATACAGGGACGGCCCTTCCACAACCGAGCCATCGACCCGCACATAGCGCCCGGTATAGACATTGCGAATACCCAACCCGTCGAAGTAGTGCGAATTGTGGGTGTTGTCCGAGAAGCAGTCATGTTCTTCTTCCGGGTCGTTCAGCAACAGGCCCAGTTTCATCCGTTCGCCCGCCTGCTCGCCATAAGACAAGCTGCCCAGCCCGGTGAAGGCCATGACGATACCGCGACCGGCATCGGTGGTAACATCGGTGCGCCCCTGCCCGCCTTCGGACCAGTTCGCCACCGCGTCCTGAAGGTCCGCGATCAGCAGATCGGTTGCTGCTTTCAGATACGCCGCGCGGCGATCACAGTTGCCGCCGGTGCAGTTGGCCGTATCGAAATCAGTCACGGGACGCTGGCCAGCCCCATGATCCGTGCCGGACAGATCCTGCCCCCAGAGCAGGAATTCAATGGCGTGGTATCCGGTGGCCACGTTGGCCTCGATCCCTTCGACCTCGTGCAGGCTTTCCAGAAGGGCGGGCGTGATCTCGGACGCATCAACCGTCGCACCGGCAACGGTCAGTTCCGGGTTGG
>JAUHWP010000176.1 GCA_030424645.1 Alphaproteobacteria bacterium
GTGCGGTGAATGTCGCGCAGGGCTTCGAAGGTTATCGCATCCTGTCGGACGAAGCGCTGGTCGAGATGGCACCGGACGCCCTCCTGATGATGAAGCAAGGCTATGGCGGCGAGGTGACAGATGACGACCTGTGGTCACATGCCGGGCTGAAACTGACCCCGGCGGGCATCGCCAAACGGGTGATCCGTATGGATGGCGATTACTTGCTAAGCTTCGGGCCGCGCACCGCCGCCGCCGTCACCGACCTTCGGGCCGCCCTGACCGCCGAACCCGGCACAGATGGGTAAGCGCAACCATGTCCGCCGCCAGCGCCGAATTTGAAACCGTGCCGAACCAACGGAAGGATCATGCTGACAGGCGCCCCCGCGCACGGCAGATGATATGGGGTCAGGCATTTCTGCTGCTGGTCATCTGCCTGTTCAGCCTTACCTATGGCGCGACAGGGGTCTCTCCGTTTGCGGTGCTTTCAAAGCTCCTGTCCGGGCAGGAGCTTACCGTCAGCGAACGCGTGGTGCTTTTCGACATCCGCTTGCCGCGCATGGTCATGGGCGTGCTGGTCGGCGCAGCCCTTGCGGTGTCCGGGGCCTTGATGCAGGGGTTGTTTCGCAACCCGCTTGCCGATCCCGGCCTTGTCGGGGTCAGCGCAGGCGCGGGACTTGGCGCCATAACCGCAATCGTGCTTGGCGGCCTGGCCCCTGTCTTCGTGCAAACCGCCCTTGGGCATTACCTCGTCCCGGCCGCGGCCTTCCTGGGGGGCTGGGGAACCATGTATCTGCTGTATCGGGTGGCAACCCGCAAAGGGCGCACATCTGTCGCAACCATGCTTCTGGCGGGCATCGCGCTGGCCGCGCTGGCAGGTGCGCTGTCGGGCGTCCTGATCTACAAGGCCAATGACGCCCAGCTCAGGGATCTGACCTTCTGGGGCATGGGGTCGCTTGCGGGCGCGACATGGACCAAGGTCTTGACCGCCCTGCCGGTCATCTGTGCCGCGCTGGCGCTGGCGCCGTTTCTGGCGCGGGGCCTGAACGGGCTGGCCCTGGGCGAGGCCACGGCGGGGCATCTTGGGATCAACATCCAGCGAGTGAAATCCGCGTCTGTCCTGTCGGTTGCCGCCGCAACCGGCGCCGCCGTCGCGGTGTCCGGCGGCATCGGCTTCGTTGGACTGGTCGTGCCACATGTGCTCAGATTGGCGATCGGGCCGGATCATCGCTATCTTCTGCCAAACGCCGCGCTGCTGGGCGCGTCGCTTCTGCTGGCAGCGGACGTGATCTGCCGCAACATCATCGCCCCTGCCGAGCTACCCATCGGGATCGTGACCGCGATCATCGGCGCGCCAGTCTTCATGTGGATTCTTCTGCGCAGCCGCGGCGTGCTGGATTTGTGAGGCCCCATGATCGACGCCAGAGATATTCAGGTTTCACTTGGCCAAAAGCAGGTTCTTCGCGGGGTCGACATGCAGGCCAAACCGGGTCAAGTCACAATGATCGTCGGGCCGAACGGATCGGGCAAGACGACATTCCTGCGCGCATTGACCGGGGATGTGGATCATGGCGGGTCGCTGCATCTGAATGGGCAGGACATCACCGGGTTTCCATCATGGAAGCTGGCATCGCTGCGCGGGGTGCTGCCGCAGGCAACATCACTGGCCTTTCCATTCACGGTGATCGAGGTCGTGCGCCTTGGCCTGCTGGCGGGCCATTCATCGCAGGATGACACCCTGCCCCGTCAGGCGCTGGCGAAGGTCGGGCTTGCGGGATACGAAGGCCGGTTCTTCCAGGAACTGTCAGGCGGCGAACAGCAACGCGCCCAGCTTGCCCGCGTTCTGTGCCAGGTGTGGAAGCCGGTCTCGGAAGACGGTGCGCCGCGCTGGCTGTTTCTTGATGAACCCGTCGCAGCATTGGATATCGGCCATCAGTTGCAGGTGATGAACATCGCCCGCGATTTCGCCCGCGCCGGTGGTGGCGTGATCGCCGTGATGCACGATCTGAACCTGACGGGACTGTATGCCGACCACATCGTCATGCTGACCGATGGCAAGGTTCTGGCAAGCGGGCCGACCGGGCAGGTTCTGACACGGGCCAACCTGTCGCGCGCCTATGACTGCGACGTGTGCCCGGCATTGCTTCCGGGTCTGGGGGCGACCGTCGTCCACCCGGCTTGCGTGTCACTGCATGGCGGCCGAACCCCATGGTCGGGGCAAGGCACCGAAGGATAACCGACACGGTTCGTGTCGCAAGCACCCAGCTTCTCGCCAGGTTCAAACAGAAAAGCCCGCGCGGATCGTGATCTGCGCACTTAACTTGAAGATAAGGAAAGAAAGATGAACACCGCATATTCGCTCAAGGGTGCGGCCTCGGTTCTGGCGTTGTTGACGGCAGGGCTTGGCGCACCGACCATTGCCCAGGCGCAAGAGGGCACAAGCCATCTGGGCACGATCATCCTGGTCGGGACCGGCCTGCCGACCGAAGTGCTGAACAGCCCGGCATCGGTCAGCGTGCTGGGCGAAGAAGAAATCTCGCGTGTGCCGCCCAGCTCGGTCGGACGGATTCTGGAGCAGATCCCCGGCGTGCGGGTCACGCAGGAAGGGATCGAACGGATAAAGATCCGTGGCGAGGACTCCAGCCGCGTTTCGATCCAGATTGACGGTCAGGCGCTGACCGACCACACCGGCTATGGCACGCCGATCCTTATCTCGCCTGCCTCGATCGAGCGGATCGAGGTTGTGCGCGGCCCCTCGTCGGTGATTTCCGGCAACAACGCGATTGGTGGGGTGGTCAACATCATCACCAAACGTGGCGCCGATGTTCCTTTTGAACTGACAACCACCGCCGGGTATCTCGGCGCGACAGACGGCTATCGCGGGTCGGTGACGGCAGCGGGCAGCACGGGCAATCTGGATTATCGCCTCACCTACTCCAAATCCGATCTCGGCGACATCAGAACCACGACGGGCACGGTCGCAAATTCCGATATTCAGGATCAGGACCTGTCGCTGCATCTGGGCTATGCCTTGAACAATCACTATTTCGGATTCCGTGCACAGGATTTCGACCTGTCGGCCAATGTGGGCACCGGCGATCCGAATTTCGTGATCCAACTGCCGCATCGCGACCTTCGCAAATATGCGGTCTTCTATGAGGGCACAGACCTGACCCCGTGGATGTCGCTTCTGAAACTGGATGCCTATACGCAGACCATCGACCGTGAATTCCTGAATGACATCACCATTCCCATGGGTCCGATGGGCGATATGAATGTGTTGTCCTCGTCGATTGACGAACAACAAACCTGGGGCGTGTCGGCGAAGGCCGAACTGGACTTCGCACCCGGCCACCGCACAACAGTCGGCCTGTCTTATGAAGACGACCGCCAGACGGCCGACAAGGCGACCATCACGACGTCACCCTTCGCGCCCTTCCCGTCGACAACGCTGCGCTATTCCGACGCGACCATCCGCACGTTCTCGGCCTATGCGCAGCACGAGGTGCAGTTGAATGACAAACTGACCGCCACGCTTGGCGGACGCTACTACAAAGTGGACAGTGACCGGGACAGCTATCTTCTGGATGGCGTCGAACAAGGCGCAACCACGAACAGCGACAGCCGTTTCGTCGGGGCGGGTGGTTTGGTCTACAAACCGAACGAGGACACGACCCTGCGCGCCAGCATCAGTCAGGGATATACCTATCCCACGATTTCGCAGCTTTACCTTGAAACCACTGCGGGTGGGCGCGGCATTACCTTTGGCAATCCCGATTTGAAACCTGAAACCTCAACCTCATACGAACTGGGCGCGCGCGTCGATCGCGGCAATGTCGTGTTTGACGGAACGGTGTTCTACACCGACGCCAGGGACTATATTACCACCATGCCGATCGCGGGCGGCAGTTATGAGTATCAGAACGTCAACGCGGCCAGAAGCTGGGGGGCGGAGATCACCGCCGAGCTGGACAGCGGCGTTTGGGGCTTGCGCCCCTATGCGACGGCGGCATGGCTGAAGCGAGAGTTCACCTATTCCAGCGGGTATTCCACCACCGACAGCGGCTCACCGACCTTCAGCGGCAAACTTGGTGTGCGCCGGGACTGGGATATCGGCAATGTGTCGGGCGAATGGGATCTGTATCTTGCAGGCGAAAGCGCGGCCACGCTGCGTGATTCCACCGGCGTGATCGTGGATCAGGCAGACGCCTATGCCACGCTGAACCTGCAGGTCCGGGCCGATCTGACGGACAATATCTCGGTCAATCTGGGGGCCTATAACATTCTGGACAAGCAGTATCAGTCGATCGGCCAATACGAAGCGCCGGGCCGGAATGTCAGCCTGT
>JAUHWP010000177.1 GCA_030424645.1 Alphaproteobacteria bacterium
CTCCGCTCAATTCTAGTCAGGTACATTTGGGGTGCAATTGATCACTGCAGAAGTGGTATGTCGTTTTGATCTGATGGCAAATGAAACCGTCACTTTAAACCCGGTAAAACCCACCCCCAAAAAAAAACACCGTCAAAATCGTTAAAACCCCGGCCTTTCCCGCGTCAAAACCTTCAAACACTCCCACCCATCACGCAGCCCCTCACCCCCCAAGCACTCTCCGTGCCGCGGTCACCGCTTTCTGCGTATAACTTACAACCTCCGGCCCGGTCGGATCATATCGTGGCACCGCCCAGCCCATCGAGGCGAAGCGGCGGATCATGATGAACAGGGGCAGCAGGTCTTCCGCCTCCTGGCTTAACGCGCGGCGGGCGCGGTATCCGGCCAGGGCGGCGGTGCGGATGGCGTCATAGGCCGGTTCGTCCTCGTTCTGGGTCATCATCACCGCAAGGTCGTAAAGCCGGAAGCCGAAGCCTGCGTCGTCGAAGTCGATCAGGGTCAGCTCTCCGTCCTTGACGAAGATGTTTTCGCGCAGGGCATCGGCGTGGATCAGCCCGAAATCGGCACCCGCAACGGCAAAGGCCGTCACCCGGTCATGCGCCACGGCGCGGGCGCGTTGGATCAGGCTGCGGTCGGCGTCCGACAAGGCCGGGCTTTCCCAGAACCGGCCCCAGAACGGATCATCGCCCAACAGGCCGGGAATGTCCCAGCGGTGGCGGGTGAAGCCCGTGGGCAGGTTCATGGCATCGGTCAGGTTGTGCAGCCGGGCAATCTCGCCCCCCACCTTGTGATACAGCGCGGCCTGCTCGGCCTCGCTGCCCGCCAGCGGCACGCCGCCTTCGCCGATGGGCGTGCCGTCGACCCATGTGACCACGGTGGCGATCTGACCGCCGCCCAGATCGGCCAGGTTGTCGCCGGACCGGGTGGGAATGGGGGCGGGCACGCGCATTCCGGCGGCTGCCAGCGCGGCCATCCAATCCAGTTCCGACCGGATCGCGTCCTTGCTTTGATAGCCGGGGCGGTGCAGACGCAGCGCCGCAGGGCGGCCCCCGACGCGCACCTCGTGCACCACGTTTTCGCGGTTCTTGATCATGCGGATGTCTTGCGCGCCCCATGCCTCAAGCGCCTGTTTCAACGCGCTCATGCGGGCAGGGCCTTCAGCGCCGCATCCATCGTTTCGACCAGAAGATCGGCCTGCGCGCGGTCAAAGCACATTGGGGGGCGGATCTTGACGCCGTGATAATACCGCCCCACCGAGTGCAGCAGGACACCGCGATTGCGCATCTCGTCGACCAGTTTCGCGCAGAAGGGCGCGGCGGCTTCGGTGTCACCGTCCTTGGCAAACTCGACCCCCAGAAACATACCCGCCCCGCGCACATCTGCGATCATCGGGTGGTCGAGCCCCTTGAGAAGCCCCAAAGCGTAGTCGCCCGTGTCGCGCGCATTATCGACCAGCTTTTCCTCTTCCAGCACCTCCAGCACCGCCATTGCGGCGGCGGCCGAGACCGGGTTGCCGCCGAACGTGTTGAAATAGCCGAAGCGGGTGCGGAACTCCGCCATGATCTCGGGCCGGGTGACGACGGCGGCGACTGGATGCCCGTTGCCCATCGGCTTGCCCATCGTGACGATATCCGGCGCCAGCCCGATCCGCTGATGCCCCCAGAAATGACGCCCCGTGCGGCCAAAGCCCGGCTGCACTTCGTCCGCGATGATGATGCCCCCGGCGCGGCGCACCACATCCATGGTGGGGGCAAGAAAGCCGGATGGCAGGTCCGGGAAGCCTTCGTTGGCGAAGAACGGGCACAGGATCAGGGTGCCAAAGCCGTGGCCTTCGGCCTCAAGCGCGTCGATTGCTTTCTGGATTTGATCTGCAAATGCCTGCGCCTGCGCCTCGGCGCTGCCACCCAGCGGGGCGAGCGTGTCGGGCGACGGCACCTTCTTCACCCAATCCACCGCGCCGCCGATCGGGGTCTTCTTGGCGGACAGATGCGACACCAGATCCGTATTGCCGTGATAGGTGTTGTCGGTGCAGATGATCCCGGTCTTGCCGGTCATGGCGCGCCCCATGCGCAGGGCGATGTCGTTGGCCTCGGACCCGGTGCAAACCATGATCATGGTATCCAGATCGTGCCCCATGGTGCCGGTCAGGCGTTCGGCGTAATCCAGTATCCCTTCGTGCAGATAGCGTGTGTGGGTGTTCAGCGTGGCGGCCTGCCGGGTGATCGCCTCGACCACTTTCGGGTGCGCGTGGCCGACATGGGGCACGTTATTGTAGCAGTCGAGATACCGGTTTCCATCCGCGTCCCACAGCCAAGCCCCGTCGCCCCGCACGACGTGAACGGGCGTGCTGTAGAAGGTCGTCATGTTTGGCCCCAGAAGCCGCGCACGGCGTTTCAGAAGGGTGGTTGTGTCCGACATGAGTATGGCTCCGCTGTGTGGTTAATCTTCATCAACACGCCCCCGCAGGGCTTTGATCTGGCCGCGACGCGTCTTTGCGTCCAGCCGGCGCTTCTTTGATCCCAATGTGGGCTTGGTGGCGATACGTCGCTTGGGTGCAACCAGTGCCCGCCGGATCATTTCGACCAGGCGGTCTTGTGCAATCTCGCGGTTGCGCGCCTGGCTTCGCGTGTCTTCGGCGCGGATCACGATGGCGCCGTCCTGGGTCCATTTGCGCCCGGCGATGCGTTTCAGGCGGGTTTTGACGGGCTGGGTCAGGTTCGGCGATCTGGCAGCTTCGAAGCGCAGCTCAACCGCCGTGGACACCTTGTTCACGTTCTGGCCGCCGGGGCCGGAACTGCGGGTGAAACTTTCACTCAGCTCCCAGTCTTGCAGGGTGATATCGTCTGTCACGCGGATCATGGGCGCACCCTAGCGAATTGATTGCGGTGCTTAAATCCCAAAAGAAAAGGGCCGCCCGCCTTGGGACGACCCTTTCGAGAATTAAGGAGGTGGGACCGGTTAGGCTTAGCCAATCAGGTCTGGCCAACTTGGTCCGCGTTCCTTGCCGGGGGCTGCCCCGGTAAGTCGCGACCTAGGTTGTCCCGGCACCTCGCTCCATTGTTCCTCTCGACATGGACACCTCCTTTCTCGCTGTTTCTATATCTAGGAGGTTGCCACAGATTTTGCGTTTGTCAAAACTTTTCACGCAGGATTTGGTGAAAGTTTCGTGACGATGAGGCGAAATGGGACCAGAGCGATCAGGGCAATCGCCATTTTCACCGCCCAATCCGCCACCGCCAGCGACATCCAAAGCGGGGCGTCAGGGCCGCTGCCAAGCATCGGCAAGACCTCGTTCGCCCAGCCGATATCATTGCCCGGTTCCAGGAACGACAGGCTGGCCGAGAAGGCGATGGTGAAGAAAATCGCGGTGTCGACCGAGCCGCCGATGATGGTGCTGGCGACAGGGGCCCGCCACCATTTTCCGTCGCGCAGGCGATCGAAGATGGCCACGTCCAGCAGCTGCGCCGTCAGGAAGGCAAGGCCCGAGGCAATCGCGACCCGCACCGTGACCAGCGGGCCGAATTCGCCCATGATCTGCGTTCCGATGAAGCTGCACACCACGCCGGTCACGAAACCGGCGAACACGACTTTGCGCGCGGCCGCCGGGCCATAGACCCGGTTCATCACATCGGTGACAAGAAAGGCGAAGGGATAGGTAAAGGCCCCCCAGGTCAGCCATTGGCCGAACAGGTGTTGCACCAGGATATTCGACGCCACCACGATGGTGGCCATGGCGATCACGCCAGGAAGGATACGGGTCATGTTGTTGGTCCGTTTTTGCAAGGTTGCGGAGACTTGGCTCCCAAAGCCGGGAACGGGCTGCGTTTAACGGTTCAATCGGGTGTGATCAAGTGTTCCGTTTTCACACCTGCGCCATCGGGGACGACATATTCCACGATTTCCGTGACCTGGAAGAACTTGAAATTGTCGTCCGACACCATGGTCAGGCGGATCAGGCCATCCTGATCCCGCCAGACGGCCAGCCCTTCCAGATTGTCATGGGCGCCGACTTCGGTTTGCAGCAAAACGGTTTCGTTGGTCAGGCTGTCCCCGGTCATGTCGAACCGGCGCACCCGGTTGGTGAAGCCGAAGATGCTGCTCAGATGCCGTTCAAGCACGTAAAGCCGCCCATCCGGCCCGATATCCGCCCCGACCGGCACATAGGGGCGATAGCGCGGGATCGAGAATGGTTTTTCCCACCTCGTCGCGCCGGGGCGCAGACGATAGACCGGGTGCGGTGTTTTCTGGCTTCCGTTCCCTTCGGGGACCACAAGCACCGTGCCGTCCGGCTGCACCGCAAGCGC
>JAUHWP010000178.1 GCA_030424645.1 Alphaproteobacteria bacterium
CTCGGGGCAGGAAAACCTCGGCGACGGCTGGGGCGCGCAGCTCGGCGGGATCATCTCGAAGAAACTGCACCTGCACGCGCGGTCGATGACCTTTCTGCACCCGGTGACGAAAAAGCCCGTGACGGTGGCCGCGCCCCTGCCGCCGCATATGGACGACCTGTTTGACCGGGACGAGCGTGTGACCCGGGTGGCGAACGATCTGGAAGCACTGAAGGCCCTGATCTGCGAGCGCACCGGAAAGGTCATCCCTGCATGAGCGTGCGTCTGGACAGGCTTCCAAACGGCGTCAGCGTCGTGACCGAGCATATGCCGGGGCTGGAAAGCGCCTCGGTCGGGGTGTGGGTCACGGCGGGCGGGCGGCACGAAACCCCCGCGCAGAACGGCATCGCGCATTTTCTGGAACATATGGCCTTCAAGGGCACCGAAAGGCGGTCGGCGCTTGAGATTGCCGAAGCGATCGAGGATGTGGGTGGCTATATCAACGCCTATACCTCGCGCGAGGTGACGGCCTATTACGTGCGGGTTCTGAAGGACGATGTGGCGCTGGCGCTGGACGTGATTTCCGACATCGTTCTGAACCCGGTGTTCGAGCAAAGCGAGATCGAGATCGAACGTGGCGTGATCCTTCAGGAAATCGGTCAGGCGCTGGATACGCCGGATGATGTGATCTTTGACTGGTTGCAGGAAGCCGCGTTCCCCGACCAGCCGATGGGCCGCACCATCCTTGGCCCCGCCGAACGGGTGCAGGGCTTCGGGCGCGACGACCTTTCGGCCTTCGTCGATCAGCATTACGGACCCGAGCAGTTGATCCTGTCGGCGGCGGGCGCGGTTGACCATGATCAGATCCTGCGTCTGGCGGAAACGGCGTTTGGGCATTTGAAACCCGGCAGATCACGCGCGACGGATGCGGCGCGCTGGTCCAGCGGCGCGCGGGTCGAGCTGCGCAACGGGTTGGAGCAAGTGCATTTCACACTGGGGTTCGAAGCCCCCAGCTATCGCGACGATGCGTTCTATGCTGCCCAGTTGTTCAGTTCGGCGCTGGGCGGCGGGATGTCGTCACGCCTGTTTCAGGAGGTGCGGGAGAAGCGCGGGCTGTGCTATTCGATCTTCTCGCAGCTTGGGGCCTATGACGATACCGGGATGATGACGATCTATGCAGGCACGTCGGGCGAAGACATCGCCGACCTGTCCCGCCTGTGCATCGACGAGATGAAACGCGCCGGATCGGATATTACCGAGCGCGAGTTGGAGCGCGCGCGGGTTCAGATGAAGGCGGGGCTGTTGATGGGCCTGGAAAGCCCGTCATCGCGGGCCGAGCGGATGGCGCGACTGGTCGCCATCTGGGGGCGTGTGCCGTCGCTTTCTGAAACGGTCGAGAAGATTGACGCGGTGACGCTGGCCGATTTGCGCAGTTTCGGCGCGAGCCTGACAAAAGGCGATATGGCGATGGCGGTCTATGGCCCGGCAGAAAACGCGCTGAGCCTTGATGTCTTGAACGAAAGGCGCGTCGCCTGATGCTGGGCCGGTCCAAGAAGGTCAGGATCGAAACCGAACGGCTGACCCTGCGCCCGCCCGCGCATGGCGATTATCGCGGCTGGGTTGCGTTGCGCACCGCCAGCCGGGATTTCCTGACCCCTTGGGAGCCCACATGGGCGCAGGATCACCTGAGCCGCAAGAGTTTTACAAACCGGGTCTATTGGGCCAACCGCTCGATCCAGGGGGGCACGGCGCTTCCCCTTTTCATGTTTCGCCGGGCAGACAAGGTGTTGGTGGGGGCGGTGACGCTGGACCATATCCGGCGCGGCCCGTCGCAGGCCGGGACGACCGGCTATTGGATCGGGGAACGCTTTGCCAGGCACGGCTATATGCGCGAAGGTCTGGAAGCGGTGGTGCATTACGCGTTCAACGAACTTGACCTGTCGCGGCTCGAAGCCGGGTGCCTGCCGGAAAACGCCGCCTCGCGCGGGGTGCTGGAAAAGGTCGGTTACAAATACGAAGGCGTGGCGCAAAGCTATCTGCAAATCAACGGGCGCTGGCGCAACCATGTGCTTTATGCCAACCTTCGGTCGGACCGGCGCGGGCGGACGCAGGCCGGATAGGTCAGCAACGGGGCGGCGGTCATGGGCGATCTGAAACCAGCGGACGGTGCGTTTGAAACACGGCTGCGTGCCGTGTTGTCCGATCAGGTGTTTCGTCCCCTGACCCCAACCTATCAGGAAGAACCGCGCGGGTTGTTTCACGGTGAGGGTGGATTGGTGCTTGCGCCATCCTCGGTGGACGAGGTGTCGACGATCATTCGCGAATGCGCTGGGGTCCGCGTGCCGGTGGTGCCTTTCGGTGGTGGCACTGGATTGGTGGGCGGGCAGATCATGCCCGGCGGGGCGCCAGTGATCCTGAGCCTTGAGCGGATGACCCGCATGCGCGCCGTCCATTCGGTCGAAAATGTTCTGGTGGCCGAAGCCGGGGCAATCCTGGCGGATGTTCAGGCGGCGGCCATGGCGGCGGACCGACTGTTTCCGCTGTCTCTGGCATCCGAAGGCTCGTGCCGGATCGGCGGGTGCTTGTCCACCAATGCCGGTGGGGTGAATGTCCTGCGCTATGGCTCGGCACGTGATCTGTGCCTGGGGATCGAGGCCGTGTTGCCCGACGGATCGGTCCATCATGGCCTGAAGCGGCTGCGCAAGGACAACACCGGCTATGACCTGCGCGCGCTTCTGTGTGGGGCCGAGGGGACGTTGGGGGTGATCACCGCCGCCAGCCTGCGACTTTATCCCCGGCCCGCACGGCAGGGCACGGCGCTGTTGACGGTGCGCGACCCGGCGGCAGCGTTGCAGCTTCTGGCGATGGCGCAGGCGCGTCTGGGGCAGGGGATCAGCGCATTTGAGCTGATCAAGGGAACAGGGCTGGATTTTCTTGCCGCTGCGGGCATGGGCGGACCGCAACCGTTCTCCGCCCGCCCCGACTGGTCGGTCCTGATCGAATTGGGGCTGGGGCCGGGGCAAGACCCGGAAGCCGAGTTGGCAGCCCTGTTTGTCGAGGCCGAAAGCGCCGGGCTGACCGATGATGGCGTGATCGCCCAAAGTGACAGCCAGCGCACGGCGCTTTGGAAACTGCGCGAGGAAATCCCACTGGCCAACAAGGCCATCGGCGCAATCAGCTCGCATGACATCTCGCTGCCGCTCTCTGCCATTCCCGCCTTTCTGGCCGAGGCTGACGCCGCCCTGGCCCGCCTTGCCCCGTTTCGCGTCAATGCGTTCGGGCATCTGGGTGACGGCAACCTGCATTACAACGTGTTTCCACCCGACGGGCAGACGCTGGCGGCGTTTGCCGACAGGCGCCAGCAGGTGCGCGATGTCGTCTATGGTCTGGTGCAGCGTCACGAAGGATCGTTCAGCGCAGAACACGGGATCGGCCGTTTGAAGCCGAACGAATTGCAACGCTATGGCGACCCGGCGCGGCTGGTGGCGATGCGCGCAATCAAGCGCGCGCTTGATCCGCTGGGCATCATGAACCCCGGCGTGATCTTCTCCTTGGAATAGTTGCAAAAAGAAACTGATTGCCTGTAAAAGAAAACGCCCCGCCAGGGTGGGCGGGGCGTTGCACGATATGTCATGTCAGCAAGCAGCGCCTGAACTCCCGTCAGGCAAGAACAGGATTAACCGTCCGGGGTTAACGACAAGTTCACATCCCTTCGAATTCGCACAAGACATGGACATCCATGCCCATCTCCTCAAGCAGCTTGCGCCCGCCAAGTTCCGGCAGGTCAACGATGAAGGCGCAGCCCACGATCTCGCCGCCCAGACGTTCGATCAGCTTGATCCCGGCCTCGGCGGTGCCGCCGGTGGCCAGAAGGTCATCGACCAGCAGGATTTTCTCGCCGGGTTGGATCGCGTCGTCGTGGATTTCGACCACCGCCTCGCCATATTCCAGCGTATAGGCTTGCGACAGCGTGGCGCCGGGCAGCTTGCCCTTCTTGCGGATCGGCACGAAACCAAGGGTCAGTTGGTGGGCAATCGCACCGCCCAGAATGAAGCCACGCGCCTCAAGCCCCACGACCTTGTCGATCTTCTCGCCGGCATAAGGATGCAGCATCTGGTCGATTGCCATGCGAAACCCACGCGGGTCGGCAAACAGGGTGGTCACATCGCGAAACAGGATGCCTTCGTGCGGGAAGTCGACGATGGTGCGGATGTAATCCTTGACGGTCTTGCCCTTGTTCATGGGAACGCCTTTCGCAGAATGGGTCGGCATTTGTGTGGCGCAATCCGGTCAATCACGCAAGGGGCGTGTGGTCACAGCA
>JAUHWP010000051.1 GCA_030424645.1 Alphaproteobacteria bacterium
TGGACTCGTCCACGCCGCCGCATGTCTTCACCCTGACATTCGTCGCCGCGGCGGCAACGCTGTCGATGAATGTCTTCCTGCCTTCGCTGCCCGGGATGGCGCAATATTTCGACACCGATTATCGCATGGTGCAACTGTCTGTCGCGCTCTACCTGGGCATCAACGCGGTGATGCAGGTCATTGTCGGACCGGTGTCAGACAGGTTCGGTCGTCGTCCGGTCATCATGGCCGGATTCGCCGTCTATATTCTTGCCACGCTGGGCTGCATTTACGCGCCGACCATCCAGGTGTTTCTGGGGTTTCGGATGCTGCAAGCCACTGTCGTTGTCGGGGTCGTCCTGTCGCGCGCCGCCATTCGCGACATGGTGCCCGGCGATCAGGCGGCATCGCTGATCGGGTACGTGACCATGGGCATGTCAATCATTCCGATGATTGGCCCATCCATCGGCGGCGTTCTGGATCAGGCCTTTGGGTGGAAGGCCAATTTCTGGTTGCAAGCCGGTGCAGGCGTGGCCGCGATTCTGCTGACATGGCGCGATCTTGGGGAAACCATCACCCCGCAACCGGGCGGCTTCAGCAGCCAGTTTCGTGCCTATCCGTCCCTTCTGACCTCGCCGCGGTTCTGGGGCTACTGCGCGTCGGCTGCCCTGACATCAGGGGCATTCTTTGCCTATCTGGGCGGCGCCCCCTTCGTCGGCAGTGAGATCTATGGCATGAGCCCTGCACGCCTTGGCCTGTTCTTCGGCGCCCCCGCAGCGGGATACCTGGTCGGCAACTATCTTTCCGGCCGCTACTCGATGCGGGTCGGATTGACCAAAATGGTGTATTGGGGCGCCCTGATCACCGCCGCCGGGCTTTTCCTGTCGCTTATACTTTTCCTGCTTGGCCACGGGTCAGAGTATGTCTTCTTTGGCTTCATGACATGGGTCGGCGTTGGCAACGGCATGACCCTTCCAAACGCCACATCCGGCATGATGAGCGTCCGCCCGGAACTTGCCGGAAGCGCCTCGGGCCTTGGCGGAGCACTGAACATCGGGGGTGGCGCCGCCCTGTCGGCCCTTGCCGGGTGGCTTCTGGCACCGGGATCGACCGCGATGCCATTGCTTCTTCTGATGCTCACATCATCGGCTTTGGCGGTCGTTGCCATCCTGTTGGTGATCCGGCGGGAAAAGCGGTTGAATCTTTGACGCCACACCTTTGCAAATGATAAGCTGATGCAATAGCAAATTCTGCAAATCATCCAAAGGAACACCCCGCGCATGGCCACTCAGAAGCTTTATGCTGGTGTAAAACTTCGCGAAATCCGCTCCCGACTTGGATTGACGCAAAAAAACTTTGCTGAGAAGCTGGGCGTCAGCCTGCCCTATCTGAACCAGATGGAAAACAACAACCGTCCCGTTTCAACCGGGGTCGTTCTCGCGCTGGCCCAGGAATTCGGCTTCGACGTGGCCGAGTTGTCAACGGGCGATGCAGAACGCCTTGTCAGCGATATGCGCGAGGCTTTCGCCGACCCGGTCTTCTCGGACGTGCCCCCGTTGGCGGACCTCAGGCTGGCGGCCTCGAACGCGCCCGCGCTGGCCCATGCGCTGTTAGAGCTGCACCGCGCCTATCGCATGGGACACGAACGGCTGGCATCCCTGGATGAAAACCTTGGCACCGACAACCATCAATCGAAGGCCAGCCCGTGGGATGAAGTGCGCGACTTCTTTCACTATTGCGACAATTACATCGACGCGGTGGATCGTGCAGCGGAACATTTCGCAAGCACCGGGAAAAACCGTGGTCTGGACCCTGCCGGGATGGCCGAAGCCGTGTTGGGGGATCGGGGGATCCGGGTTGAACGGGTCGATCAGGATGCAATGCGCAGCTATGACCCCGAAGACCGGGTTCTGCGCCTGTCCAGAAGGCCGCCGCGCGCCACGCAGGAATTCCAGTTGCTGATGCAGGTGGCCCTGTTGACCCAGGACGCGCTGCTGGAAGCGACGCTCGACTTTGCCCGATTCCAGACCGACGAGGCCCGCGCCATCGCCAAACTGGGCCTTGCCAACTATTTTGCCGGGGCCGCGCTGTTGCCTTATGAGCAGTTTCTTGCCGCAGCACACAAGACACGCCACGACCTTGAACGGCTTGCTGACCGGTTCGGTGCCTCGATCGAGCAGGTCGCACATCGTTTGTCCACGATGCAACGGCCCGGCGCCAAGGGCATTCCCTTTTTCTTCGTCCGCGTCGATCAGGCTGGGACCATCACCAAACGCCATTCTGCAACACGGCTTCAGTTTGCCCGTTTCGGGGGGGCCTGCCCGTTGTGGAATGTCCATCAAGCCTTTGAAACACCCGGACGTTTTCTGCGCCAGCTTGCCCAGACGCCGGATGGGGTGCGTTATTTCTGCCTGTCGCGGAACGTGTCGAAATCCAGCGGCAGCTTCCATGCGCCGGTGCGTCGCTATGCCATTGGGCTGGGCTGCGAAGTGAAACACGCGAGCGCCTTGGTCTATGCCGATGACCTTGACGTGTCGAACGACGCCGCATTCGAACCCATCGGCGTGTCCTGTCGCATCTGCGAACGGCAGTTCTGCCACCAACGCTCGGTTCCTCCCCTTGAACGCAAGTTGCAAGTCGACCCATATTTACGAGGAACACTTCCATACGAGATTCAACGATGAAGAAGTTTGTATTTGCGGTCGCGCTGGCCATTATCGCGATCACATCGCTGCCCGGCGCCCCGGCCACCGCCCAGTCCGCGCAAACGCTGTTGGAGCGTCAGGTATTCTATCAGTTCAATCCGAAATGGGCACATCCCAAAAGAGTTGATGAACGTCTCAGGCAAGTAAAGTTCCAAGATATTATCCTGTGGGTCGGGGATCCCCGTCCGGGCAAGCCGACAATCCTTTATTTGCCGGGATCGGGTGGCAATCTGGCCCTGCGCCGCAACAAGCTGCCTTGGTTTCTTAATCGCGGGTATGGCGTCGTTGCAATGAGCTATCCCGGCATGGGCGGAAGCAAAGGATTGCCCAGTCGCCAGAGCATTCAGCAGAAGGCGAACCAGCTTTACCAAGCGATGCCAAAACTAATTGGCAATAGCCCGACCATCATATGGGGCGAAAGTCTGGGAACCGGCGTCGCACTTGAGATTGCCACACATGCCGTGGGCCGCAAGCGCCCGCCCCTCGGGATTATTCTTCAGGCGCCATATACGTCACTGGTCGATCTGGTGGCTTACAAAAAACCCGCCATGCTACCGCTGTTTAAGTCCAGAACCGATCTATGGCCGTCAAAGCGCACCATCACGAAAACCAGAGTACCGCTTCTTATCCTGCACGGCGGCAGCGACGAAACCATTCCGATATCGATGGGGCGCACCTTGTTCAAACTGTCTCCCAGCCCAAACAAGGTGTTCATCACTCATCCTGATGCCGGGCACACCACCATCTGGCGCAGGGATGCCCTTTTGAAAGTGTTGGACTGGGTCGAAGCACTGTACTAGGTGCAGCACCGAGATAAGACCCAGACCAGCGATCTGGCAAATTTCTTGCTGTGTTTTGCCTAAGCCGCCGTCAACAAGCGATAAATCTGATCTTTCAGGGCTGCGCGTTTCTTGCGCATCTCTTCTTCATTGAACTGATCCGTGGGTTCCACATTGGTTTCCGCACGATGCACCGCACGGTTCAGATCATGATACTCTTCCGCCAGCTTGGCGAAATGCGCGTCGGACTGCTTCAACTCGGCCATCTTCTCGACCATATCCGGGAACTCTTCATTCAGCTCATGAGGGGTGTGGGACATTCGCGACTTCTCCTTTTATCTTGGTTTGGTCCAAGATTGCGCCGGTCCAACACCCCCCTGCATTGACCCGGATCAAACCAATGGCGCTATCGCTGCGAATTCTGCCAGTCCGGATGTATCCACGGCGCGTCGTTCAAGGCGGGAAGCTGCCGTCCAAGGATATGATCCGATGCTTTTTCCCCCACCATGATCGACGGCGCGTTCAGGTTTCCATTGGTGATCCGCGGAAACACCGAACTGTCGGCAACGCGCAGGCCATCAACGCCGATCACCCGCAATTCCGGGTCAACCACGGCGTTCAGATCATCGGCCCGCCCGATCCGGCAGGTGCCACAGGGGTGATAGGCACTTTCGGCATGGTCACGGATGAAGCTGTCAATCTCGTCATCGGATTGCAGCGCGTTGCCGGGCTGAATTTCATGTTTCACATGATCCGCAAACGCGTCTTGCCCGAAAATCTCGCGGGTCAGGCGGATGCAGGTGCGGAAGTCCTGCCAATCCTGTTCGGTGGACATGTAGTTGAAAAAGATGCGCGGGGCTTCGCTCGGGTCGGCGCTTTTCAACGTGATCTCGCCCCGTGACGGGGACCGCATGGGGCCGGTATGGGCTTGGAACCCATGCCCTTCGGCGGGCGCGGTGCCGTCATAGCGCACGGCCATTGGCAGGAAATGATATTGAATGTCGGGATATTCCACCCCCGCACGCGACCGGATGAACGCCGCACTTTCAAACTGATTGGACGCCCCCAGCCCGGTTTTCGTGAATAGCCACTGGGCGCCCAAAATCCCCTTCCACACGAGGTTCCAATACCGATAGAGCGTGATGGGCTTCTGCGATGCGTATTGCATATAGACTTCAAGGTGGTCTTGCAGGTTTTGCCCGACCCCGGCGCGGTCTGCCACGACGTCTATTCCGTGCTCGGCCAGATGCCCCGCCGGGCCAATGCCAGACAACATCAGAAGCTTCGGCGAGTTGATCGAACTTGCAGCAACGATCACCTCGGCCTCGGCGCGGATCACCTCGGTCTTGCCGCCCCGTTCGACCTCGACCCCAACCGCCCGTCCATCTTCGATCACGACCTTGCGGGCAAAGGCGCGGATCAACGTGCAATTCTCACGTTCCAGCGCCGGACGCAGATAGGCATTTGCCGCCGACCAGCGCCGCCCTTTCCAGACAGTCTGTTCCATCGGGCCGAAGCCTTCCTGTTGCTGCCCGTTGTAATCATCCGTAACGGGATACCCCGCCTGCTTGCCAGCCTCGACGAACGCGTGAAACAACGGGTTTCTGCGCGGGCCGCGGGTGACGTGCAAAGGGCCGTCGGTTCCGCGCCAACCGGCATCCCCGCCATGGCCGCCGTCATGCCAGCTTTCCATCCGTTTGAAATAGGGCAGCACATCGGCATAGGCCCAGCCGTCAGCTCCTTGCGCGGCCCAGTGGTCGAAATCCCGGGCATGTCCGCGCACATAGACCATTCCGTTGATCGAGCTGGACCCGCCAATCACCTTGCCGCGCGGTGTCACCAGGGTGCGCCCGCCCAGATGCGGCTCGGGTTCGGTTTTGAAGCCCCAGTCATACAGCCCCATATTCATCGGATAACTAAGCGCGGCGGGCATCTGGATGAAGGGGCCGGCATCCGATCCGCCATGTTCGATCACCAGCACGCGCTTGCCAGCTTCGGCCAACCGGTAGGCCATCGCACAACCTGCGCTGCCCGCGCCCACGATGATGTATTCTGCTTGCATGTTCATTCCGTCCTATCGGGTCGCTTATTCCCCACGGGGGAAGCGCTGGCCTTCTTCCAGGTTGTCCAGATTCATGTGATTGCGCATGTAGCGTTCAGACGCCTTTTGCAGCGGCTGGTAATCCCACGGGAAATAGGCCCCGTTGCGCAACGCTTCATAGACCACCCATCGGCGGGCCTGACTTTCGCGCACTTCGGCGTCATAGGCGGCCAGATCCCAGCGCGCTTCTGATTTGGCGCGCAGGCTGTTCAGCGTCGCTTGGTGCGCCGGATCGTCCGCCAGATTGGTCAACTCGTGCGGATCGTCAGCAATGTTGAATAACTGATCGGGATCCAGCGCACAGCGGTTATATTTCCACGGCCCATATCGCAAAGAGACAAGCGGCGCATAGGACGCCTCTGCCGCATATTCCATCGCGACAGGGCTTTTCCGCTCTTCTCCCTGCGCAAGCGGGACCAAGGTCTCACCATCGACCCACGGCTTTACCTCGTCCAGCGATATGCCTGCCAGATCGGCCAGCGTCGGGGTCACATCCAACGTAGATACGGGCGTTTCGATCAACCCCGGCTCAAGCCCGGGCGCCGAGATCATCAGGGGCACGCGCGCCGACCCGTCATAGAAGTTCATCTTGAACCACAGGCCACGTTCACCCAGCATATCGCCGTGGTCCGACACGAACAGAATGATCGCGTCTTGCCGCGTGCGTTCCATCACGTCCAGCATCTCGCCAATCTTGTCATCCAGATAGGAAATGTTGGCGAAATAGGCGCGGCGCGAGCGGCGAATGTTTTCCTCGGTGATGTCGAAATTGCGCCAGTCGTTTGCGTCAAAAATCCGCTGTGCATGCGGGTCGTGATCGTCGTAATCCATCGCGGGCACCTCGGGCAGAAGATGCTCGCAACCCTCATAAATATCCCAGTATTTGCGGCGCGCGACATAAGGATCGTGGGGATGCGTGAAGCTGACCGTCAGGCACCACGGGCGGTCGTCATGACCCCGCGCCAGATCATACAGCTTGGCACAGGCGGTGTAAGCAACCTCGTCATCATACTCCATCTGGTTGGAAATCTCGGCAACCCCTGCCCCGGTTACGGACCCCATGTTGTGATACCACCAGTCGATCCGCTCGCCGGGCTTGCGGTAATCCGGCGTCCAGCCGAAATCAGCCGGGTAAATATCGGTGGTCAGGCGTTCCTCGAACCCGTGCATCTGGTCGGGGCCGACGAAGTGCATCTTGCCCGACAGCGCCGTCTGATACCCCGCGCGGCGCAGGTGGTGCGCATAAGTCGGGATGTCTGACGCGAACTCGGCCGCGTTGTCATAAACCTTGGTGCGGCGCGGCAAGAGGCCCGACATGAAGCTGGCCCGCCCCGGTGCGCAAAGCGGGCTGGCGGTATAGGCGTTTTGAAACCGCACCGAGCGCGCCGCCAGCTTCTTCAGGTTCGGGGCGTGCAGCCAATCCGCAGGCCCGTCCGGGAACAAGGTGCCATTCAACTGGTCGACCATGATGATCAGGATGTTCGGTTTGGTCATGCGTAGGTCTCCAATATGACATCAAGACAGGCCAGCACCCGGTCGCAGGCACGCACGCCGCTGGGGGTGTCTTCCCGCAAGGCGTGGCGGATATAAAGCCCGTCGATCATCGAAGCGAGCGTGTCGGCCACGTCATGTGCGTCGTCGCCGACAAGCGGGCGCAGGGCATGAACAAGATTCGAATGCAACCGGTGCTGATACACGCGCAACAGGCGCCGCGCCCCATCGTTGCTTTGCGACAGGACATAAAAATTCAACCACGCCGAAATAACCTCGGGCCGGAAGTTGCCGGCTTCGAAATTGGCCCGGATGATCGCCTCAAGCCGCTCGCGGGGCGCTTTGATGCCAAACAGGGCAACCCGCACCTGAGCGCCATAGATCGTCAGGATATGACGCATCGCCGCCAGGAATATTTGTTCCTTGCCACCAAAGTAATGGTGGGCCAACGCGCTGGACACGCCTGCACGCTTGGCAATCTGGGTCACGGTGACGTCCAGACTGCCCGCGCGTCCGATCTCATAGATCGTTGCCTGAACCAGCGCACCACGCCGGATCGGCTCCATTCCAACCTTGGGCATCACCCTCTCCATTACCGGTATCCGGGCAGGTTCACTTTTTTTAATTGACTCGTCAATCAATAAAAAGCAGCTTCTGTGACCAATGAAGCTGGTTTCACCCCCGCGTCCTCTGCGCTAGGGTTGGCGCGAGTGGCCCGGGACACCCCGGCACCTCCGTTCAATAAGAAACCGCACCAATGAACAGGGAGCGAAAAAATGAACCTCAGAACTACTCTTTCAGCCATTGCATTGTCCGCCGCAGCCACCACCGCCTTTGCGCAGGAAGGCTGCAACGAGGTGGTGCTTTCGGACGTCGGCTGGACGGACATCACCGCCACCACAGCGGCCACCACGGTCGTGCTTGGTGCGCTGGGATATGACACCGATGTCAAGGTGTTGTCCGTGCCCGTGACCTATACGTCGATGGCCGAAGGCGACATCGACGTGTTCCTTGGCAACTGGATGCCCACCATGGAAGCCGACATCGCGCCATACCGCGAGGCAGGCACCGTCGACACCGTGCGCATGAACCTTGATGGCGCAAAATACACGCTTGCCGTGAACAAGGCGGCCATGGATATGGGCATCAAGGATTTCGCCGACATCGCGGCCCAGAAGGACGCGCTGGAGGGCAAGATTTACGGCATCGAGCCGGGCAATGACGGCAACCGCCTGATCCAGTCGATGATCGACGGGAATGCCTTTGATCTTGAAGGGTTCGAGGTTGTCGAAAGCTCGGAACAAGGGATGCTGGCGCAGGTTGAACGCGCCGACAAGAAGGGCGATCCGATCGTCTTCCTGGGCTGGGAACCCCACCCGATGAACGCCAATTTCGACATGGGCTATCTGACCGGTGGCGATGACTTCTTCGGCCCCAACCTTGGTGGCGCGCAGGTCATGACCAACACCCGAAAGGGCTATGTCGAAGAATGCCCGAATGTCGGCAAGCTTCTGCAAAACCTCGAATTCTCGCTGGCCATGGAGAACGAGATCATGGGCGCGATCCTGAATGACGGCGAAGACCCGGCCGATGCCGCAAGCGCATGGTTGAAAGCCAACCCCGATGCGTTCACGGCGTGGCTGGACGGTGTCACCACGGTTGATGGCGGTGACAGCGTGGCCGCCGTCAAGGGCGCGCTGGGTCTTTGATCTGACCCCACCCACAAACGCGCCGGGGATCTCTCCGGCGCGTTTCTTTGATCTTTCGAGATGTGAAAAAGGCTGAGCATGGACTGGCTGACCGAGACCAAGATCCCCGTGGGCAAGACCGCGAAGCAGCTGTTTGACTGGCTTCAGGAAACGGGAGAGCCCTTCTTTGACTGGCTCAGCTGGCTGATGGAACTGCTGATTGACGGCATTCTGTGGGTCCTGCAAACCCCGCATCCCTTGCTGGTTGTGGCGGTATTCGTGGCCATCACCTGGGTCTTGCAGCGCAATTGGAAAACCTGCCTGCTGGTATTCTTCGGGTTCTTGTTCATCCTGAACCAAGGGTATTGGGAAGAGACAACCGAAAGCCTGACGCTGGTCCTGTCGGCCTGCGTGGTCTGCATGGCCGTCGGCACCCCAATCGGGATTGCCGCCGCCCATCGTCCGCGCCTGTTTCGCGCGATGCGCCCGGTGCTGGATCTGATGCAAACCCTGCCGACCTTTGTTTACCTGATCCCCGCCATCGTGTTCTTCGGCATCGGCATGGTGCCGGGGCTGATCGCAACCGTGATCTTCGTGCTGCCCGCGCCCATTCGCCTGACCCATCTGGGCGTCAGTTCGACCCCCCCTGCGCTGCTGGAAGCGGCGCAGGCCTTCGGTGCCACGCCGCGCCAGACCCTGTGGAAGGTCGAGCTGCCCTATGCCCTGCCCCAGATCATGACCGGCCTGAACCAGACCATCATGCTGTCCTTGTCGATGGTCGTGATTGCTGCCCTTGTGGGGGCTGACGGTCTTGGCGTCCCGGTCGTGCGGGCGCTGAACCAGGTGAACACCGCCCTTGGCTTTGAAAGCGGATTCATCATCGTGGTGGTGGCCATCATGCTTGACCGCATCCTGCGCGTGGAACGCTGACATGACCCAGACAACCAATCCCGCTGAAACCGCCGGTATCGCCGTCAAGTTCGACAATGTCTCGATCGTGTTCGGGCAATCACCGGAAAAAGCCCTGCCCCTGATGGATCAGGGCATGACCCGCGCCGAGGTGCAGGAGGCCACGGGCCAGGTGCTGGGCGTTCACAATTGCTCGCTGACCGTGCAGGAAGGTGAAATCCTTGTGCTGATGGGTCTGTCAGGGTCTGGAAAATCCACCCTTCTGCGCGCGGTAAACGGGCTGAACCCGGTGGTGCGGGGGGCGGCCCATGTCTGTGACGGCAATGTGCTGGTCGACGTGACCCATGCCGACAAGAACACCTTGCGCCGCATCCGCGCCCGCCGCGTGGCGATGGTGTTCCAGCAATTCGGCCTGCTGCCCTGGCGCACGGTGCGCCAGAATGTCGGGCTGGGGCTGGAACTTGACGGCGTGTCCGCCGCCGACCGCAAGGACCGGGTGGACGCGCAGCTGGATCTTGTGGGCCTGTCCGATTGGGCCGACCGCAAGGTGGGCGACCTGTCAGGCGGGATGCAGCAACGTGTCGGGCTGGCCCGCGCCTTTGTCACCGAGGCGCCGATCCTTTTGATGGACGAGCCGTTCTCGGCCCTCGATCCGCTGATCCGCACCCGGCTTCAGGACGAGTTGCTGGAATTGCAGCAAAGCCTGAGGCGCACGATCATCTTCGTCAGCCACGACCTGGACGAGGCGTTCAAGCTGGGCGACCGGATCGCGATCATGGAAGGCGGGCGGATCGTGCAATGCGGCACGCCGCGCGACATCTTCACCTCGCCTGCCGATGATTACGTGGCGGATTTCGTGGCCCATATGAACCCGCTGGGCGTTCTGACCGCACGGGACGTGATGACCGAGGGGCCGTGCGCCGCGCCGGTCAGCGTCGACGTCCGCGACCGAGTGGCAAAGGTGATGACGGCGCTGGATGGTCAGGCCGAGCTTTCGGTCACCGAACACGGCAAGCCGGTCGGGCGGATCACCTCGGACGACGTGATGAAACGCCTGCTGGACCCGCGCGGCAACACGTAAGGCTATCAGACATCAGTTGCCGGCGATGCAGTATCGCAGCGCGGGCTTCTTCCCGACCGCCTTGCGCGGGCAGGCCCCGGCGGGCAAGGCATCCGCGCTGACTTTGCCCGGTGTCTGCACGGCAACGATTTCATGCGCCCAAGTAAAGGGCCGGGCCTGAAGCATCCAGCCCGACAGCAACGGCCTGCCATCGGTGGCCGATACCGCCAGATGTCGGTCATCCATCGGCATCCAGAGCCAATAGCTGCGACCGCGCAATTTCGCATGCACCTGTCCCACCTTCATCCAGACACCATCACCCGCTGGTTTCGAACAAATCTCGGCCCGCGTCACCGCGCGTTCCGCGCCGGTTTCCCCGGTGATCGGCTCCCAACCGATCAGCCTGTCACAGAACGTGACCTGTCCCTCGGGCGTGTGGGTCTTCGAGGACTGGCATCCAGTCAAAGCGATGGATGCCATCATGGCGGAGGTCATGAGAATTCGACGCATGGTGGTTCCCTTGTTGGTCCGGGAAACCCTAGCGCAGTTGCATGACGGGTCAAGCGCACTCGGACATCCGGTCATCGCCGTGCGAAGCAGCGCCGAAGGCGGGCTTTGGTCTAATGTGCCTCGGCCCAGTTCATGCCAACCCCGGCATCGACGGTAAGCGGCAGGTCCAGTTTGACAGCGGGCGCGGCAGCCCCCTCCATCACCTCGCGCACGACGCCGATCACGTCGTCCACGGCGCCATCTTCAACCTCGAAAATCAACTCGTCATGCACCTGCAACAGCATCTTGGCGGGCAGCTTGGCGATGGCATCGGGCATACGGATCATCGCGCGGCGGATGATGTCAGCCGCGGTGCCCTGAATGGGCGCGTTGATCGCGGCGCGTTTGGCAAACCCCGCGTGCGGCCCCTTGGCGTCAATCTCGGGCGTGTGGATCTGACGACCGAACAGGGTTTCGACCCGCTTGTGTTCCTTGGCAAAGGCCACCGTGTCATCCATGTATTTGCGAATGCCGGGAAAGCGTTCGAAATAGCGGTCGATAAAGCCCTGAGCCTCGGACCGCGGAATGCGCAGGTTGCGGGCCAGACCAAAGCCGGAAATGCCATAGATGACGCCGAAGTTGATCGCCTTGGCCTGACGACGAATATCCGGTGTCATCTCGTCCATCGGAACATCGAACATTTCCGACGCCGTCATCGCATGAATGTCCTGCCCATCGCGAAACGCCTGTTTCAGCGCGTCGATATCAGCCACATGGGCCAGAATGCGCAGTTCGATCTGGCTATAGTCCAGACTGATCAGCCTGGTGCCTTCGGGGGCGACAAACGCCTCGCGAATGCGGCGGCCTTCTTCGGATCGAACGGGGATGTTTTGCAGGTTGGGGTCGGTCGACGCCAGCCGCCCGGTGTTGGCACCGGCAATCGAATACGAGGTATGCACCCGGCCCGTTTCGGGGTGGATGTGATCCTGCAAGGCATCCGTATAGGTCGATTTCAGCTTTTGAAGCTGGCGGTAATCCAGCACGCGGGCCGCAAAATCATGTTCTGCGGCAAGGTCCGCCAGCACATCGGCAGGTGTCGACCATTGGCCGGACTTGGTCCGTTTGCCGCCCTCCAGCCCCATCTGATCGAACAGGATTTCCCCGACCTGAGCGGGGCTTTGCACGTTGAACTCTCGCCCCGCGATCTTGTAAAGCTCGGCTTCATAGCCTGCCATCTTTTGGGCGAAGGCATTGGACATGCGCGACAGCACGTCACGATCAACCTTGATGCCCGTCATTTCCATCTGCGCCAGCACGGGCACCAAGGGGCGCTCAAGCCGTTCATAGACGCGTGTCACCTTCGCACTGTGCAAACGAGGTTTGAGATAGTGCCAGAGCCTGAGCGTGATATCGGCATCCTCGGCTGCATATTTCACGGCGTCCTCGACCGGGACGCGGTCAAAGGTGATGGCCGATTTGCCCGTCCCCAGAAGGGATTTGATCGAGATCGGCGTATGCCCCAGATACCGATCTGACAGCGTGTCCATCCCGTGATTATGAAGCCCGGCATTCTGCGCGTAAGACATCAGCATCGTGTCATCAATCGGTGCAATATCAACACCATAACGCGCCAGAATCTTCGCGTCATATTTCATGTTCTGCCCGATCTTCAGGATCGCGGGATCCTCTAGCACCGGTTTCAGCAGGGCCAGCGCCTCGTCCAAGGACATCTGCCCGTCGGCCAGATCGTCACTGCCGAACAGATCGTCGGTCTGGCTGGTCTTGTGGGTCAGCGGGATATAGCACGCCTCGCCCGGTTCCACCGCCAGCGAGATGCCGACCAGTTCGGCGCGCATCTCGTCCAGCCCCGTGGTTTCGGTGTCAAACGCCACATAACCGCGCCCGGTAATCCGGTCGACCCATGCTTTCAGCGCGGTGGCGTCCTTCACCCATTCATAGGTTTCGGGTTTGATATCGGGCATGTCAGGGGCGCTTGTCCCGCCGTCTTCCGGTTCAACAATCGTGACCTCTGGCGCATCCACCTCAAACTTCTTTGCGACGCGGTTGGTCAGGGTGCGAAACTCCATCTCGGCCAGGAATTTCAGCAGCGTGTCGGGATCGGGGTCTTTCAACTCCAACGCCTCGAACGGCAGGTCCATCTCCATGTTGTCGTCCAGCTTGACCAGATCGCGACTGATGCGGATTTGGTCTACATTGTCGATCAGGGTCTGCCGCCGCTTGGGTTGCTTGATCTCGCCCGCGCGTTCCAGAAGCGTATCCAGATCGCCAAACTCGTTGATCAGCAGGGCGGCCGTCTTGATGCCGATGCCCGGCGCACCCGGCACGTTGTCGACACTGTCCCCTGCCAGCGCCTGCACATCCACGACGCGGTCCGGGCCGACGCCGAACTTTTCTTCAACCCCTTCCACACCGATGCGCTTGTTTTTCATCGGGTCCAGCATCTCGATCCCGCCGCCGACAAGCTGCATCAGGTCCTTGTCCGACGACAGGATCGTCACCCGCGCACCCGCCTCGTCGGCCCGCTTGGCAAGGGTGGCGATGATGTCGTCCGCCTCGAACCCCTCTTTCTCGATACAGGCGATGTTGAAGGCGCGGGTGGCATCGCGGGTCAGCGGAAACTGCGGCACAAGATCTTCGGGTGCCGGCGGGCGGTTCGCCTTGTAAAGCGGATACATGTCGTTGCGAAAACTTTTACCGGAATAGTCGAAGATGACCGCCACATGGGTTGGCGCGTCCGCGCCGGTGTTATCCTCGATAAACTTGAACAGCATGTTGCAGAACCCGGCCACCGCCCCAATGGGCAAACCGTCCGATTTCCGCGTCAACGGGGGAAGCGCGTGATAGGCCCGGAAGATGAACGCCGATCCATCGACCAGATGCAGGTGACAACCTTTTCCGAAGCTCATCGGCCCCTCCCATTCGCTTTGCCGCCGTTAGACGCAAAAGGCCGCGTGGCGTCTGCCCGCGGCCCATCTTTTCTGACCGGATGACGACGTTTATGCCGCCTTGTCGGCATGATCCTTGTGCACGTATTTGCAATCGCAATAGGGACATTCCACCCAGCCCTGCTCGTGCGGGATTTGCAGATAGACGCGCGGGTGGCCCAGTGCCCCCTCGCCGCCGTCACAAGCGATCTTGTAGCTGTCCACAACTTTGGTTTCAGGTGGAGTCTGGGTCATCCGGGACACCTCGTTCATTCGTTTCGCGCCATGATACCAGCACCGCTTGTCTCTGCAAGACAGAACCGATCAATCGTCGGCTCGTTTCAGCATCCTGCCCAGCATACGGCCCCCCAGAATATGGGTATGAAAATGCGGCACTTCCTGCACGCCGTGATCACCGGAATTGGCAATCGTGCGATAGCCCTGCCCGGCATCGCCCGGCGCTATCCCCAGCGCCCCGCACACCTTGCCGATGGCGCGCGTATAGCCTGCAATCTCGGCATCCGATGCCGTGGTCGCAAAGTGGTCGTGGTTTACATAACGACCCTTCGGAATCACGAGGATATGGATGGGCGCCTGGGGTTGAATGTCGCGAAAGGCCAGTGAAAATTCATCCTCATAGACAGTATCGTTCGGGATTTCACCGCGCAGAATCTTCGCAAAGATGTTCTGGTCGTCATAGGTATAGGGCATGTCAGTCTCCTGTCACTTGGCCGGGTCGGGGATCAATCTGCGAAAAGATGGCCCAGCTCTGCAATTTCTTTGGCATGATCTTCCGTGATCGACAGAAACCGCGAGAGCGGCACCGTGTTTTCTTCCACGCTGGCAGATTCGCTAATGCGATAGAACTCCGAGAACCCGGCATCCCGGATCTGTTCGCTTTCGAAGGCAACATCGGACCTGATCGTGGGCAGCAACCGGTTGATGGCGTCTTGCGACGTGTTGTCGCCAGCCAGCCCCACCCGCTTTGCATGCCCCAGAAGATAGTCATCGGTGAAGTCACAGTTGATTTCAAGCAGGCGGGTGGTGGACCTGTCGGCGAAGAAATCCTGCATCAGGTCAAGATTGTTGGGATCCATACACACGACCAGGCGATTGGTGTCATAGTAATCGAACAACATCCGCATCAGGGCCCTGCGGTGGCGGGTGCGTTTACCCATCCGCGTTTCGATCCCGCCCAGATCGGGCATCGGGCAGCTTTCTTCGTCAAACAGGTATTCGATTGCGGGCAGCCCCGTCACCTCGGCGATCTTTTGCAACAGACGTTTCCCGACATGCCATTTCTTGGACACGATGATCAGCAGCTCCCGATCCCGTCCAAGGCTGCTTTCGGCTTCCCAGAACCGTGGGGCGAAGCGTTGCCCGATCCGTCCGCGACCGGTCAGGAACCTGAACAGGCTGCGCCCCTCGTTCGAGATTTGGAACGAAACACCCTCGGCGGCATAAAGATCACCCAGGCGGCGCTTCAACTCGTGCGCCTCGGGGCTGATCTTGCGCGCAAACAGGAAATCCTGGCTTAACAGCAGGTCATAGTGATCGTCATAAAACGTCACCGGCATCCCATAGTCGGTGAACATCAGAAAGGTCGGGGTGCGCGACCTGATTTCCCCTTCGGGCACAAGATGGCGCACAAGGGTTTGAAAGAAGGTCTCGTCCGGGATCCAGGTCGTGCGAAAAAACCGCATCACGTCTTTGCGCTTGTGGGTAAAGTCGACAATCCATTCGACGGTCCGCCGCCTGAGGCACCACCACTGACTGCCGATCATGACCTGAATGTCATGCGGAACATCCCGCGTCAGACCCAGTTTCTGTTGCAGGTTGAACGATGTGTAAAACCGCCGTTTCTGCGTGCGTTCGTTGAAGAAATGGCGATAGATCAGCCGCTCTTCCTTCATGCCGGTCTTGATCCAGTCACTTTCGAAATAATCGAAGCTTTCGATATAGTCTGCATCGCTGGCGTCCAGAAACCCGTGCGCATATTCGGCGGATTTGATCGCCATGCAGTCGCCGGATACCATGTAGAAATGCGTGGCGCGGGGAAAATCCTCAAGCGCCACCTCGACCGCGTTCAGCGTGGCTTGCACCAATGACCATTCGCCCCAACCGCATTTGACACGCTTGCGCGCAAAGGTGACGTTCGGGTTGTCGGCAAGCGCTTCGCGAATCTTCTGATAATGTGCCGGATCCGCACTTGCATCGAAATGGATCGCCATGCAGTCGCCGGCTGCCGTCAGCCGCGTTGCCTGGTTGATGATCGCGTCAGGATCCTTGTGGCACAGCAGGATGAAGGCAATTTTGGCCATGGTAACGTCACAAAATCCTTGTAGGCACGAAGGCTGCAGCCATTGATAGCGTGAAAGGCCATTGAATAAACAGTGTTTCTTTGCTTTTTTCTGAAGGGTATGACTGTGGTCTAATTTATCGGTCGTTGATCGGACTCTGGAGGTACTGAGTATATGGGATTTCCCGGCACCTGGATGACCGAAAGCGAAAGCGTTGTGTATCGGGTTGTGCCCAAATGCGCCTGCTCGACCATCGGCCAGATCATGTATTATTCCGATCACGGCACGTTTTTCGATGGCGACATCCACGACAGCACCGACGGGTTGCACAAATGGGCGCAGGACGCGTCCCAGAACCTTATTGAAAACAACGTATTGGCGCATAAAAGCTTCGCGTTTACCTGCGTGCGCAATCCCTATACCCGCATCCTGTCCAGCTTCTTTGACAAGATTTGCGGTATCCAGCGCAACGGGCGGCGATATCGCGGCAATCTGGTGCCGCTCCTGATTCAGAAATACGGGATCGAGGTGGGTGATCCTGACAACGGATTCGAATTCGACCAGATCAAGAGCTTTCGCCGCTTCCTTCTGTTTGCGCGCGATACGATCCGCTGGCGCCGGCCCATGGACCCCGATATTCACTGGTCGGCCATGTCTGGCCATGTGTCGACCTTCATCGCCAACGGCGGGCGGTATGACAAGATCGTCTGGACCGAACAATTCAACGACGGAATGCAGCAAGTGCTTGACGCGATCGAGACCCCGCATCCGGTCGTTTTGTCAGACATTCCCCGTTTCAACGAAAGCGAAGGGCACGGCCCGAAGCGCGCGCACCCCGTCGAAGACTATTTCGACGACCTTTCGATGCATCTGATCTATGAAATCTACCACCGTGATTTCGATCTGTTCAAATACGATTTCGAAAACCCGGCCAACAAGATGCCGGTGGGCGAGGTGGACCTGGACGAGGTGCACGCCAAGCTGGGCGATTGACCCAGGGCATCGGCCACGCATCAAACACGAAATGAGACCATCATGAAAGCACGCGTCACATGGGCCGAGGCCCGCAGCTTTGTCGGCACCTCAGGCACTGGCCATAACATCGTTCTGGGCACCAGCCATGGCGAGGGCGGAACGCCCGGCCCCAGCCCGATGGAGTTGCTTCTGATCGGAACGGCGGGGTGTTCGGCTTACGATGTGGTTTCGATCCTGGAAAAATCCCGCCAGAAAATCGAGGACGTGATTGTCGAGGTCGATGCAGACCGCGCCGAAACCGATCCGAAAGTCTTCACGAACATCCACCTGCATTTCATCGTGAAAGGCCGTGGCATCGGGAAAGACAAGGTCGAGCGTGCCATTTCCCTGTCCGTCGACAAATACTGCTCAGCCTCGGCAATGATGGCGGCGACAGCAAATGTTACCCATGATTTCGAGGTCGTGGATACCGCGTAAACTGCCCGGCCACCAAGCCTCAGGCCACCAAGCCTTTGTCCCGCAGCAATGCCAGAAGGTTGCGGTCGGCGCGCGGTCCGATATGGCGGATTACCTCGCCCGCGATCACGCAACCCATTTCCCCGCAGGTGCGCATGTCGGCGCCGGTTGCCAGGCCATAGAGGAACCCCGCGGCAAAGCCGTCCCCCGCTCCGGTCGCATCGACCGGCACAATGCGTTCGACCGGCACATCGACGCGTTCGCCATTGGCCAAAATGGACACGCCATCCCCTGACCGGGTGCAAACCACCATCGGGCAGATCGCGGCGGTCTTGGCGATAGCCTCTTCCATGTCAGAGGTTTCGAACAGGGATTTGATCTCGTCCTCATTCCCGATCACGTAATCCAGATCGTTTTTGATCAGGTGCAGGAAATCCGCCCGGTGACGTTCCACGCAGAACGGGTCGGAAATCGCGATCCCGGCACGCCCGCCCGCAGCGCGACACGCCCGCGCCATGGCGATAAACGCCTCTTTCCCTTTGTCCTTGTCGAACAGGTAGCCTTCCAGGAACACGATCTCGGCATCTGCCGCGACGCCGGGGTCCACGTCATCGGACCCCAGTTCCGCCGAAATACCCAGATAGGTGTTCATCGACCGTTCGCCATCCGGCGACACGAAGATCATCGAGCGCGAGGTCGGAAGCTCGCCGCCCGGCACCGGGGGATTGATGAACCGGGTGCCGTCCATCTCCATCGCGTCAGCATAGAAGCGGCCCAAAGCATCGTCGTGCACACGGCCGACGAATCCGGTGGGCAAGCCCAGCTTGCCGATCCCGGCCAACGAGTTGGCAACCGACCCACCCGCCGCCTGCTTGCGATCTTTCATCGCCGCATACAGCACCTCGGCGCGGTCGCGTTCGACCAGCTGCATGATACCCTTCTCGATCCCCATCAACTCCAGAAAGCTATCATCGCCCACGGTCAGCACATCGACAACGGCATTGCCGATGCCGACAACCTTATACTTTTTCGTCATAAATTCTTGTCCTCGTAGGGGCAGAGATCCCGGATAATGCAGTTTCCGCACATTGGCTTGCGCGCTTTGCAAGTGTAACGCCCATGCAGGATCAGCCAGTGATGGGCGTGTTGTTGATAATCGGCGGGGATGTTGTCTTCGATGGCCCGTTCGACCGCATTCACGTCTTTGCCGACAGCGATGCCGGTGCGATTGCCAACGCGGAAAATATGGGTATCGACGGCCTGCGCGGGCACGCCCCACCACATGTTCAGAACGACATTGGCCGTCTTGCGCCCGACCCCCGGCAGCGATTGCAGCGCGGCGCGGGAATTGGGAACCACACCGCCATACTCGTCGGCCAGAATGCGGCTCAGCTTGATGACGTTCTTGGCTTTCTGACGATAAAGCCCGATGGTCTTGATGTGTTCGATCAACCCATCTTCGCCAAGCGCCAGCATCTTCTCGGGCGTGTCGGCGATCTTGAACAATGCGCGGGTCGCCTTGTTGACACCGACATCAGTCGCCTGCGCCGACAGGGCCACGGCGACCACCAGCGTATAGGCATTCACATGCTCAAGCTCGCCCTTCGGCTCGGCTTCGGCCGCGTGAAAACGGTCAAAGATCGCCCGGATCTGATGATATCCCAGTTGCTTTACCATGCAGATGCTATGCCCGTTTCTGGCCACTCCGACAAGGCGGTTCCCCGTCTGATTTCGAACGGATGCGCAATTTCCGGGTCGCTTTGCCCACGCAATCTGCGCCATTCTGGATCAGAAAAGCGACGAGGCCCGAATGACCCAGACCGAAGACAGCTATCATTATAACGTGATCCGCCGCGCCATCGAACATATCGACGCGGCAGGTGGCGAGCCATTGTCGCTGGACGCATTGGCCGCGCAGATGGACATGTCGCCCGCGCATTTTCAGCGCGTGTTTTCGCGTTGGGTCGGGGTATCACCGAAGCGGTATCAGCAGTTCCTGACGCTGGGCCATGCAAAGACCCTGCTGCAAGAGCGGTTCTCGACACTGCAAACCTCGCATTCCGTGGGGTTGTCGGGGCAAGGACGTCTGCATGACCTGTTCCTGCGGTGGGAGGCGATGAGCCCCGGGGCCTATGCGGCCGGCGGCGACGGGTTGACGATCAATTGGGGATGGTTCGACAGCCCCTTCGGCCCCGCCCTCGTTATGGGGACCGACAAAGGTATCTGCGGGTTGGGGTTCGCCGCGGAAACGGGGGCGCAAGTGGCCATGTCGGACCTGCGGGCGCGCTGGCCCAATGCCACGTTCCACGAAAACCCTGAAGCGCTGGCCCCTTGGGTCGATCAGGCGTTTGCGCAACGCGGCATGACCCCCCTGCACCTGATCGGCGCCCCCTTCCAGATCAAGGTGTGGGAGGCGCTTTTGTCGATCCCCTCGGGCCACGTGACAACCTATTCGCAGATTGCCGAAACCATTGGCTCTCCGCGGGCGGTGCGGGCGGTGGGCACCGCCGTCGGGCGCAATCCGGTCAGCTGGCTTATCCCCTGCCACCGCGCCCTTCGCAAATCCGGCGCCCTGGGTGGCTATCACTGGGGATTGCCGGTGAAACGCGCCCTTCTGGCGTGGGAAAGCGCCCGGACCGAGGATGCCGCAAGCGCCTGAAATCAGCCATATTTCGCGCATTTCCGGGCTTGTTATTCGATAACAAACAGCGTTCATGTAAAGAAAACGCGAATAGCAAACCTGAGGAAAGCAGTATGCAAACGAAACGCTCAATCCTAATGCTGGCCGTTGCCGGCACAATGGCCGTGTCGGCCTGTACCTCTCCGACGCAAAGCCCGACCAGCAACTTGGGCCCGCGCACCCAGAACGGTGCGGCAATCGGCGCCATCGCAGGCGGCCTTCTGGGCGCGACCCGCAAGGGCGACGGCAAGCTTGGCAAGGCCGCGGTTGGCGCGGTGATCGGCGGCGTGGTCGGCGGTGCCATCGGCCAACAACTGGACAAGCAAGCAGGCGACCTGCGCCAGTCCATTGACAACGATCAGGTCAAGATCGTGAACACCGGCAGCGAGTTGATCGTGACCCTGCCGCAGGACATCCTGTTCGCGACGGACAGCGCCGAACTTGGCTATGCGCTGCAATCCGATTTGCGTGCCGTGGCCCAGAACCTGCGTGAATATCCGAACTCGGTGATCGAGGTCGTGGGCCACACCGACAATGTCGGCAATGCAGATTACAACCTGTCGCTGTCGCGGCGCCGGGCGGCATCGGTGGCATCGGTGCTGATGTCGAACGGGGTTCCAAGCTCGCGCGTCGTGACCATCGGATATGGCGAGGATCGTCCGGTGGCATCGAACCTTGATGCCTATGGCCGCCAGCAAAACCGCCGGGTCGAGATCATCATCCGCCCGATCCGCAACTGATCCTTTTGACAAGTCAAAGAAAAGCCGGGCCTCTCGCCCGGCTTTTTTCATTGAGGCGCCGCGGCGAATGTGGTCATATTATATGACCAATTTTTATGGGGCACGGAATGCCGTTTCAAAAAATCGCAGCGGGCAAGCTGTCACAATCAGTGGTCGAACAGATCGAGCTGTTGATATTGCGTGGTATTTTACGCCCCGGCGAGCGCCTGCCATCCGAACGCGATCTGTCCGACCGCATGGGTGTGTCGCGCCCATCCTTGCGCGATGCCATTGCCGACCTTGAAGAAAAGGGCCTTCTGTCCCGCCGGGCCGGTGCCGGTATCTTCGTCAGCGAAAGCCTGGACAGTTCATTTCCACCGGCACTGACACAA
>JAUHWP010000179.1 GCA_030424645.1 Alphaproteobacteria bacterium
CGGTCGCGATGGCCGCGCGCGATCTGGCCCACGAAAACCACCATCGGGGTGCTGTCCTGCTTGGCCACGTGAATGCCGGACGAGGCATTGGTCGCGCCCGGCCCACGCGTCACGAACAACACGCCGGGGTCGCCGGTCAGCTTGCCATGAGCCTCGGCCATCATGGCCGCACCACCTTCCTGACGGCAGACAATGTTTTCGATCCCGCTGTCATGCAGCCCGTCCAGCGCCGCCAGAAAGCTTTCCCCGGGCACCGAAAACACCCGGCGCACGCCTTCGGTTTTCAGGTGATCGACCAGTATCTGTCCGCCATGCCGCATGATTGCGCCCCTTATCGCTCCGTCAACCGTTGACCTTACCCGACCCGCACCGCACCTTGGCGGAACGTATGAGGAGGTTCCTTTGTCTAAACATCGTTTGCTTGGCATGTCCGGGTCATTGCGTAAAGACGCAACCAACCGGTTTCTGATCCGAAATGCCGCCCGCCTGTATGGCGATGCCGTATTTACCGAAGCCGATCTGAACCTGCCGCTGTTCAACGCCGATGACGAAGATGCGCAGGGTGCGCCTGACAGCGTTGTCCGGCTGGCCGATCAGGTTGCAGCGGCGGATGCGGTCATCATATCGACGCCGGAATATAACAGCATGTTGTCGGGCGTTTTGAAGAACGCGCTTGATTGGGTCAGCCGCGTGAAACCTCAACCATGGACGGACAAACCCGTTGCTGTGATGTCTGCGGCGGCAGGCCGGGCCGGGGGCGTGCGCGCGCAAAGCTCGCTTGTGTTGGCGATGATGCCGTTTCAGCCGCGTCTGATCACCGGCCCATCGGTGGCCGTTGCGGGCAGCCGGCAAGAGTTCGACGAGGATGGAAGGCTGAAAAGCGAACGCTACGAAGCCACCCTTCAGAGACTGATGGAAAAGTTGCGGGCCGAGGTCGAGCCTGCTTAAAGGCTGGCCGCGACCCTGAAATCCTCGGGGATGGTATCGCGTTCGTCCAGCACCAGATCGGCCATCACCTCGCCGATTTTCGGCCCCATGCCAAAACCGATCTTGAAGCCGCCATTGGCGATGAAATGGCCGGACCTGCCGGGATAGGCACCCAGCATTGGCGCGCGCGACTTGGCGCGGGGTCGCACCCCGGCCCAGCGTTCGATGACGGGGGCACCGGCGATGGCAGGGCAGGCTTTGCGGGCGCGGGCGATCACGTCGTCCAGCGCCGCATCGCAGCTTTGCGGGTCGTCGAAGTCGCGTTCGCTGGTCGATCCGATGGCAACCGTGCCATTCGCGTGTGGGATGATGTGCAGCGCGTCTGTGAAGATTTGCGGCAGGGGCGCGGCGTCGTGTTGCAACACCGCACTTTGCCCCTTCACCCCGTTGCCGACGGGTTTGCCCAGCTCTTGCGACAAGGCCAGAAGCCCCTGCCAGCCCGTTGCCCAGACAACATGTCCTTGTTCGGGTGCGCTCTTAACGATCTCGCCTCCTTTCGCCTGAACCGCCGCGGCAAGGGCACCTGCCGCCTGTCGCGGGTTCATCCGGGCCGTCAGGGTGTCGTGGATCAGGTATCCGGTCGGGCTGTCGGGCGCCCAGCCCGCAAAGTCGGCGACAGGGCGCACATCCCATGTGGCCTTGCCTTGCCAGAGTTCTGCGGCTTCGGCCTTGCGGTCATGGGCCAGCGCCAGCAGCCGGTCATCGGCGATGGGTTGCAGCCGCCCCGTGCGGCCATAGCCCGACGACAGGTTTGAAACCGCTTCGACCTCGGCCCAGTAATCTTCCGCCATGATCAAGCTATCGAACTGAAAGGCTTTCTTGGCATTCCAGCGCTCCGGCACATGCGGGGCCAGCGCACCGACCAGACCGCCGGACGATCCTGCCCCGATACCGCCCGGATCAATCACGCGCACCTTTGCCCCGCGCCGCGCGCAGCTCCACGCCACCGACAGGCCGAAAATGCCCGCGCCATAAATGGTCACATCCACGATTGCCAAAGCATCGGTCCTTCTTCATGGTCACGCGCGTTGGGCCGAGTTCTAGGGCAAGTCATGGCAAAGAACCAGATCGCAGAGATTGCGTGGAAAGACAGCGGTGTGCCGGTGGCGACGCGGTTCGATGATCCGTATTTCTCGCTTGAGGATGGGCTGGCCGAAACGCGTCACGTGTTTCTGGGCGGCAATGACCTGCCCGCACGATTTGCGCCGGGGTTTCGCGTGGCCGAACTGGGGTTCGGCACCGGGCTGAACATGCTGGCGACTTTCCTGTCATGGCGCGACGCCGGGGCGCCAAAGGGCGTCCGCTTCACCTCGTTCGAGGCGTTTCCGATGGCGGCAGACGACATCGTCAAGGCGCTGGACGCCTTCCCGGAAGCCAGGGCCGCTGCGGGCCCGTTTCTGTCGGCTTGGGCTGATGGCGCGCGATCCTTCGATCTTGAAGGGTTCGCCGTCGAGGTGATGGAAGGCGATGCCCGCCAAACGCTGGCCGCGTGGGACGGCAAGGCCGATGCCTGGTTTCTGGACGGGTTTTCGCCTGCCAAGAATCCCGAGCTTTGGGGCGAAGACCTGATGATGCAGGTCGGAGTGCATACGGAGCCGGGCGGCACGTTTGCGACCTATACCGCCGCAGGTTTCGTGCGTCGGGCACTGGACGTGGCGGGCTTTGCCGTGGAACGGTCGCCGGGATACGGGCGCAAGCGGCATATGAGTCGCGGCGTCCTGCGCCCCTGAGGAGTCGGAAGATGGACCAGAATACCCGTGCCGGTATCCTGCTGATGGTGGCGGCCACCTTCGTCTTTGCCATGCAGGACGGCATCTCGCGCCATCTGGGTGGCACCTATAACATCTGGATGGTGGTGATGATCCGATACTGGTTCTTTGCCGCCTTCGTCATCTGGCTGACACGCCGAAACGGCGGTCTGAAGAAAGCTCTGCGGCCTGCGCGCCCGTATCTGCAGGCCTTTCGCGGCGTCCTTCTGGCGTTGGAAATCTGCGTGACGGTCCTGTCTTTCGTGCTGCTGGGGCTGGTGGAAAGCCATGCGGTCTTCGCCTGTTACCCGCTGCTGGTGGCTGCGTTTTCCGGGCCTTTGCTTGGCGAAAACGTGGGCTGGCGGCGCTGGGCGGCAATCGGCGTCGGGTTCATCGGTATCCTTGTGATCCTGCAACCCGGCGTCGGTGTGTTTGCGCCCGAAGCAATCGTGCCGCTGATCGGGGCATTGATGTTCGCGCTTTATGGGCTTCTGACCCGGCTGGCGGCAAAAACCGACAGCACACAAACCAGTTTCTTCTGGACGGGCATCGTCGGCGCCGTCGTGATGACCGCCATCGGTGCGTCATTCTGGGAACCGATGATCGCGCGGGATTGGGGCTGGATGGCCCTTCTGTGTGTGACCGGCGTGCTGGGGCACTGGCTGCTGATCAAATGCTACGAGTTTGCCGAGGCCAGCACCGTGCAGCCCTTCGCCTATCTTCAACTCGTCTTCGTGTCGATCCTTGGCGTGTCCCTGTTTGGCGAGGAAATCCGCACAAACGTGGTCATCGGCGCGGCAATTGTGGTGTCGGCCGGGATCTTCACCCTGATCCGCAGCCGACGTGCGCCGCCGCCTATTGCTTAAGCTCTTTTGACAGGGAAAGCGGTTCGGTCTTGCCGGTCAGGCGGGCGCGATAGACCGGCAGGCTTTCGGCCACCCGCATGACATAGTTGCGCGTCTCGCGAAACGGAATGTGCTCGATCCAGTCGATGATGTCGGTGGAGCTGGCACGCACATCGCCCAGCTGCTCGGACCAGCGCGATGCGCGGGTCGGTCCGGCGTTATAGGCGACGGATACCAGGACGGGGTTCATGCCGAAATCCTCGATCAGCTTGGCAAGGTATTCCGACCCCAGGCGCGTGTTGTATTCCGGGTCGGTGATCAGGCGCGATTTCGAGTAGGGCATGTCCAGACGCTTGGCCATGTCCGACGCGGTCCCGGGCATAAGCTGCATCAACCCGCGCGCGCCGACCCCTGACATGACGCTTGGGTCAAACTCGCTTTCGCGCCGGGCGATGGCAAGCTCAAGCGCGCGCGGCACGGTGCGGTTGCCCCGCCCGATATCCGGCGTCGGGTAATAGGGGCGCGGGATGGTCAGGCCCACACGGGCAGCCTGTTTGGCGATCATCACCTGCAAATGCGGCTCGTTCACACTTTCCGCCCAGGCGCCAAGCTGGCCGATTTCCTCGCGGTTCAGGCCTTCCGCCAGATGCACCGTGAAGCGTTCGGCCCAATAGCGTTCACCAGCGGCT
>JAUHWP010000180.1 GCA_030424645.1 Alphaproteobacteria bacterium
GCAGGCCGATCTGGGCGGTGGTGAAGTTCAGCGCAAAGCCCGACAGCGCGTCGAGCGGGCCAAGCCCGCCGGAGGACAGCTGCAGCAGGATGACGGACAGGAACAGGGCGGCAAAGGACAGGCGCATGCGGTTCAGGGTGTCGCGGCGACAGGCCGGTTGCTGGCAGCGGGCCGACCTTTCATGTCGTTTCCGGCATGGCGGAGGCGGTTTTGCTGCGCCAGGGCTGCAGCCGGTCCTGCACCAGCCGCCAGGTCCGCGGCGGGGCCATGCGGGCGCGCAGCCGGTCCAGCCGCCAGCCGGTCTGGCCGGGGCCATGGCCGCCCTGATCTTCCTGTACAACGTATCGCTGACGGTTCTGAAGGGTCGCAAGACGGCGATCACGAACGTGCTGCTTCTGGGCCTGTGGGGTCTGGCGCTTCTGTTCCTGTTTGCCTTCTATAACCCGGCCAACCTGTCCCTGGACAAAATGTTCTGGTGGTACATCGTCCACCTGTGGGTGGAAGGCACCTGGGAACTGGTGATGGCGTCGATCCTGGCCTTCCTGCTTCTGAAGCTGACCGGCGTGGACCGCGAGATCATCGAGAAGTGGCTTTACATCATTGTGGCCACCGCGCTGTTCTCGGGCATCCTTGGCACCGGGCACCACTACTACTGGATCGGTCTGCCGAGCTACTGGCAGTGGATCGGGTCCATCTTCTCGACGCTTGAGGTGATCCCCTTCTTCGCGATGATGAGCTTCAGCTTCGTCATGGTGTGGAAAGGCAAACGCGACCACCCGAACAAGGCGGCCCTTCTGTGGGCGCTGGGTGCCGCAACCGTTGCCTTCTTCGGCGCCGGTGTCTGGGGCTTCCTGCACACGCTGCACGGTGTGAACTATTACACCCACGGCACGCAGATCACCGCAGCCCACGGTCACCTGGCCTTCTTCGGCGCCTATGTGTCGGTGAACCTGGCGATCATCACCTATGCCATGCCGATCCTGCGCGGACGTGATCCGTACAACCAGGTTCTGAACATGGCGAGCTTCTGGCTGATGACCGGCGGGATGTCCTTCATGACCTTCGTGCTGACCTTTGCAGGCACGGTTCAGACCCACATGCAACGTGTGCTGGGCGAGAACTTCATGGACATCCAGGACGGTGTGCACCTGTTCTTCATCATGCGGTGGGGCGCTGGCCTTGCGGTGGTGATCGGTGCGATCCTGTTCATCTATGGTCAACTGGTTCCGCGTCGCGAGATCATCGAACCGACCGACCAATACGAAAGCGAAGGTGCCTGATATGGCTGCCGTTGATATCAAAACGGAGGGGGCTTCGGCCCCCTTCTACTCACCCGTTTCTGACGAATGCGATGTTTTCGAAGCCGCCGAACGCCATGGGCTGCCGCTGCTTCTGAAAGGTCCGACCGGATGTGGTAAGACCCGCTTCGTCGCCCATATGGCCGCCCGCCTGGGTCGCCCGCTTTATACCGTTGCCTGTCACGATGACCTGTCCGCCGCCGACCTTGTGGGTCGCTACCTGCTGAAAGGCGGGGAAACGGTCTGGGTCGATGGACCGCTGACCCGCGCTGTGCGGGAAGGGGCCATCTGCTATCTGGACGAGGTGGTCGAGGCCCGCAAGGACGTGACCGTCGTTCTGCACCCCTTGACCGATGACCGCCGCATCCTGCCCCTGGACAAGACCGGGGAAGAGATCGAGGCCGCCCCCGGCTTCATGCTCGTGGCAAGTTACAATCCGGGGTATCAGAACATCCTGAAGACCCTGAAACCGTCCACCCGCCAGCGTTTCCTTTCGATCGACTTCGATTTCCCCTCCCACGACCGGGAAGTTGATATTGTGACACGCGAAAGCGGGCTGGATGTCAGCCGGGCAACGTCCCTTGTCCGGCTGGCACACAAACTGCGCGGCCTGAAAGGTCAGGATCTGGAAGAGGGCGTTTCGACCCGTCTGGTGATCTATTGCGCCACGCTGATCGAAGACGGGATGCCCGTTGACCGGGCGATCCGCACCGCGATGATCGAACCTTTGTCCGATGACGATGATGTCAAGCAAGGGCTGATGGATCTGGTCACCGCGATCTATGGCTGATGCCACCCCCGCGACCGGCTTATGAGTCGGTCGCGGAATTCCCTGATCTGGACGACAACCTGACACCCGAGGTTCCCCATGTCCGAACGAATTTTCGACCCTTTCGAGCCGGAAGAAACCGTTGGCAAGATCTGGCACAAATATGCCAGCCGCCTGGACGCGCCCGGCCTGCATGATGAAAATGCCGTCAGCCTGACCGATGTCGAAGGCCGCTTGGGCGTCTTCTTTCGCGGCCTTGGCGGGTCGCACGCGACCGAGATCAAGCAGGCCAGCGTTGCGGCCTCGCATCACCGGCTATCGCTGCGGCGGTCGCTGGGCACCTGGCGCGAAACACAAGCCCGCCCCAGTTTCGACGGCGAGGCGCTGCGCCTACCCGAAGCCATCGCCGAGTTTCCGGCCCGCGAGGCCAACGCAGCGCTGTATTTCTGGCTGGTCGCGTCGGTGGCCCATGCGCCCGACGCGGTGGCCGACGATGATCCGCTGCGCGCCGACCTTCGGGCGTTGCGCGCCTCGATCGCCATGACACAGGCCACGCTGGCGGACTGTCCCGGCTTGCGCGGGTTTTACGAAACATTGGTGGGCGCCTGCCGCGCCTCGCGCCCCGATGCGAAACTGCCTGGTGTCGAGGCTGCTTTGGAAGCGGCGATTGATCATCTGCTGGGCGGCCCGGAACCGGCGCGCAAGATGGCGCGCGAGTTCGTGGCGCTGATCCGGTCGCCCGACGCCGACCTGTCGCATCTTGTGGCGCCGCGGGGCTATCGCCCGTTCCGCCCGGTGCCGATGTGGCCCGACCTGCGCCCGATGGCGGCGCGGATGCCGGTCGACCGGCTGGGCGAAGGTGACGAGGAACAAGGCAGCGGTCCCGGCGACGAGGCCGAGGGCACCAAGGCCGCCCGCCGGTCAGAAAGCGATCAGGCCGAACGGCGCGACAGCCTGATCCTGCACAAGTTCGAAGCGATCTTTTCCTGGGTCGAAAGCCTGAACATGAACCGGCGGATCGAGGATGACGACGAAGACAATGCCCGCCGCGCCGCCGAGGATCAGGACGAGTTGGCGCTGGGGCAGGTGTCGAAAAAGACCGCCACGCGGCTGAAGTTTCACCTTGACCTGTCGCCCGAGGATGCCGAGCGCGAGCGCCTGTCGGGCAAGCATCTGTATCCTGAATGGGATCACCGCACCGGCAGCTACATCCCCGATCACGCGCGGGTTCTGTCCAGCATCGCCGACGAGGTCGAAGCGATCGAGCATGACCCCGCCACCAACCGCCGCATTCGCGCCGTGAAACGCCAGTTCGAGGCGTTGCGCCCGAGACGCGTGATCCTGCCGCGCCAGTTGGATGGGGATGAGCTGGATCTGGAGGCCGCGATTGCCGCACAGGTTGAATTGCGCGCCACGGGCCGGTCCAGCGACCGCGTTTACCGTGCCGCGCGGGTGATGGAACGGGATCTGGCGATCTCGGTCCTGATGGATGTGTCGCGGTCCACGGAATCCGCGATTGGCGACCGACAGGTGATCGACGTGGAAAAAGAGGCGCTGACCGCGCTGGCCTGGGGGTTGGATGCCTGCGGCGATGATTTCGCGATCCACACGTTTTCGTCGCTGAAACGCGGCCGGGTCTTCGTACAGGAATGCAAGGGCTTTGACGAGAAGATGGGCCCACGGGTCGAGGCGCGGATCGGTGGGCTGACGCCTGCCTTCTATACCCGGTTGGGCGCGGCGATCCGCCATGCGTCGTCCGAGCTGGACGACCGCCCGAACACCCGCCGCCTGCTTCTGGTCATCACCGATGGCAAGCCCAACGATCTGGACCATTACGAAGGCCGCCACGGGATCGAGGACAGCCGCATGGCGGTGCGCGAGGCGCGGCGCAAGGGTCACGCGGTGCATGGCGTGGTGGTGGACCAGAAAGGGCAGGGATGGGTGCATCGCATCTTTGGCGCGGACGGGTTTTCCGTTGTGCCCGATCCCACGCGACTGACCGCCGCATTGCCTGAGATTTATCGCCAGATTACCGGTGGCGCATGACGGATCAAACATCAGTTCTGGATGAATTGCCCGGCGATCTGATGATCTGGGTGTTGATCGTGTCCGAGCTTCTGGTCTTCGGCGCGGGGCTGTTGGCGTTTCTGGGCATGCGGGCGATGGACCCGGCC
>JAUHWP010000181.1 GCA_030424645.1 Alphaproteobacteria bacterium
GCGTATCACCTCGCCCCGGTTCAAGCTGCCGCCCGATCAGATCCTGTCGACCTTCCCGCCCGCCAATTCCGAAGGCGCCTATGAAAGCCGCCTGCCGCAGATCGTCATCAAGCGGCGGACGATGCCGTGGGAACGCCGCCCGCTGCGCCCCGGCGACCCGGATGTGCCGCACGCCCCCGAGGAAGCCGCCGACCGCAACACGCCCTGGCTGGCGCTGGTGGTGATCGCGGAAGGCGAGGGCGAGATATCGGTCGAAACCCCGATTGCCGATTGCGTGACGCCGGGTGTGCCGATAAACGGGCCGTCGGACGTGGTGAAGGGGCTGTATCTGGCGGTGCCGCAATCCGTGGTGCGCAAGGTCTTTCCCACGGTCGAGGATCTGCGCCTGCTGGCCCATGTGCGCGAGGTCAGTTTGGCCGATACGGAAAACGCGCTGGGGGATGATGATGGGTTCATGGCGGTGGTGCTGGCCAATCGGCTGCCGCAGTTCGACCGGGTGGCCTGCAAGCCGGTGCGCTATATGGCGTGTCTTCTGAACCTTGAAGGCCAGCTTGATGCCTTGCCTGCGCCGACCCCGCCGATCAACACGTTCCTGGCCACGCAGTTTGTCTTTGACGCGGCCATCGTTGCGCAAAACCACCCTGTTGATCCCGATCTGCGCTTCATGGGGGCCGAGGTGGATCATGTGTTTGCGCCGGGGGTTGCCGGGGGCAACCTGCCGCGTGGCGGGCCGGGAACCCGCGCGGTGCTGAGCGGAACGACCGCACAGGCGCGCGGAAACTCTCCGACGCGCGCCTCGGCCACCATGTCGGCGCGGGCCGGGGAATGGGCGTCCGATGCCGTGACCGCGCGGATTTCGGACATCGCGACATCCGCCAATTCCGACGACGCCGCGTTTGCGGTGCGCGATGCCATGAAAGCAGGGTTTCGTATCCCCTTCGAAGCCTACATCCTGGAAAAGACCTATCGCTTTCCGGTGCTGGCGCATTGGAGCTTTACCTGCAACGGCGCGGGGTCGCTTGACACGATCATGCAGGAACTGGACGTGGGGCTTCTGGGCACCTTGCCCGGGCCGGATGCTGAACCGCCACGCCCCGAATGCCTGCCCCCGGTGGGGGGCGACGCGCCGCCCGCGGCCGACAAACCCCGCGTGCCGCCGGAAGTCACCGGAACGGGTCATGTCGGGTTGGCGCACAAGACCCGCGACGGCGAGGATCGGCGCGCGTGGTTCCGTGGCCCCTTCGTGCCCTTTGCCACGCGCAGGCGCCATCGGCAAGGTGACGGGTCGGTGCTGGCCCATGTCTCGGACCAGTTGCGGCTGACGATCCCCGATGGCCGCGAAGACCTGTCGCTGGCCATCGCGTTCGAGATCGGGCGGCTTCTGGCGCTGTCGCAACCCTCGTTCGTCGCCGCCTTGATGCGCTGGCGGCGCGAACAGTTCGGGGCGGAACGGGCGCGGCTTCTGAACGGCAATCTGGGCAAGTTTGGACAATTTGCGGGGACGCTTGACCTGACCTTGAACCAAGGCGTCGCACGCGAGATCGGCAAGCGTTTCCTGAAAGTCGCAGCGGCTGATCTGGTGGCAAACTTCGGCGATGCCCGGCCGATTGCCGACCCCGGTCGCCCGATCGAACATCTGGCCGCCAATCCGATCACCGATCTGGCCAACGGGCTGGGCATTGACCGGCAGGTTCTGACCGAAGCGCAGCGATTGCGCGATCCGGCGGCTTTGGACGGTGTGGCGGTGGCCCGGGGGGCAAGTGCCGAAACGCTCGACCCTGCGATCCTGCGGGTGCTGGATGCGGGGTTGGACGATGCGCTGCGCGGCGTGCTGGCGCAGGGCGGTGTGACACCTGAGCGCGACCTCAGACGGTCCGCGGAACAGGACGAAGATGCGCTTGATGCGCTGATCCGGCGCCAGACCGAGCGCCGTAAGAAAGAGGTGGAGTGATGGCCAAGGCAACCCTGACCGCTGAGATTATAATGAACGAAGCCGTGGCCGCCATCGAAGGATCGCTGGTGGCGACGGATGTCGATGATTTCACCGATGACGGCAAGATCACCCCGCGCGAGGTGCGGCAGTTTCTGGCCCGTCTGCGGCTGCTGGAAGGTGTGCCGTTTTCCAACATCGTCGCCGACAGCGCGCTTCTGCCCATCGAATCCATCCGGTTCTTCTATGTCGACCGGGGCTGGACCGACGCGCTGACCCAAGGGGCGTTGTCGGTGGGCACGGTCAACACCGGCGATCGGGCGCAGCTTGACCGGCTGTATGGCGCCATCGAGGACGAAATCGACAGCGAGGAACGTTTGGTGCGCCTGCCCGGCGGGGAAGAGCGTCAGGCTGGGCGGGCGGGGCTGATGACCGGGTTCCTGTTGCGGTCGCGCGCCGTGTCGGGCTGGCCCGGTCTGCATGTGCGGGCCTATGCGCGCGAACCTGATGGCAATGACGAAGAGATCCTGCCCGAAAGCCACCCGGACCGGTTGAAACTTCTGCGGCTGGAGCGGCTGGCCCCTGCGGTGATGCTGGCGCTGTTCGACGGGATGCCCGAGGTCGTGCATATCGAAGAACCCAAGCGCGGGCTGCAATTCGGGGTCAGCCTGACCGAAACGGCGGCGAACACCTATGCCGCGTCGATCCCGGCGCGGAATGTGCAGACCGCAGAATACGTGGACGAGGACGGCAACGAGGTTGAAACCATGGCCGAGGCGAAACGCCTGCCGGTGCGCTTCCGGCCCGGCAGCCCCGGCGTGCTGGACCTTGCCAATACCGGCCGCGCGTTTCTTGACGATGATAGCCTTGGCATGGGGTCCGAGCTGGACGGGGCCGAGTTCGCGCTTCAGATGATCCGGTTTCCCTATCGGCAGGTCTTTGGCGATCCGCAGGTGACGACGGATTTCGACATCGTCGCGGTGTTCCGCCCGACGGTATCGAAACAGGTGTCGACGCTGGCGGCAGATTTTGAAAGGGTGTTCGATGCCGATTGAGCTTGACCCACAATTGTTGAACGTCGCGGTCGCCTCGCCGCGCTGGTCGGTGATCGCGCGCACCGGGTTCGGGGTGGATGACTTTGCAACCTGGGACCCACAGATCATTCGCAAGCCGCGCCTGATCGTCCCGATTGATGTGCAGGCGCTTTATGTCGAACGGGGGTCGACGGAAGCCTTCGTGCGCCTGCCGGGCGCGGTGTCGACCCCGGATGGTGATCCGCCGGAGCCGACCCCTGCGCCGCTTGACCCTGGTGCACCGCGTCCAGCGGGCGTGCATCTGCATTGGGCCATGCCCGATGCGGTGATGAATGGCGAGATGCAGGATGTCGACGGCGACGGGCTGGGCCTTGCCGCACTGCCGAACCGGTGGCTTGTGCTGCGGCTTCTGGCCCCGGAAGATGCCGAACGGATGGCCGTCACCGGCTGGGTGATCGAAGCCGATACGACGCGGGTCATTCCCCTGAAGGATTGGAAGGAAGAAACGGCGGCAGGCGAGGCACCCACCGGCAAGACGCTGAAGGGGCGCGATCTGAATGCGGGGGCCGGCGGCAGTCTGGCCTGGACCGCAAGCTATGATGCCACGCTCAACCGCTTCGCGTTCCACGACCCGCTTGAGAATTTGGACGAGGTTGCGCCGAACGGGGTCTTCAGCGACGTGGCGACCTATCTGATCGCCGGGTGGTGGAGCCGCGCGGCGGAAGACCCTCTGGACGCCGCGCGCACCGCGTCGGGCTTTGCCAGCGTGACCGAGGATCTGGGCTGGCGGGTCAATGCCGACACCAGTGGCCAGACAGCCGCCACCGAACAGGCGATGCTCTATCAGGCGCAACTGGCCGAATTCGGCGTCGAAAGCGCGAGCCGCTTTACGCTGGTCGAGACCGGGTCGCTGGCCAGTTCGACCGCGTTGTCAGGCGCACAGGGGGCCGAGGTGTTCCTGCCTGAAGGCGGGCGGTTCGTGGCAGTGGAACCGAAGCATATCTATGCCACCTTGCTGAACGGGATCGTTCATGGTGTGCCCGTCGCCGGACCGGTGCCCGCCGATCAGCGCCCCGATCCCGAACGTGCCCGCGCGGCGCTGGGGCCGCAGGTCGAAGACAGCATCGCCGCACTGACCGCCGCCGCGATGGAGGGCAGTGATCTGGACGCCCGCGCCGAAACCGAGCGGTTGATTGCGGCGCTGGCCAACGATCAGGTCGCGAAACTGGGCGAGCGCAACGGCGCGGTCGAGATCGAAGAGCGCGAACACGCCGCC
>JAUHWP010000182.1 GCA_030424645.1 Alphaproteobacteria bacterium
CCGCGCCTTTTTCTCGTCCGGCAGTTCGGGCAGTGTTTGCGCAATGCCATCCACCCAGTCCTGTTCGATCTCCAGCGGCAGCAGGTCGGGGCAGGGGAAATAGCGATAATCATGCGCTTCTTCCTTGGACCGCATCGAGCGGGTTTCGTTCTTGTCGGGGTCATACAGGCGGGTTTCCTGCGTGATTTCGCCGCCGTCTTCCAGAATGGCGATCTGGCGGCGGGCCTCGTAATCAATCGCGGCCTGGATGAACCGCATCGAGTTCATGTTCTTGATCTCGCAGCGCGTGCCCAGATGACCGAAATCCTGCGTTTCCATGTATTTCTCATAGGCGCCGGGGCGACAGACCGACACGTTCACATCGGCGCGCAGGTTGCCGTTCTGCATGTTGCCGTCACAGGTGCCCAGATAGCGCAGGATCTGGCGCAGCTTGGTCACGTAAGCCGCAGCTTCTTCGGGGCCGCGAATGTCGGGGCGTGACACGATCTCCATCAGCGCGACGCCGGTGCGGTTCAGGTCCACAAAGGACATATTCGGGTCCATGTCATGGACCGACTTGCCCGCGTCCTGCTCAAGGTGAATGCGTTCGATCCGCACCTTGCGCGCGACGCCGGGGGCCATGTCGACGATCACTTCCCCTTCGCCCACGATGGGGTGGTAAAGCTGGCTGATCTGATAGCCCTGCGGCAGGTCGGGATAGAAATAGTTCTTGCGGTCAAAGGCCGAGAACAGGTTGATCTCGGCCTTCAGGCCCAGCCCGGTGCGCACCGCCTGTTCGACGCAGTATTCGTTGATCACCGGCAACATGCCCGGCATGGCCGCATCCACGAAGGCGACGTTGGAATTCGGCTCGGCGCCGAACCTGGTCGACGCCCCGGAAAACAACTTGGAATTCGAGCTGACCTGCGCGTGGATTTCCATCCCGATGACCAGTTCCCAATCTTCCTTGGCCCCGGCGATGACTTTCGGCGCAGGGGGTTCATAGGCAAGATGATCCAGCATGTGCATGTTCCCGTGTTTCGTGATCTTCTGGCCTTCTAGGGCAGGTGCAGGCGCGGGGCAAGAGCCTGCGGGCGGTCAGACCCCGGGCAACGCTTTTCCCGCCGCCGCGCATCCGAATTCACCCGGAGATTGCGCTGCAATGCGGCATTTCGGCGGTTTTCTGGCGATGGTAGAAAATTTAACGCGCATACCAGCCTTGCAAACAAGGCATATCAGCAAGACTCTGCCCATTGCTGCGGTGCCGCATCCGTGCAAGTTGCTTAATGCAACCGCCCCCCTTAGGACGCCCGGATGATTTGAGTGGGACGACAACCGGACCTGAGCGAGGTACGATGAAACGACTGATCTTGGGCCTGACGGCGGCGATGATGATTGCCCCGGCAGCACAGGCCAACGACATTTTTGGCTCGCGCGGGGTGCGCACGCCGGTGTTGACGATGAAATGGGATGAGAAGCCGCAGGCGCCGGCCTGGACGGATGCCACGATGAAGGCGTTGGAAACACATGGCGCCATCCTGTCGCAAACCGTGCCCAAGGACATCGAAGCCTGGTGCCCGGGTTACGAGAACCAGGACCAGGTCGGACGTAACGCGTTCTGGGCGGGCCTGCTGTCCACCTTGTCCTTCTATGAAAGCACATGGCGCCAGACCGCGGTCGGCGGCGGCGGCAAATGGTATGGGCTGGTGCAGATCCTTCCGGCAACCGCACGGGGCTATGGCTGCGAAGCGCGGTCGGGGGCGGACCTGAAAAAGGGCGAGCTGAACCTGAGCTGCGCCGTGCGCATCATGTCTGTCACAGTGCCGCGCGATAACGTCGTGTCGCAGGGTATGCGCGGCGTGGCGGCAGACTGGGGCCCGTTCCATTCCAAGCGCAAGCGCGAAGCGATGCGGGCGTGGATCAAGGATCAGAACTACTGCGCGATCAGCTAACGGGCTTCGGACTCTGCGACCGGAAACACCGCGTCATAGGCGATGTTGAACAGGAACGCGTAGGCCAGATAGAACAGCACGAAGGCGAAATCCATCACCAGCGCGTGCCACAGGCTGACGCCCAGATAGAGCGCGATCAGCGGCAGGGTGAAGATCAACAGGCCACCTTCAAACAGCAGCGCGTGCACAAGGCGCATTGGCATCGTCTTGTGCACACGTCCGTTTATCCGCAGCAGGGCACGGTCAAAGAGAATATTATAGACGTAGTTCCAAAGGGTGGCGATGGTTGCCCCGCCGATGGCAACCACACCGACATCTGCGGCGTGTATCCCGAAGGCCAGTGTCCCCAGTGGCACGGCCAGGATGATCCCGATGATTTCAAAGCTGAGTGCGTGTCGAATGCGATCGCTGGTGGTGCGCATGATCGTCCCCATCAGATGCCGGGTCGTCCCGGATGAATTCCCTTGATGGGGGAGGTCGTCCTCGCCCGTCATAGATAGGGTGCGAGGGCAGGCTGTCAACTACGGCAGACGAGAATTTGCTGTGTGAGAAGACGGGCCTTCCGAACCTGTCTTCTCACGCTTCGCTGTGTCGCTGGTTCGCGCTCAGTCGCCCAGCATCCGCCCGACCATTTCCTGGCTGTCGCGGCTCAACCCCTCGGTCGCGGCGATGCGTTTCAGGGCGTGGGTCATCATGTCCTGCCGGTCCGCGTCATAGCGTCGCCAGGTCTCAAACGCGGTTGTCATGCGCGCGGTGATCTGGGGATTCCCCGGGTCCAGCTTGATCAACCAATCCGCCATCAGATCATAGGCCCTGCCCGAGCTGTGATGGAACCCGGCCGGGTTCATCGACAGCGCCCCGAAGACGGCGCGGAAGCGGTTGGGGTTCTTCCAGTTGAACGCAGGGTCCCCGGTCAGTGCTTCGGTGGTGTCTGCCACCTTTTCCGGCGCGGCATGGGCCACTTGCAGGGTGAACCACTTGTCCATCACCAACGCGTCCCCTTCGAACCGCGTGCGGAAGTCGGCAAGGGCCGCGTCGCCCTTCTGCACATCCAGCAAACAGGCAAGCGCCCCAAGGCGATGGGTCATGTTGTCCGCCTTGTCGTAAAGCGCCTGCGCCGCCGCACCGCCATCAAGACGGTTGGTCAGTTTCAACAGCTCCAACCCCAAGGCCCGCTTGCCCGCCTGTTCGGCGTCGGGTTTGTAGGGCGCGCTTACCTCCATCTCGGCGGACAGGCGCGGCAGCAGGTCTTGCAGATGTTCGGCGGTCGCCTGTTTCAGGGTCTCGCTCGCGCGATAGATTTTCTGCGGGTCCGGGGTGATGCCCGCGTCAAACAGGGTTTGGGCCAGATCGTCCTGGCTTGGCAGCCCCATCGCCAGCGCGCGGAAGGCCGGGTCAAGGCTGTCGTCGCGCAGCATCACGGCCAGCGCGTCAAGATAATCGGCCATGGGGGCATCCTCGCCCGTCACCAGGGCAACCAGAACATCCTTGGCCAGCGCGCGCCCGGCCTCCCATTTGTTGAACGGGTCGGTGTCATGGGCCAGCAGGAAGGCGCGTTCGGCAGGCGAGCTGTCACGCTGGACGATCACCGGGGCCGAGAAATGACGCAGGATCGACGGTGTGGGCTTGGCCCCCAACCCGTCAAAGCTGAAGCTTTGCTTGGCTTCGGTCATCTCCAGAACCTGCGTGTCGACAACCTCGTCCCCGTTCGGGCCGATCAAGCCCACCGCGACCGGGATATGTTGCGGCAGCTTCTTGTCCTGCCCCGGTGTCGGCGGTGTTTCCTGTTCAAAATGAAGGGTATAGGTGCCGTCCTTGAAGTCATCCGTCACCTTCAGGCGCGGTGTGCCGGCCTGTTTATACCACCGCCGGAATTGCGTCAGATCGCGGCCTGTGCTGTCTTCGAACACCCGGACCCAGTCTTCGATGGTCGCGGCTTCGCCATCATGGCGTTCAAAATACAGGTCCAGCGCCTTGTAATATTCGTCCTCGCCCACCAGCGTTTTCATCATGCCGATCAGCTCGGCCCCTTTTTCATAGATCGTGGCGGTATAGAAATTGTTGATCTCGACAAAACTGTCGGGCTGCACCTGATGCGCCAGCGGGCCATTATCCTCGCGGAACTGGCGCCCGCGCAGGGCGATCACGTCGTTGATCCGGCACACGGCTTTTGATCGCAAATCGCCGGAAAACTGCTGGTCGCGGAACACCGTCAGCCCTTCTTTCAGCGACAGTTGAAACCAGTCGCGGCAGGTGATCCGGTTGCCCGTCCAGTTGTGGAAATACTCATGGGCTATA
>JAUHWP010000052.1 GCA_030424645.1 Alphaproteobacteria bacterium
AGACGGTGATTGGCCTCGACCGTGTCAAACCCCTGATCTTGCAGGGAATAGGCGCGCATCTTGTTGGCCAACCCGATGCCGCGCCCCTCTTGGTTCAGGTAGAGTAAGATCCCATGCCCCTCGTCGCCCATACGCGCCAGAGCGGTTTGCAGTTGTGGGCCGCAATCGCATTTCAGGCTGCCCAGCACGTCGCCGGTGAAACAGGCCGAATGCAGCCGCGCCAGAACCGGTTTGTCGCGGGGGGGGCGGCCGATCTCGACCGCGTAATGTTCTTCGCTGCCATCACCGGGGCGGAAGATGTGCAGGCGCCCGGCTTCGCTGACCGACAGCGGCAGGCGGGCATGGACGACGGGGGCAAGCGACAGGGTGTCGATCACATCACCGTCCAGCGATACGGCCGTCAGGTTGGCGGTCAGGGCGATTTCAGGCGCGTCAGAGACATCTATGACCAGCGCCGCGGGCAGCAGCCGCGCGGATTTGCAAAGCGCAACGGCATGGGCCTCCAGCGCGTCGTCCCCGCCGCGTAGCGTCGAGAACGGCCCTTTCATCGGGTGGCTCAGGTCATCGGCGGGATCGGCGACCGAGGCGATCCAGTCAGACCCGGCCTTGTCGGGCAGCCTGATCCGGGCCACCCGGTCGGAATAGGCGCGCGCCTTCAGCGTTTCCGCCCGCCGAGGGGTGATGGCCAGCACCGGTGCACCCAGCCCGCGCATATCGGCCAGACGTCCTGACGACAGGGTTTCAGCCGCCGCGATCAGCAGCTTGCGCCCGTCAAGCATCAGCACAACCGGCACCCCCATGCGCAAATCGGCACGGGCGCGGGCCAAAAGCTCGGTCTGGTTGGGGGCAAGTGTCATCGGCATCCTTTCACGCCCCATCATTAGGGTGATCTGTCACGATATGAAACATTTACCGGAGAATTGACACGAGGCCGTGAGCCTTCTGTTGCAAATCTTGCCAATCGCGTGAGGGGCGAACATCTCTGACAACAGCACGAGCAAGGAGGGCGACATGTCCACGCTGAAAAAGATACTGCTGGTTGATGATGACGAGGATCTGCGCGACGCGCTGGCCGAACAGCTTCTGATGACCGAGGATTTCGATGTGTTCGAAGCCGGCAACGGCGCCGAGGCGCTGACCAAGTCGAAAGAGGCGATCTATGACCTTGTGATCCTTGATGTGGGCCTGCCCGACACCGATGGGCGCGAGCTGTGCCGCGTGATGCGCAAGCAGGGTGTGAAATGCCCGATCCTGATGCTGACGGGCCATGACACCGATGCCGACACCATTCTGGGTCTGGATGCAGGTGCCAATGACTATGTGTCCAAACCCTTCAAATTCCCGGTGCTGCTGGCCCGGATCCGCGCGCAGTTGCGCCAGCATGAACAAAGCGAAGACGCGGTGTTCCAGCTTGGGCCGTATACGTTCAAGCCGTCGATGAAGATGCTGATCACCGAGGATGACCGCAAGGTTCGCCTGACCGAGAAAGAGACGAATATCCTGAAGTTCCTCTATCGCTCGAACGATGGCGTGGTGGCCCGCGATGTGCTCTTGCACGAGGTCTGGGGCTATAACGCCGGGGTCACGACCCACACGTTAGAGACACATATCTATCGCCTGCGTCAGAAGATCGAACCCGATCCGTCGAACGCCCGGCTTCTGGTGACGGAAAGCGGTGGGTATCGGTTGAACGCATAAGGTTCCCTCGTGTCCGGGGCGTGCGATTTGCGGGATGCCGCGAATTGCACAGGGGCACATTCCTCCCTGATGGACTGGCCGGGTCGCAAGACCCGGCTTTTTTATGGCTGCCTGTAAACTACAACTCAACACTTTGTACCGGCATCTTTGGTCAGCCCGTATGATTGTGGGGACCGTGCTCTTGGAGAATCAATGTGTCTTTGGATGCTACGCCCGCAGCGAGCGCCGCGGTTCCATTCTGAGCCTGCAGAATGAAGCAAAACTGACAGAAACGATAGTCCTCTACTTTCGTCCAAAAGTCATCTTTGTAGCGTACCCAGCCAGCCACGTAGAAAAATCTATTCGCCTGAAGATTAGAAATAACTTCCGATTTCCTTAGTACAATGTAGTGGGTTCGGAGAGGTTGGCCAGGTCCGCATATCCGATTTGTACCCCCTTTAACTTTACGCTCATCAAAAGACCTGAATTCTGGAGGCGGGAGATAGCCATTCTCGTCGGACTTGCCAAAGATAAGTTCATCTGGTCCAACAATATCAATCAAGACATCGCGCGCGGGAGACTGCCCATAATTTTCGAAGACTAGAGAGATATAGATCAATTTATCAGGTGAATGCCCGTCGCGTTCCTCTATGAGATGGTCTTTGTAGCTGAGTGTTGCCCGAACCTGCTTAACGCCTATCTCGCGCGCCACATCAACACCGGCATAAGCGGCCCTCACCGCTTCGCGGGTCTCTCGCAATGTATCACGGATGTACAAAATACCGATCACAGAAATAACAACAGTGATGAGACTGACACCAAGCAACCATTTGGTGTAGTTGGCCATGGTTTGCTGGGCGACTAGGTCCATTTCGCCACGTTGGCTTTCTGAACTAGCTTCTACGGCATGCTTTATACATTCAGCCAAATCGGTCGAACTAAGATCAGTACATCTGTTCTGTATGTACTCTTCCGCGTACTCTCCATGAGAGTTTGCGTAATTTTCTGCGCTAGCTTCGCGCCCATTTTCGACGCCTTGATGGAGTCCTACAAAAAAAGAAATTATTAGAAATGTAAGAAAAGCAAGCAGTACCATTCCTGTTTCAGAAGTTCGATGATCTTCAGACATGCAAACACAAATGTCGCTGAATACTTCCTTCGGAAATGCCGCTCAGCAAAATTCGCCTCTTATTCACTGGTTCCAATAATGGTTACCTTTTCAATAAGCTTGAGTTAAGTCACCCCCTGATCTCCACTTTAGCACGCATTTCCTCGAAACAGAGATTTATCCCATGACAGCGGACAAGCTGCCGCCCGGAGTATCGAATGCAAGCTCGTTTCTGCTTCGCTTGATCGGTTCTTGAGTGGCTTTTTCAACGGCGCGCGTCCGGACCACACAAACAAGCAATCGGCTCCGCAAGGTCCGATTGAAAGCTTGCAGCGGTCGATGCGCCCGCGAGGGCGTCCATTTTCTTCGCCAGCTTAATATCCAGGTTGGTTAGACCGTCGGCATCGTGTGTCGCCAAGGTGACGTCGACAGTTCGATAGACATTAAGCCATTCCGGGTGATGGTTCCACTTCTCACACCAAATCGCGACGCGGGACATCCAGCCCCACGCTTCGACAAAATTGGGGAAGATATATACCTTCCGGATTGCATCACGGTCCGAGACCGCGCCCCAACCGGCCTCTCCCAATGGGATAAGATGTTCCTGACGCTCTTCGGGTGTCAAATTATCTGCCATCTCAGCTCTCCTCCTCTGCAACGAGTATACCTTGCCAAACAGCCGACGGAAATCTGTGCCGATGCTCTTTCAGGAAATGTGAAAATCTTTCAGCCTTGATTGCACCCCATCACCATTAGCCACCCCCGCCGCTCAAACATTAAACATCGTCCCGACCCCATAGGCCAAGCCCGCCGCCGCGCCGCCGATCAGCAGTGTCTCAACCGCCGACCGCCACCATGGGCTGAGGGACCAGTGGCTTTTCAGGGCGCCGATGGAGAAGAAGCTGGCCATGGTCATCCAGGCGGAAATGGTGAAGGCGTTGTCGAGTTTCAGGATGAAGGGGAACAAGGGGATCATTCCGGCCACGAGGAAGGAAAGGAAGGTTGTCATGGCCGCGCGCATCGGATGCGGGTTGATGCCGCCCAGCCCGTATTCCCCCTCCATCATCAGGTCGATCCAGCGCTTCTTGTCCTGCGTCACCGCGTCGGTGGCGTCGTCCAGAATACGGTCGCTCAGCCCTTTTTGCGCAAGGATTTCACGCACTTCCAGCCATTCGCCATGTGGATGCTCGCGGATATGTTCCTCCTCGATCTTGCGAATGCGGCGATAGTTGTCCTGCTCGGCCTTGGTGCCGGAATAGGCCGCGGCGGCCATCGAAAACCCGTCGGCCAGCACATTGGCCAGCCCCAGGATGACGATGATGAAGGGCGACAGCCCGGCCCCGGCCACACCGGCCACGATGGCAAAGGTGGTGACGGACCCGTCGATGGCCCCATAGACCGCATCGCGCAGCACGCCCTTGCCGGGGGGTGCGCCAATGCGGGCGGCGATTTCCTGCTGGCTGTGACCGTGGTCGGACATGGCTGGCCTCCATAGGGGTGAGCTTGCGATGGGATGCGTCCGGCTGCCTTAAGGCAGATCAAGAAGGGTCTTTCGACCCTAATCCTCGGGCCGGACCGCTTCGTCGCCCAGCAGGTATCGCGGGCCGGTGCCCTTGTTGCTGGCCACGTCATCGGGGTTGTAAAGCGCGCAGCGGTCAAGCGACAGGCAACCGCAGCCGATGCAGCCGTCCAGCTTGTCGCGCAGGCGGGTCAATGCCTCGATCCGCTCGTCCAGTTCGGCGCGGAAGTCATGGGAAATCCCGGTCCAGTCCTTTGCCGTGGGCGTGCGGCCTTCGGGCAGGCGGGACAGCACCTCGCGGATGCGATCCAGCGTGAAGCCGAATTTCTGCGCGATCATTACGAAGCTGAGCCTGCGGATGTCCGAGCGTAAAAACCGCCTTTGCCCGCCCGCGTTGCGCTCCGGCGCGACCAGCCCCTGGGTTTCGTAATACCGGATCGCCGATACCGCCAGGCCGGTGCGCCTGGCCAGCGTGCCGATGGAAATCTCGTTTCTGCGTGTCATGGAAGCCCCGAAAGAAAAACCTTGAGCTAAAGTTAGCTTTAGGAAGTATCAACCGAGTCGCAACGAAGATCAAGGAGGCCAAGATGGCAAATCTGGAACATGTGAATGTGACCGTAAGCGACCCCAAGGCAACCGCTGCCTGGCTGGGGGCGGTGTTCGATTGGAAGGTGCGCTGGGAAGGCGATGCGATATCGGGTGGATACACCGCCCATGTGGGCGACGAAGACAGCTATGTGGCTCTGTATACGCCCAAAAGGGCCATCGACGACCCGCAGCATTCCTATACCACCCGCGCCGGGTTGAACCATGTGGGGGTGACGGTGGATGACATCGACGCGGTCGAGTCGCGGGTGAAAGCCGCCGGGTTCAGGCCACATAACCATAGTGACTATGAGCCGGGGCGACGTTTCTATTTCGATGACCATGACGGTGTTGAATGGGAAGTGGTGTCTTATAATTGATGACGACTTCATGCCCGGCGACACCGCCGGGCAGCGCCCGACCCTCCCCACGGGAGGGCGCTTTGCAACCTGGCAAGATCCCTGAGGACGAGCACTCACTGTGTATGCCTCGCCAGATCTATCTGTTTGCGGCGCCCACCCAGGGTCGGGCGCTGCCCTTATGGCGGTTTAACGGGCTGACGCAGCTGTTCCAGCCTTAAACTCGCCCCTGTTCACTTTTTGATCCGTCCTTTATGGTCGCCGCAAACGCGCGATCATCGGAGGATAGAATGAGCTTCACCCTGGCCACTTGGAACATCAACTCGGTGCGTCTGCGCGAACCGATCGTGCAGAAGCTTCTGTCCGAAGAAGCGCCCGATGTGCTGTGCCTTCAGGAATGCAAAAGCCCGGTCGAGAAGATCCCGATGGAGGGGTTTGCCGCCCTTGGCTACACCCATATGGTTGCGCGGGGGCAGAAAGGGTATAACGGCGTTGCGATCCTGTCGCGCCTGCCGATGAAAGAGGTGACAAGCTTCGATTTCGCCGGTCTGGATCATGCCCGCCATATCGCCGGGCAGTTGGAGAACGGGGTGACGATCCACAATTTCTATGTGCCGGCGGGCGGCGATGTGCCGGACCGGGACGTGAACGAGAAGTTTGGCCAGAAGCTCGACTACCTCACCGATATGCGGGACCATTTCTTTGCCGACAAGCCCGGCAAGTCGATCCTTGTGGGCGATCTGAACATCGCGCCGCGCGAAGACGATGTCTGGTCGCACAAACAGCTTTTGAAAGTGGTCAGCCACACACCGGTCGAGGTCGAAGCCCTGGCCCAGGTTCAGGACGCCGCCAAATGGGTCGATATCACCCGGCAGGACATCCCCGACGGGCAGCTCTATTCCTGGTGGTCCTATCGTGCGAAGGATTGGAGCGCCGCCGACAAGGGGCGGCGGCTGGATCACATCTGGGCCACGCCGGATATTTCGAACGCGGGCCACGCCTCGCGCGTGCTTCGTGATGCCCGTGGCTGGGAAAAGCCGTCGGATCACGCGCCGGTCTTTGCGACTTTCGACCTTTAAAACCGGCAGGGTAGGGGGCATATAAGCCGCAACGTATGTGAAGGAGCTTGAGCGATGGAACTCGAACTGGGCGGCGCACCGGCCGCAGGTGATCTGATCAAGGACGTGAGCGAAGCCACCTTCATGCAGGATGTGGTCGACGCCTCGCAAGAGGTGCCGGTGATCGTTGATTTCTGGGCGCCGTGGTGTGGCCCGTGCAAGCAGCTTGGCCCGATGCTGGAAGCCGCCGTGACCGAAGCAGGCGGCAAGGTGCGCATGGTCAAGGTCAATGTTGACGAAAACCAGATGATTGCGGGGCAGTTGCGGGTGCAGTCGATCCCGACCGTTTACGCGTTCTGGCAGGGCCAGCCCGCCGACGGGTTTCAGGGCGCGCTGCCAGGCTCTGAGGTGAAGGAATTCGTCAAGCGCGTCGCCGCCTTGGGGGGTGACGCCGACAACGGTTTGGCCGATGCCATCGCCGCAGCAGATGAAATGCTCGAGGCCGGTGCGATCGACGATGCCGCGCAGACCTTTGCCGCGATCCTTGAAGAAGACCCGAACGCGGCCGCGGCGTTTGCCGGTCTGGCGCGCTGCCATCTGGCCGCGGGCAAGCCGGATGATGCCGAAGCCACGCTGAACGGTGCGCCTGCCGAGATTTCACACGCGCCCGAGATCGAGGCCGTGCGCGCAAAGATCGAACTGGCCCGCCAGGCGGAAAGTGCAGGCCCGGTGGCCGATTTGCGGGCCGCGGTGGATGCCAACCCGGATGACCACCAGTCCCGTTTCGACCTGGCGGTGGCCCTGAACGCGACCGGTGATGCGCAGGGGGCCGTTGACGAGCTGCTGGAGCTTTTCCGCAGGGATAGAGACTGGAATGACGGGGCGGCCAAGGCGCAGCTTTTCACGATTTTCGATGCGCTGGATGCGAAAGACCCGGTTGCGCTGACCGGCCGTCGCAAGCTGTCGTCGATGATCTTTGTGTGATCGGGCAAGCCGCGTTACAGTGGTCATATGATCTCAGCCGCTGACCTGCCCGATTTCCTGCCGCTGTTCCCGTTGCCGGGGGCGCTGCTGTTGCCGCGCGGACGTCTTCCCTTGCATGTGTTCGAACCGCGTTATCTGGCCATGTTCGACGATGCGCTGAAAACGCCCGAGCGCCTGATCGGGATGATCCAGCCGCTGGGTGACAGCGATCAGGACCCGGCCCGTCTTCATGCCATCGGCTGTGCCGGGCGCATCACGTCGTTCACGGAAACCGAAGATGGGCGGTATATGATCACGCTGACCGGCATCTCGCGCTTCCGGTTGGGCGCGGTGCAGGAAGGGTTTACCCCGTATCTGCGCACCGAGGCGGACTGGCGCGGGTTCGACCGCGATCTGGGTCAGCCCGAACATGACCCCGGTCTGGACCGCAAGGCGTTCTTCAAGCTGCTTGAGCGCTATTTCGAGCTTGAGGAGTTGCAGACCGACTGGGACAGCCTGCAAACGGCGGAGGACGAGTTGATGATCAATGCCTTGTCCATGTTGTGCCCGTTCGACCCCGAGGATAAGCAGGCCCTGCTTGAGGCGCCGTCCCTTGGCACCCGCCGCGAGACATTGGTTACGCTGATGGAATTTACCCTGCGCAAAGGCGCGGGCGAGGAGAAAGTGCAATGACCGACGCACCCGCCGCAGAATTCGACCGCCGCATGATCGAGGCGCTGGTCTGCCCCGTCACCCAGACGGTGCTCAGTTATGACGCTGACAAGCAAGAGCTGGTGTCGAAAGCCGCGCGCCTTGCGTTTCCGATCCGGGGCGGTATCCCGGTGATGCTGGTGGACGAGGCGCGCAAGATCGAGGACTGACGCCTTAGATCTGACGCCCCTGCAACAAACGCGGCAAATCCCCGGTCAGCCCGGCGGCCTCGCGGATGAATCCACGACGCAGGCCCGGCATCGCGTTCACCATCCCAAGGCCAAGGTCGCGCACCGTGCGCAGGATGGGATTGTCGTTGGAAAACAACCTGTTGGTGGCTTCGGTCACGGCGATCATCTGTGCCACGTCGAAGCGGCGCCATTGCTGATAGCGTTCCAGAACATCACCGCGCCCGATATCCTCGCCCCGGCGGCGGGCGTGGGTCAGCACCTCGGCCAAGGCCGCCACATCTTTCAGCCCGGCGTTCAGCCCTTGCCCCGCAATCGGGTGCAGCCCGTGGGCCGCATCGCCCACCAACGCCAGCCGATCCGCGTAAAAGGCGTTCGCGACGGTCAGGTTCAAGGGATAGGTGAATCGCTGCCCGGCAAGGCTGATCTGTCCCAGGAACGACCCGAAACGCGGGCGCAGTTCCTCAAGATACCCGGCGTCGTCCAGCGCGTGAATGCGGGCAGCCTCGGTATGGGTTTCGGTCCAGACGATCGAGCATTGGTTCCCCGGCAGCGGCAGGATCGCCAGCGGGCCGGAGGGCATGAAGAACTGGTGCGCCACACCATGATGCGGCAATTCGTGGTCGATGGCGCAGACCAGTGAGGTTTGCCCGTAATCGTGCCCAAACCGCCCGATGCCCGCACGTTCGGCGGTGCCGGATCGCCGCCCGTCGCAGCCGACAAGGACGCGCCCGGTCAGCCGTTTCCCCGAGGCAAGCATAACCTCGGCCGAGGCGGGGCCGATCACCTGATCTGCCACGATTTCCCTGTCGATCAGGGTTACGTTCGGGTGTGCCTCAACCGCGTCGATCAGGGCGCGCGACAGGAACCGGTCTTCGACCATGTATCCCATTGGGCCTTCGTCAATCTCGGCATGGTCGAATTCCAACACGAACGGGCCGGGGCCTTCGCCCGGGCGACCGTCCGAGATGCGGATATCCAGAAGCGGTTGGGCATTGGGCGCGACCTTGGGCCAGACGCCGATGGCAGACAAAAGCCGTTGCGAGGCCAGCGCCAGCGCATAACCGCGCCCGTCGAAATCGTCTTTGCCGCGTGCCCCTTTGGGCAGCGCGTCGATGATGGTGACGTCAAAGCCCGTATCGGCCAGCGCAAGCGCCAGGGCAGGGCCGTTCAGCCCGCCGCCCACGATCAGAATATCGGCATCCGGTTTCATATCGCCTTTGTAACCCGTTGACGGGGATTGTCCATGTGCGCAAGCGCCGCTACCGTCACGGTGACACATGACAGGAGCGTCGGATGAGCAAGCAATGGCTGACCATGAGCATGGGCGATCTGGGCCGGGGTATCGGGGCAGGTGACATCGACCCTCTGGACCTGACCCGGACCTTTCTGGAGGCCATCGGGGCGCATGGCTTTCGGGATCGCATCTATGCGCGGCTGACCGAGGGTCGCGCGCTGGCCGAAGCCGAAGCGGCGTCCAAACGCGCCGCTGCCGGGCATCGTCTGGGGCTGCTGGACGGGGTGCCGATCAGTTGGAAAGACCTGTTTGATACCGCCGGTGTCGCCACCGAGGCAGGATCGGCGCTGTTGAAGGGGCGTGTGCCGGATGACGACGCCGAGGTGTTGAAGAATGCGACCCGGCAGGGGCTTGTGTGCCTTGGCAAGACGCATATGAGCGAACTGGCCTTTTCGGGGCTGGGGCTGAACCCTGTGACGGCGACCAGCCCCTGCGTGAACAACCACGATGCGGTGTCGGGCGGGTCCAGCTCGGGCGGGGCCACGTCGGTGGCATTTGGGCTGGCGGCGGGGGCCGTTGGGTCGGACACCGGCGGATCGGTCCGTATTCCAGCGGCATGGAACGATCTCGTCGGGTTGAAAACCACCGAAGGGCGGGTGTCGTCCAGGGGGGTCGTGCCGCTGGCGGCGCGGTTCGACACGGTTGGCCCACTATGCCGCACGGTGGAAGATGCCGCCCTGATGCTGGCCGTTCTGGAAGGTGGGAAAGCGGCGGACCTGAAGGGGGCCGGCCTGAAAGGCACGCGCCTTCTGGTTCTGGAAAACGGGCTTGAGGGTGCGCGCGGCGAGCCGGTTGCCGGGTTCGAAAGCGCCATTGGCCGCCTGATGGATGGCGGCGCCCTTGTCCGGCGGGCCAAGCTTCCGATGGTGGACGATGCCCTGGCCATGTCGGGCGTGCTGTTCACCACCGAAGCCTATGCCACATGGCAGGACAGGATCGAGGCACAACCCGACCTGATGTTTTCCGAAATCCTTGAACGGTTCCGCGCGGGTGGCCAGTTTTCGGGTGTTGAGTATGTGCAGGCATGGCAGCGCCTTGACCAGATCCGGCTGGATTATCACCGGGCCGTTGCAGGCTATGATGCGGTGGTGATGCCAACATCCCCGATCATGCCGCCCAATATCGACCGGCTGATCAGCGATCATGACTATTATGTCGAAGAGAACCTTTGGACGCTGCGCAATACGCGTATCGGCAACCTTATGGGGTCATGCAGTCTGAGCCTGCCCACGGGCCTGCCGTCGACCGGGATCATGCTCATGGGCGCCCCGATGGTCGAGGAACGCTTGCTGCGCCTTGGGGCGGCTGTCGAAACCGTGTTGGCCTAAAAGCCACAACCTGCGCGTTCAACCATCGAAAATTGCGGCGTTTTTCTGGACCCGCCGCGAAATGCGGGCTATCCTTGGGTCGAACGGGGCGACATGATCCCGAAATTTGAGGCAGTATAGCGACGTTCCAATGACGTTTCCCGAGCGGTATTCCAGCTTGCCCGAATATGCGTTTCCGCGCCTGCGGAGCCTTCTTGACGCCCATGAGCCGGGCGGCGAAGTGATGCATATGACCATTGGCGAGCCAAAACATCCATTCCCGGAATGGGTGCCGCAGGTTATTGCCGAACACGCGCAGGGGTTTGGGACTTACCCGCCCAATGACGGGTCGCCCGAATTGTTGGCGGCGATCACGGGCTGGCTGTCGCGCCGCTATGGCGTGCAGATGGATCCGGCCACGCAGGTCATGGCGCTGAATGGCACCCGCGAAGGGTTGTTCAATGCGCTGCTGGCCCTGTGCCCGGAACAGACATCGCGAGGCGAGCAGCCCGTCGTGTTGATCCCGAACCCGTTTTACCAGGTCTATGCCGTGGCCGCGATGACCGTCGGGGCCGAGCCGGTTTTCCTTCCGACAACCGCCGAAACAGGCTTCCTGCCGGATTATTCGAAGCTGACACCTGATATCCTGAACCGGACCGAGGTTGCCTATCTCTGTTCGCCGACCAACCCGCAGGGGGCGGTGGCGGATCGCGATTACTGGGCGAACCTGATCGCGCTGGCCGAGAAATACGATTTCCAGATTTTTGCCGACGAATGCTATTCCGAGATTTATCGTGACACGCCGCCCCCCGGCGCGCTTGAGGTTGCGCGCGAAGGCGGTGCCGACCCGGAAAGGGTGGTGGTGTTTCATTCGCTGTCGAAGCGGTCGAACCTGCCGGGTTTGCGGTCAGGCTTTGTCGCGGGAGGCCCCGAAAGCCTGCGTCGGGTGCGCCAGCTGCGGGCCTTTGCGGGGGCGCCCCTGCCCCTGCCGCTGCAACGCGTGGCCGAGCGGGCCTGGACGGACGAGGCACATGTGGTCGAGAACCGCGCACTTTATCAGGAAAAATACGCGCTGGCGGACGAGGTGTTCGCAGGCATCGACGGCTATCAGGGGCCAGCGGCCGGGTTCTTCCTGTGGCTGCCTGTCGAAGACGGCGAAGCTGCGGCAATGAAACTGTGGACCGAGACCGGCGTGCGGGTGCTGCCCGGCGCGTATCTGTCGCGGGACGTGAACAACCAAAACCCCGGCAAGGGGTATATCCGGGTCGCCATGGTGGCCCCAAAACAAGAAATGCAGCGCGGGTTGGAACAGATCCGTGACTGTCTCTTCAAGTAAGGACGTGGTGGTATGGCGTATCAGGCGAAACAACGGGATCCCATCTTTGACAGCAACACGCAGGCTGTCCTGGAACGACGTGGGAAAGAGCTTCTGGGGCTGGGGCTGATTGCCCTTGGCGTCATCGTGGCGCTGATCCTTGGCAGCTATTCGCCCGAAGACCCCGGCTGGATGTCGGCCACCGATGCGCCTGCCCAGAACGCCCTGGGCCGGATCGGGGCTTTCATTGCCTCGCCGCTCGCGGTCATTTCCGGGTTGGGGGCGTGGTCCCTGTCGCTGATCCTTGCTGTGTGGGGGCTGCGCCTGACCTTCCATATCGGCCAGGATCGCGTCATGGGCCGGATGATCTTTGCCCCGATCGCGGTGGCGCTGTGCTCCATCTATGCCTCGACGCTGGTGCCGGGGGCGGGCTGGACCCATTCCTTCGGGTTGGGCGGTCTGTTCGGGGATACCGTGTTGGGCGCTTTGCTGGCCGGTCTGCCGGTCGGGGCCGGACTGGGCCTGAAGGCGATGTCGGTCATATCGGCCATCGCGGCGCTGGGCGCGGTTCTGTTCGTGGCCGGCGTCGACCGGTTTGAACTGCAACGCTTCGGCCATTTCCTGATGGTCGGCCTTGTGATGAGCTATGCGGGCATCGTGTCGTTGCTGGGCAAGGGCGCGAAAGGCGCCGCACAGGGCGCTGCCGCCACCGCCCGCCAGATGCAGGCCCGGCAGACCGCGCGCCGCGAAGAACGTCTTGCCCAAGCCGACGATGTGTATGACGAGGAATTTGCCGCCCCGCCCCCCCTGCGCGCCGCGCGGGTGATGCGACCCGAACCGCCCATGCGCGGCATGACGGCCTATGACGAGGTGATCGAAGACCCCGCCCCCGCGCCTGCCAAGCCCGGCCTATTGAACGCGCTGTTCCGCCGCAACGCAGACCCCGAACCGGAACTGGTCGAACACCCCACCTTCGACGGCGATATCCCCGAAGGACTGGGGGGCGAGGATCGCATCCGCGCCAAGATCGCATCGGCCCTGAAAAACCGGGCACATCAGCCGACCCTGGGCGACCCGATGCGGGCCGAACCGCCGCTGGCGCGTGCTGTTGCCCGCCACCGGCGCGGCCCCGATCCGATGATCCTGAATGCAGCGCCATCCGTGGACGTGCCCGTGGCCCCGACCGCCGATCCGATGATGACCGCACCTGATGTTGTGGACGATGACGACATGGTGGTCGAAGACCTGATGGCACCCGATGCTGCCGCGGCTGAACCGCGCGTCTATACGCCGCCCCATGCCGGTCTGTCGCAGCCCGCCAAGAAAGTGGTGCAGCACCCCGTGCCCAAACCCACGGCGCCGTCGACCCGGGCGAAGGCCGAGGCACAACCGTCGCTGAGCTTCGAGGAAACCCATCCCGGCTTTGAACTTCCGCCGCTGAACCTGCTGGCCAATCCGGTGACCATCGAACGGCACCACCTGTCGGACGAGGCGTTGGAAGAAAACGCGCGGATGCTGGAAACGGTTCTGGACGACTATGGCGTGAAGGGCGAGATCGTGTCGGTGCGCCCCGGCCCCGTCGTCACCATGTATGAACTGGAACCGGCGCCGGGTCTGAAAGCCAGCCGCGTGATCGGCCTGGCGGATGACATCGCGCGGTCGATGTCGGCCCTGTCGGCGCGGGTATCCACCGTGCCGGGCCGGTCGGTGATCGGCATCGAACTGCCCAATGAAAAACGCGAAATGGTGTCGTTCCGCGAAATCCTGTCGACCCGTGACTTCGGCGACGGCAACGGCTTGCCGCTGGCGCTGGGCAAGGACATCGGCGGCGATCCGATTGTCGCGAACCTGGCGAAGATGCCGCACCTTCTGATCGCAGGGACGACCGGGTCCGGTAAATCCGTCGCGATCAACACGATGATCCTGTCGCTACTGTATCGCCTGACGCCGGAAGACTGCCGGATGATCATGATTGATCCCAAAATGCTGGAGCTTTCCGTCTATGACGGCATTCCGCATCTGCTGTCCCCGGTTGTGACCGACCCGAAAAAGGCGGTTGTCGCCCTGAAATGGGTCGTGGGCGAGATGGAGGACCGCTATCGCAAGATGTCCAAGATGGGTGTGCGGAATATCGAAGGCTATAACGGCCGCGTGGCCGACACGCTGGCCAAAGGCGAGATGTTCGAACGCACCGTGCAGACCGGTTTCGACGACGACACCGGCGAGCCGATCTTCGAGACCGAGGAATTTGCCCCTGAGAAACTGCCCTATATCGTGGTGGTAGTTGACGAGATGGCCGACCTGATGATGGTCGCGGGCAAGGAAATCGAGGCCTGTATTCAACGGCTTGCGCAGATGGCGCGGGCCTCGGGCATTCACCTGATCATGGCCACTCAGCGCCCATCGGTTGACGTGATCACCGGCACGATCAAGGCCAACTTCCCGACCCGGATCAGCTTCCAGGTCACGTCGAAAATCGACAGCCGCACCATTTTGGGTGAACAGGGGGCCGAGCAGCTTCTGGGCATGGGGGACATGCTTTACATGGCGGGCGGGTCGAAAATCACCCGCGTCCACGGCCCGTTTGTCTCGGACGAAGAGGTCGAGGAGATTGTCACCTATCTGAAAGGCTTCGGAGCCCCGGAATATGTGGGTGGCGTGGTCGAAGGCCCGGCGGATGACAAAGCGGACAATATCGACGCCGTGCTGGGCCTGAACACCGGCGGCAACACCACGGGCGAAGATGCACAATACGATCAGGCCGTGGCGATCGTGATCAAGGATCGCAAATGCTCGACCTCGTATATCCAGCGCAAGCTGGGCATCGGCTATAACAAGGCCGCGCGTCTGGTTGAGCAGATGGAGGATGAAGGACTTGTGTCCGCGTCCAACCATGTGGGCAAGCGCGAGATCCTGATCCCCGAACAATAAGATCCGGCGCATCCGCTCGGGCGGGTGCGCGTTCATTCCTACAACAAGATTGAGACCGTAAATGATTCAACGACGCCATACGACCGACCGGATGAGCCAGAGCGTGACCCATAAGGGCGTTGTCTATCTGGCGGGCCAGGTGGGCAATGCGGGCGACAACGTCACCGAGCAGACGCGCGAATGCCTTGCCCGTGTTGAAAACTTGCTGAACGAGGCTGGATCGTCCACCAAGCACATGTTGCAAGCGGTGATCTGGCTTGCCGATATGAAAGACTTTGCTGCGATGAACGAGGTCTGGGACGCATGGGTGCCAAAGGGCCATGCGCCAGCCCGCGCCACCGGATCGGCCGATCTGGCCACGCCGGAATACAAGGTCGAAGTCATCGTGACCGCCGCCGTCGCGGAATAACACCTTGATTTGAACGGCGCGTTATCGCCTATCACCTTATGATCGGGCTTAATCTTCCCATATGTAACGGGATAGAATGCGCCCGAGCAGCAAAGGTAGGATGAATGACCCCTATTCGAATGACAGCCGCCGCCATTGCGGTGGCCCTGAGCGCGGTTCCGGCGATGGCTGAAAAGCTGTCGCTGAACGCGATCTCTGAGTATCTGAACGGGCTGGATACCGCCAAGGCCGCGTTCACACAGATCAATGATGATGGCACGATCTCGACCGGGACGATTTACCTGAAACGTCCGGGGCGGGCGCGGTTCGAATACAACCCGCCAACCGATGCGCTGGTGGTGGCCGGTGGGTCGCAGGTGGCGATCTTTGACGGCAAATCCAACGCCGGGCCGCAGCAATACCCGCTGAAACGCACGCCGCTGAACCTGATCCTGGAACGCAATGTGAACCTGAACCAGGCCCAGATGGTGCAGGGTCATGGCTATGACGGCACCGCAACCACGGTGCTGGCGCAAGACCCCCAGAACCCCGATATCGGCACGATCGAGCTGAAGTTCACCGCCAACCCGACCGAGCTGCGTCAATGGATCATCACCGATAATGCCGGGTCGAAAACCACGGTCATTCTGGGCGAGATGACGACGGGCGCGCCGCTGCGAAGTTCGCTGTTTTCGATCACGGCGGCGATCAACCAGCGGTCGCGCTAAGGCGTCTTACCGGCGGCAACTTGCCAGCTGGTGCTGATACAGAATGGCGCGGGCCTGCACTTCGGACGCGATCCGAAGCAGCCAGGATTTCGAATTATGGCTGCCGCGCAGGTATCCCGCACGCCCTTCGTGATAGGCCAGATACTGGTTGCGCGCGTCGGTCAGGGGGATTCCCGTCTTGGCGCGCGTTTCGTTCATATACCACCCCATGAAATCCGTGGCGTCCCTGATGTCGGTGCGTCGTGCGCCCCGACCACCTTCGTCACGCTGATATTCCTTCCACGTGGCATCCAGAACCTGGGCATAGCCATAAGCCGAGCTTTGGCGCCCCATCGGCAACACGCCCAACGCGTATTTCATCGGGGTGCGCGCGTTTCGAATGAACTTCGATTCCTGATACATCATCGCCATCTGGACGGGCACCGGGACGTTCCATTTCCGTTCGGTCCGTTTCATGGCCCGATGGATTTTCGGGCGCTGCTTGATAATGCTGCACGCATTGTCCAGGTTACGCGGCGCCTTGGAGTCACCCCCGCAAGACGCCAGAAAAACCAATATCAATGCTGCGCGAAGAAGTCTGCTCATCTGCCTCTCGCAATCTTATGTTTTTTGTAACTATAGCCGAAACTGTCGGGGCTGGGAATTCCAAGTTTATCACTTTTTTCGCAACCAGCATTGACCCGCGCAGACGCTTCAATCGGCGGACCATGCGCGGGGACTACACAATTTGTTTCGTAAAAAACGGGTCGGCTTCCATGGACAAACACCCCCCGGAAGCGTTAATCCTGAAGTCAGGAGCTTTAATATATGTTAAAGACGCGCGCCAAATATTCCCTCGGGCAGATTGTCCGCCATCGGAAGCATCCCTTCCGCGGTGTGGTGTTTGACGTGGACGCCATGTTTTCGAACACGGATGAATGGTATGACGCCATTCCCGAAGACAGCAGGCCGCAGAAAGACCAGCCGTTTTATCACCTGCTCGCCGAAAACGACCAAAGTTACTATGTCGCTTACGTGTCCGAGCAGAACCTGGTCGCGGATTATTCGGGCGAGCCGGTCGGCCACCCGGATGTGCCCGAATTTTTCGGGGACCTTGAAGACGGTCAATACCCGCTGCACGTCCAGTTGAACTGACTGCGCCCCAAAACGAAACGCTTTAGTAGCCGATTGCGCAACCGTCCTTACGTGGATCCGATGCACCGATCAGGATCCCACGATCGTGGTCGATCCGAATGGCCTGTGCGCCGCCAATGGGCGTGTCGGATATGACGACATCGTGCCCCATGTCGGCCAACCGGGTCCGCACCTCGGTGCTATAACCCCGTTCCAGTTTCAATTTTCCCTGATCGGCAAAACTGCGTGGCGCGTCGATGGCGGTTTGGCCGTCCATTCCGTAATCCACCATGTTGCTGAGAAACCGAATATGTCCGTTCGGTTGATAGGCGCCGCCCATCACGCCAAATGGCATGATCACCTTCCCGTTTTCACCCAGCATACCGGGAATGATCGTGTGCATCGGGCGCTTACCGCCCGCTGCCTCGTTCTGGTGCCCTTCAGTCAGGTTGAACCCCGATCCACGGTTCTGGAACAGGATGCCGAACTTGTCCGAGGCAAGCCCGGACCCGAAGGAATGGAAGATCGAATAGATCAACGAGACAGCCATCCGATCCCGATCAACGACCGTCAGATACACCGTGTCACGATGCACGGCTTCACTGAGCTTGGTTGCCGAGGTCATCGCCCGGCGTGGGTTGATCAGGGTCGCCAGCCTTTCCGCCGTACCCGGTGACAGCATATGCTCAAGCCGGGTGGTTTCATCCGGGTCTGCGATGATCCGGTTGCGGGCGTCATAGGCCAGTTTGGCCGCTTCAGCCTCGATATGGGCGCGATCTGCCCCTAGGGGATCAAGGGTGGCAAGATCGAAATGCGACAGCATGTTTGCCATCAGGATCGCGGTTGCCCCTTGCCCGTTCGGCGGATGCTCGATCAGATCGACATCTTTGTAGCTGCCGGAAATTGCGGTGGTATAGAACGCGTGCGGTCGGGCGAAATCCTGCATCTCATGCGTGCCACCCAGCGCCTTGAGGCTGGCAACCATATCGTCGGCAACCTCGCCTTCATAAAACCCGGCACGCCCGTCTTTGGCGATGGCGCGCAGGACTTTTGCCTGTTCGGGTACACGGAAGATATCGCCGACCTTGGGCGCCGCGCTGTTGTGAAGATAAAAGTCCCGGGCCACACCGGACAGGAATGCGCCCCGAGCCGCAAGCTTCCAATCCAGGGCGACACGGGGTGCGACAGGAACCCCGACCTCGGCATAGTGGATGGCGGGGGCGAGAGCCTCGGCCATCGACAGGCGGCCCCAATCCCTGGACAGGGTGCAGAACGCATCCACCGCGCCGGGAATGGTGACCGTATGGACTGAGCGTTCGGGCATCCGGGTCAGGCCCTTTGCGCGCAACCTGTCGGCTGAAAGACCCGCCGGTGCCCGCCCGGATCCGTTCAGCGCAATGATGTCCTTTTGCCCGGGCACATCCAGCAGCACAAAACAGTCGCCGCCGATCCCGGTCATCTGCGGTTCGCAGACGCCCAGCAGGACACCGGCGGCGATGGCGGCATCCACGGCGTTGCCACCCGCTTTCAGCATGTCCAGCGCGACCTGCGCGGCCAGCGGATGTGACGTGGCACACATACCGTTTGTGGCAAGGACGGGCGACCGTCCGGGCAGGTGGAAATCTCGCATGACCCCTCTCGGTTTGGGTTTTGCAAACCCTAGGAGGTGACACAGCACTTGCCAATATGCGGCAATGGAAGCCGGCACGGCCGCCTGCGCCCCGGACCTGTTAACCGATGCGCGTGTCTGCCAGGGCGATCGAGAAGTCCAGCCGGTTCCTGACATCGCTTCGCACATAGCGCATTTGCCGGGTCAGTTGGGTGATGATCGACCATCCGAAACCGCCTTCGGGCAGATCTTCGACCGGGCCTTCAAGTGTCTGGATGGGCTGCTTTGGCACATCACCGCATGGTAAGGGCACACCTTCATCAAGCACCGTGAAGTTCAGCATGTCGCCGCAGCGCTTGATCCGAAGTTCGACAATTCCGCCGGGGTGGTGGGCATAGCCATGTTCCACCACGTTGTTCAACACCTCGGCCAGAACGATTTCGACAATGCCCCGTTCATCGGCGCTCAGCTTCAGGTGGGACAGCCCGGTCAACGAGGACTTCAGCGCTTGTCGCACGGCCATGGGTTGCGCCGGAAACACAAGCGTCATTTCGTCGTTGCGGGGCGTCAGTGCCGATTTGTGATGCTGATCTGCCTGCCCCATGAAGCAAAATGCCTCAGCCAGCATCGGCAAGGGGGCCGCCCAGCGCGGATGCGACATCTGCGTGGATGACAAAGACCGAATCCATCCGGGTCAGCCTGAACACCTTCTGAACGGTGCCTGAAAGCCCGGCCAGTTCGAAGGTTTTCGTCGGACCGACCTGTTTCATGGCCGCCACAATGGCCCCCAGCCCGCTGGAGTCAATGAAATCGACCTGTGCCATGTCGACGACGATGCGGTTTGCATCGCTGTCCGTCAACTCGCGCATACGATCTTTGAAGCTGATGGCGATGGCGGCGTCGATCCTGCTTTCGTTAACCGTGATCACCCGCGCCATGGCGGTGTCGATGTAAGCAAGTTCCAACTGTATTCTCCTTCCCGCGATTGGTAGAACTACACTCTAGACGGCGATCGTTACCATTCGGTAAGCGTGGTCAGGACTTTGCATATGGGATGGAGTGGACGATGAAGAATGTCGTAATTGCCGGTGCTGCGCGCACGCCGATGGCCGGGTTTCAGGGCGCGTTTTCAGGGGTCGCCGCGGCCGATCTTGGCGGGGCTGCCATCAAGGCTGCGCTTGAGGATGCCGGTGCCACACCCGTTCAGATCGAAGAGCTGCTGATGGGGTGCGTTCTGCCCGCGGGCCAGGGACAGGCCCCCGCCCGACAGGCCGGTTTTGCCGCCGGGCTGGGCAAGGAAGTGCCCGCGACCACGTTGAACAAGATGTGCGGATCGGGGATGAAAACCACGATGATCGCCTATGACCAGGTGGCGTTGGGCAGCACCGCGATCATGGTCGCGGGCGGCATGGAAAGCATGACGGAAGCGCCGTATCTGTTGCCGAAAATGCGTAGCGGTGCGCGGATCGGCCATGGCGCGGTGATCGATCATATGTTCCTGGACGGGCTTGAGGATGCCTATGACAAGGGCCGCCTGATGGGCACCTTTGCCGAAGACTGTGCCGAGAGCTTCCAGTTCACTCGTGAGGCGCAGGACGACTATGCGCTGAAGTCGCTGTCCAACGCGCTGGACGCCCAGAAAACCGGCGCGTTCGAGGGCGAGATCACGCCGGTGACGGTCAAGACCCGCAAGGGCGATGTGGTTGTGTCCGAAGATGAGCAGCCCGGTAATGCCCGCCCGGAAAAGATCCCGACCCTGAAACCCGCGTTCCGCAAGGATGGCACGGTGACACCCGCCAACAGTTCGTCCATTTCGGATGGGGCGGCGGCGTTGGTTGTCGCATCCGAGGAGGCCGCGCAGGCCAATGGCCTGAAGATTCGTGCCCGCATCCTGGGCCATGCCAGCCATGCGCAGGAACCCAGCCTGTTCCCGACCGCCCCTGTGCCCGCGGCGAAGAAGCTGCTGGAGCGTATCGGCTGGACGACAGACGATGTGGACCTGTGGGAAGTGAACGAGGCATTCGCCGTCGTTCCCATGGCGTTCATGCATGAACTGGGACTGCCGCGCGACAAGGTGAACGTGAACGGCGGGGCATGCGCACTGGGCCACCCGATTGGCGCATCCGGCGCGCGGATCATCGTGACGCTTCTGAACGCGTTGGAGAAGCGTGGGCTGAAACGCGGTGTCGCGGCGATCTGTATCGGGGGCGGCGAAGGCACGGCCATCGCGATTGAACGCGTCTGATCCAGAGC
>JAUHWP010000183.1 GCA_030424645.1 Alphaproteobacteria bacterium
CGTTCACATAGTGACGTTTCGTGTTCTCGACGATCTTGCGCCCGGCCTCCAAAAACAGGTTCTTGCGGTCGGAATGGGTGGCAAGGGTCGAGCCGTTGCCGGGCAGGGCCAGGCCCAGCGCTTCGGCGAGACAGTTCATCGAGTTGGCGGTGAACATGCCCGAACACGACCCGCAGGTCGGACAGGCATTTTCCTCGATATGCTGGACCTGTTCGTCGGTGTAATGCTCATCCGCGGCGGCGACCATGGCGTCCACCAAGTCGATCTTCTTCACGTCCAGATCGGCAATGTCGATCTTGCCCGCTTCCATCGGCCCGCCGGACACGAAGATCACCGGAATGTTCAGCCGCATCGCGGCCATCAACATGCCGGGGGTGATCTTGTCGCAGTTCGAGATACAGACCATCGCGTCGGCACAGTGCGCGTTGACCATGTATTCGACGCTGTCGGCAATCACTTCGCGCGACGGCAGCGAATACAGCATCCCGTCATGGCCCATGGCGATCCCGTCATCGACGGCAATGGTGTTGAATTCCTTGGCGACACCGCCTGCCGCCTCGACCTCGCGGGCAACCATCTGGCCCAGATCCTTCAGGTGAACATGGCCCGGCACAAATTGTGTAAAGCTGTTCACGATGGCGATGATCGGCTTGCCGAAATCATCATCGGTCATGCCGGTCGCGCGCCACAGGCCACGGGCGCCGGCCATGTTGCGGCCATGGGTCGAGGTTCTGGATCGGTATGCAGGCATGAGAGTCTCACCGTGTCTGGAATGCGTTTCAGAATGCGGATTACCATCCTGCGCGCCATGAGGCCAGCGCAGATTGGGCAGAAGACGGCTTGGCGCTGGCTATGCTGCACGCTAGAACCTGTCGAAACGACCTTCTGAAAGGCACATTCCCATGGCGCAACGCAAAGTTCTGGTCACCGGGTCCGCCGGGTTCATCGGCTATCATCTGTCCAAACTTCTGCTGGCCGAGGGGTTTCGCGTGCATGGCTATGACGGGATGACCGACTATTACGACGTCACCCTGAAGCAACGTCGCCACCAGATGTTACTGCAAGATCCCAATTTCTCGACGGTCGAGGGGATGCTGGAAGATCAGGCGCTGTTCGATCAGGTGGCCGACGATTTCGCGCCCGATGTGATCGTGCATTTGGCGGCACAAGCTGGTGTGCGTTACAGCCTTGAAAACCCGCGCGCCTATCTGGACAGCAACGTGATCGGCACCTTCAACGTGATGGAGGCCGCGCGGCGTCACAAGGTCGATCACCTGCTGATGGCCTCGACCAGCTCGGTCTATGGCGCGAACACAGACATGCCGTTTACCGAGACCGAAAAGGCCGATACCCAACTGACCATCTATGCCGCCACCAAGAAGGCGAATGAAAGCATGGCGCACAGCTATGCGCATCTGTGGAATCTGCCCACAACGATGTTCCGGTTCTTTACCGTCTATGGCCCGTGGGGCCGCCCCGACATGGCGCTGTTCAAGTTTACCAAGGGCATCATCGACGGCACCCCCATCGACATCTACAACAACGGCGAGATGTTCCGCGATTTCACCTATGTCGAGGATCTGGTGCGCGGTATCCGCCTGTTGATCGACGCCGTTCCCGTGCGCCCGGACAGCCCGGATGATATCGAAGAGGGCGACAGCCTGTCCCCCGCCGCGCCCTATCGCGTGGTGAATGTCGGCAATTCCGACAAGGTGCGGCTTCTGGATTTTGTCGATGCGATCGAGGACGCAATCGGCAAGAAGGCCCAGCGCAATTACATGGAGATGCAGATGGGCGATGTGCCGGCCACATGGGCGGATGCGACACTCCTACAACGGCTGACCGGCTATCGCCCCGCCACCGATTTCCGCGATGGGGTGAACAGCTTCGTCGCGTGGTATCTGGACTATTTCAAAGCCTGAATTCCCAGCTTTTCGGAGCACAAGAGCAAGAGCTACGCGCCCTCTTGCCTCTTCAGGTTGAAATTTAACTTTCTTTTAGCGAATATTTACGCAATGTTACACTCGCATTGGTTGTGTTTGGCGTGTGGCGGAAGCGTAGGGCATGAAGGACTTTCTTAATCCGGGGACGGTCGCGGTAATCGGGCTGGGCTATGTGGGCCTGCCGCTGGCGGTCGAGTTCGGCAAAAGACGCCCGGTCATTGGCTTCGACATCGACCCAACCCGCGTGAGCGAATTGCAGTCCGCCAAAGATCGGACGGGCGAGGTGACAGCAGACGACCTGTCCAGCGCCCGCCACCTGAGTTTCAGCAGCGACCCGGATGCACTGTCAGATGCCACGATCTTCATCGTAACGGTCCCCACCCCCATCGACGCCCATAACCGCCCCGACCTGAAGCCGTTGAAAATGGCCAGCGAAGCCGTGGGGCACGCGCTGTCGGCGGGCAGTCTCGTCATCTATGAAAGCACCGTCTATCCGGGGGCGACCGAAGAGGTCTGCGTGCCGATCCTCGAAGCGACCTCGGGCCTGACTTTCAACCGCGACTTCTTTGTGGGCTACAGCCCCGAACGGATCAATCCGGGCGACCGCGATCACCGCCTGCCATCCATTGTGAAGGTCACATCCGGCTCAACCCCCGACGCCGCCGACCGGGTTGATGCGCTCTATGCCGGGATCATCACCGCGGGCACCCACAAGGCCGAAAGCATCCGCGTGGCCGAAGCCGCCAAGGTGATCGAGAACACCCAACGCGATCTGAACATCAGCCTTGTGAATGAGCTTGCGATCATTTTCAACCGGCTGGGCATCGACACTGGCGCAGTGCTGGAGGCGGCGGGCACCAAGTGGAATTTCCTGCCCTTCCGCCCGGGTCTTGTCGGTGGGCACTGCATCGGGGTCGACCCTTATTACCTGACGCACAAGGCGGAAGAAATCGGGTATCACCCGCAGGTGATCCTGTCAGGGCGGCGGATCAATGACGGTATGGGCGCCTATGTCGCCGGGCAGATGATCAAGTCGATGATGCGCAAGGGGATCAACGTGGCGCGCGCGCGGGTGCTGATCCTTGGGCTGACCTTCAAGGAAAACTGCCCCGACCTGCGCAACACGCGCGTCGTCGATATTCTGGACGAACTGCGCGACTACGGGGTCGAGGTCGATATCCACGATCCCCATGCCGACCCCGCCACCGCCCGCTCGGAATATGATATTGACCTGACCCCTGACCCAGCCTCTCACCGTTACGATGGCGTCATGCTGGCCGTGCCGCACCGCGCCTTTCTGGAGCGCCCGCCGGGATGGATCAGACGCTATGCCAAGAACCTGTCGGTGATCTATGACATCAAATCCGCGCTGCCGCGGGAAATGGCGGACCTGCGGTTGTGACGATGCGAACCTTCAAACGGCTCTGGTCGCTTCTGACCCCGCGCGAACGCAAGCGCGGAACGCTGGTGTTGGGGCTGGCACTGGCCATGGCGGTGTTCGAAGTGGTCGGCGTCGCGTCAGTCTTTCCGTTCTTTTTGGCCCTGTCCGATCCCGGCCTTGTCCAGACGAACCCCTATCTGTCTGCAATCTATCGCTGGGGTGGGTTCACGGATTACCATAGCTTCCTTCTGGCGCTTGCCCTCGTGACGTTTGCCTTCCTTGTCAGCGGCGCTCTGATCCGCAGCGCGGGCGAATACGCCATGACGCGGTTTGTTCAGATGCGCCGGCACAGCCTTGGCACGCGGCTGATTGAACGCTATCTGCGCCAGCCCTATCCGTTCTTTCTGGGCCGCCACACCGGTGAGATGGCCAAGAACATCCTGTCCGAGGTCGAGCAGGTCACGATGTTCGCACTGGCCCCGATCCTGCGCCTGACCACGTCCTTTGTGACACTTGTCGCGATGCTGGGGTTCCTGATCGTTCTGGACCCGGTCATCGCCGTCACCGCCATGGTCATTCTGGGCACGGCCTATGCCACGATCTTCCTGACCATCCGCCGTCTTGTCACCCGGAACAGTGCGCGCCGCGTGGCCGCCGACGAAGCGCGATACACCATCGCGCGCGAGGCATTGGGTGGGATCAAGGACATTCGCATACTGGGCAAGGAGGCCGCCTATCTTGCCAGTTTCCGCGCGCCATCCATCGAGGTGTCGCGGATGCAGGCGGCGAACCTCGTCCTTGGGCAGGTGCCGAAATACATG
>JAUHWP010000053.1 GCA_030424645.1 Alphaproteobacteria bacterium
CGCCCCTTGCGAAGCTGGAATCGCCAATGGCCGGGGCAAGATCGACAAGCGTCCCGCCCATGTAGGCGAAAGCGCGCGCCGTGCCGGTGGAATCTGTTGCGTTGCCCACTGCCACCGATCCGTCGGCGGATACATCCACCGCGTCTGACTGCGTGAACAAGGCAAGATCGTCAAAGGTCGGGATTTCTTCCATTGTCGGCGATGCGGTTTGCGCAATCGCCGGATGTGCCGCCAATGCCAGAGCCGAAACGGCAGCAAGCCGAAGCGACTTCACATTGGAATGCCGTGTAGAGCGATCAGATGCTCGATCCTCGAAATATTTTTTCATATGCCCCTCGCAAAAGAAAATACTCAAACCTTAAAGGGAACATACCGGTTCCGGGTGGTGCACGATGGTTGGACCCTGCGGTTCGGTGTTTCCCGAATGTTATCAAAATCACGCGCCGCCAGTGTAAGAGATTGCAATTTTACCTCAATAAACTTGGCTGTAGTCGCAAAAAAACAACTAGATGATGTTGCGAAGTATAACAACATACGCCGACTTTGCCAGCAACGCATTCTCGTAAAGATAGAAAATCGTTGATCAGGTTATCACATCCGGCACAGTCCGCCCGGTAAAATGTTCGATCTGTGCAAGTGATCGGGTGGCATTCATGACCCGTGACAGGGCCGTTTGGGCATCCAGGTCGTGGGCCGCATCCGGCGCGGCATATTGTTCAAGATAGACACGCAGGGTTGCCCCCTCGGTGCCGGTGCCCGACAGGCGCAGCATCGCGCGGGCGTCGCCTTCGAAGGTCAGGATAATGCCCTGTCCCGTGCTGACTGACCCGTCGACCGGGTCAGTATATTCGAAGTCTTCGGCATCGATCACCGAAAGCCCGTCAATGGATTGGCCCGGCAGACTGGACAGGTTCGCGTCCAGCGCCTCCATCAGGTTTGTCGCGGCTTCGATGTCGATCCCTTCATAGTCATGGCGCGAATAGAAATCCCGACCGTAATCCGCCCAATGGTCGCGAACCAGCGCCGCCACGGGCAGGTTGCGAACCGCGAGAATGTTCAACCACATGAGCACTGCCCAAAGCCCGTCTTTCTCGCGCACATGGTTCGACCCTGTTCCGGCGCTTTCTTCGCCGCACAGGGTGACGCGCCCCGCATCCAGAAGGTTTCCGAAGAATTTCCAACCGGTCGGGGTCTGAAAAGCCTCGATCCCAAGCTTCTGTGCCACCCGGTCCGATGCGGCCGAGGTCGGCATCGACCGTGCAACCCCGGCGATCCCGCCTGCATAGCCCGGAACCAGATGCGCGTTTGCGGCCAGGACCGCAAGACTGTCGGAGGGGGCAACATAAATGCCGCGCCCCAGGACCATGTTGCGGTCGCCGTCGCCATCCGATGCCGCGCCGAAATCGGGCGCATCAGGCCCCAGCATCAGATCGTAGAGCGGTTTCGCCCAGACCGGGTTCGGATCGGGGTGCCCCCCGCCGAAATCCTCGCTTGGCGTGGCATTGATCACCGACCCCGTCGGCGCGCCCAGACGATGCTGCAGGATCTCGGTTGCATAGGGGCCAGTGACCGCGTGCATTGCGTCGAAACGCAAGGTGAAACCATCCGCGATCATTCGGCGGATCGCATCGAAATCGAACAGGTCTTCCATCAGCCTGGCATAGTCGGAAACGGGATCGACCACCTCGATCACCATGTCACCCAGATGTGTTTCGCCAAGCCTGCTCAGCGGCGGGGCATCGGCCTCCAGAATCCGATAACTGTCGATCGCCTGGGCACAGGCGACAATGGCGTCGGTCACGTTCTCTGGCGCGGGGCCACCGTTGGCGATGTTGTATTTCAGTCCGAAATCACCGTCCGGTCCGCCGGGGTTGTGGCTTGCCGACAGGATCAACCCGCCCTCGGCCTTGCGTTTGCGGATCAGGTGACTGGCGGCGGGCGTGGACAGAAGGCCATCTTGCCCGACGATAACGCGTGCCACACCGTTTGCGGCGGCAATGCGCAGGATGGTCGCCATGGCCTTGCGGTTGAAGTAACGACCGTCGCCGCCCAGCACCAGCACCGCCCCCTTCGGCGTAATGGCGTTGAAAATCGCCTGCGTGTAGGTTTCAAGATAACCGGGTTCCGAGAAAACCGATACTTTCTTGCGCAAGCCGGATGTGCCCGGTTTCTGCCCGTCGATCGGTGCCGTGGAAATGGTGCGGATGGTCATGTCGGCCTCGCTGGGAAAAAGAACAAAAGAATGGTCTGGTTCTAACCCAGCCGGTTGATCCGCGTCGAGAGGTGGATCAGGCTTTCCGAGCTTTTCACCCCGTCGATTTCGCCAATCGCATCAAGCGTCTGGTCCAGTTCGGATGTGGATTTCGCCGCAAGTTGCAGGACCATGTCGAACCGGCCTGACGCCGTATGCGCCGTTTCGACGGCCGTCAGCGTCTTCAGCCGTGCCAGGACCGCAGGGGTGGAACGCGGCTCGATCGCGATCAGCACCGTGGCGCGGATACGGTCGCCGCGGGCCGCATCACCAAGCCGCAGAGCATATCCGGCAATGATGCCTTTTTCTTCCAGCCGTTCGATACGGGCTTGCACGGTCGAGCGTGCCAACCCCAACCGACGGGCAAGGGTTGCCACGGGCAGGCGCGCGTTTCCTTCAAGCTGGGCAATCAATTCGCGGTCTTTGTCATCCATATGGCCGGTATCCTCGATGTTTCGGCGGAAAATACACGACATATTGTCAGAATTGCCACTGGAAATCGACGGCAACAGTCCAGATTCTGGAAGGACAACGCGAACAGACACTTTTCGAAGCGAGCGATCATGAGCAGGCAACCCTCGATCTGGCCAACGGCCCTGGCACATCTGAAATCTGAGACGCCGACGCGACCGGTGCTTTACTTTGCGCCCGCGACGCTGCAGGCCACCGTGCAGCAATTCGTGGGCGGTTTCGACGGGTTGGTCACATATGCGGTGAAAGCCAACGATTCCCGTGCCGTGCTGGAAAACCTCGTGGCCTCTGGTGTCACGGCCTTCGACGTTGCCAGCCCCGCCGAGATGCACGCCCTGCGCGCGGTGTCGCCCGATGCCGTCATGCACTATAACAATCCCGTGCGTGCACGCGACGAGATCGCCGAGGCGGTCGCCCTTGGTGTTCGGTCCTATTCCGTCGATGCGCCGCACGAATTCGAAAAACTGCGCGCGCAGGTCGCCCCCGCAGGGATCGAAATCGCCGTGCGTCTGCGCCTGCCGGTCGAAGGCGCGGCCTATCATTTCGGTGCCAAGTTCGGCGCGGATGTGGAGCAGGCCGTGGCCCTTTTGCAGATGGTGAAAAAGGCGGGCTTCATCCCCTCGATGACCTTCCATCCGGGCACCCAATGCGCCAGCCCGTCGGCATGGTCCACCTATATCGCCACCTGCGCCGAGGTTGCCAAGGAAGCGGGTGTGCGGCTGGCACGCCTGAATGTGGGCGGCGGGTTTGCCGCCAATCGCGGGGTTGCCCCCGATCTGGATGCGATCTTCGCTGCGATCCACCGCGCGGTAAAAAGCGCCTTCGGGGCGGACGCGCCCGAACTGGTTTGTGAACCGGGCCGGGCCATGGTCGCCGAAGCCTTCACCCTGGCCACGCGGGTGAAATCCATTCGCGAGGACGGGGCCGTGTTCCTGAATGACGGAATTTATGGCGCCTTGTCCGAGGCCCCATCCATCGGGGTGCCCGACCGGATTGCGACGGTGCGCTCGGGCGGCGATTGCCACAGGGGGGCGATGATCAAGCGCAGCGTTTTCGGCCCCACCTGCGATTCAATCGACCAGCTTCCCGACCCGCTAGCTTTGCCCACCGATCTGGCCGAAGACGATTATGTGTTGTTTTCGGGGATGGGGGCTTACAGCCTTGCCACGGTGACGCGGTTCAACGGTTACGGGCAAATCGACATGGTAACGGTGCAGCGCGCCGGAATATGACCCGCGCGCTGCATGTTCGACCTTAGGCCACGTCCTGTAGTTTTACGCGGGGTGTGATACCAAGGGCGCGCGCCACGTCACGGGTCAGGGCGGGCTTGTTCAGGGTATAGAAGTGCAGATCCTCGACCCCACCATCAATCAGGTCTGAGCATAGCTCGGTGCAGAGCGCCGTGGACAGCAGGTCCTCGCGCCCGTCGCGCTTGGCCTTTGAAAACGCATCGTCCAGCCAATTGGGGATATGGGCGCCGCAGCGTTCGGCGAATTTGCGCACACCGCTCCAGTTCTCGATCGGCAGGATGCCGGGAATGATGGGCACGTCGATGCCGGCTTTCTCGCACTTGTCCCGGAAGCGGAAAAATGTGTCGTCTTCGAAGAAGAATTGCGTGATGGCCGAGCTTGCGCCAGCTTCAACCTTGCGTTTGAGCCAGGCAACATTGGCGTCCAGATCTGCGCTTTCAGGATGCGGATCGGGATAGGCCCCGACGCGAATGTGGAAGTCGCCGGTTTCGGCAAGGGCTTCGATCAGATCGACCGACGAGGCAAACCCGTCTTCATGTGGTGCAAACCCGTTGCTGCCCTTGGGGGGATCGCCGCGAAGGGCGACGATCTCGGTCACGCCCGCGCGGGCATAATCCCTGGCAATGGCCAGCGTTTCATCGCGCGAGGCATCGACACAGGTCAGGTGTGCCGCGACATTCAGGTCGTAATGGGTGTGAATGGTTTGCACGGCGTCATGGGTCAGTTCGCGCGTCGTGCCGCCCGCGCCATATGTGACCGAAACGAAGCTGGGGTCCAGCGGGGCCAGTTCGCGCACCGTTTCCCACAGGCGGAACGAAGCATCCAGCGATTGCGGCGGGAAGAACTCGAACGAGATATTGGGCGTGGTCATGGTGTCCTCTGGAATCGAAGATGTGTCTGTTATCCTCTTGTGTCGAATTTGTGTTTGTGAGACAAATTCATAATTCTCACATTCATCATGAGTTTCACACATGTACTTGGAGTTCCGCCACCTGCGCACCATCCGGGCAATCCATCAGGCCGGCAGCCTGGCGCGGGCCGCTGATATTCTGCATATCACCCAATCTGCGCTCAGCCACCAGATCAAGGGGCTTGAGGACCAGGTGGGGATGGAGCTGTTTCATCGCCGGACCAAACCGATGCGGCTTAGCCCGGCCGGTATGAAGCTTCTGCGCCTTGCCGAGCAGATACTGCCCGAAATATCCCGCCTGGAAGAGGAGTTCAGGGCCTTGAGATCGGGCCGTTCGGGCCGTCTGCACATCGCAATCGAATGCCATGCCTGTTTTGACTGGCTGTTTCCGGTTCTCGACAAGCTGCGCCATGCCTGGCCCGAGGTCGATCTGGACATCCGTCAGCGCCTTGCCTTCGATGCGCTTGAAGCGCTCAGGCGGGAAGAGGTTGATTTCGTGATCTCGTCCGATCCCATTGCGATGCCGGGCATCACCTTTTCGCCGCTGTTCGACTATGAACCGCGGTTCGTCGCGGCCGCCGATCACCGGCTGGCGCAGCACGACTTCATAGAGGCCGAGGATTTTGAAGAGGAATTGTTGCTGACCTATCCGGTTGAGCGGTCGAAAACCGATGTGTTCACAGCCTTGCTGACGCCGGGCCGGGTCGAACCCCGCGCGGTGCGACAGGTCGAAATGACCGAAGTCATTCTGATGCTGGTGGCCGCCGGGCGGGGGGTTGCCGTCATGCCCGACTGGGTTCTGCGCAAACTGGACGGCAATCCCGATTATGTCACGCGACCTCTGACGGAACGGGGGGTGGCCAAGCGCATGTTCGCGGCCACCCGTGACGAAGACGCGACCGTTCCCTATGTCGCGCATATGATCCGTCTGTGCCGGTCCGAACCCGTCAAGTTACAGCGCGCATGATGCGGGGAAACGGGCTTGGCAAACAAGGCGGCCCGGCGTATACGCGCCGTCTGAGAAGATAGGAGCGCCCGATGGAAGGCAGTGCAAATCTGAACGTGATGATCAAGGCCGCCCGGATGGCGGGCCGCAGCCTTGTGAAGGATTTCCGCGAGGTCGAAAACCTGCAAGTTTCGATGAAAGGTGCGGGCGACTTCGTATCGAAGGCCGACATCGCGGCCGAAAAAATCATTCGTGACGTTCTTATGGAAGCGCGCCCCAATTATGGCTGGCTGGCCGAAGAAAGCGACGAGGTCGCGGGCAAGGACCCCACGCGTCGCTGGATCGTCGATCCGCTTGATGGCACGACGAACTTCCTGCACGGTTTGCCACATTGGGCGATTTCGATTGCGCTTGAACACAAGGGCGAGGTCGTCGCCGGCGTGATCTATGACGCGGCAAAGGACGAAATGTTCATGGCCGAAAAGGGCGAAGGTGCCTGGTTGAACCAAAGCCGCCTGCGCGTATCGGGTCGCTCTCGCCCGATCGAAAGCCTGTTTGCGACCGGCTTGCCCTTCGCGGGCCGTGCCGACCTGCCGGACACGCTGCAAGACCTTGCGCGCATCTTGCCGGGATGCGCCGGCGTGCGCCGGTTCGGCGCGGTGTCGCTGGACCTGGCATATGTGGCTGCAGGTCGCTTCGACGGGTTCTGGGAACGTCGCCTGAACGCCTGGGACATCGCGGCCGGCATGATCATCGTGCGCGAAGCCGGTGGCTTCATTGCGCCGTTGAACCCCGAGGGGTCGATCCTTGAAGACGGTGAAATCATCGCCGCCAACGAGGTTATTTTTGACAAGTTCTCGGCGCTCGTCCGGGGAAGCTGACACTGGTCGGTAACTGCAAAATACCGCTTCAGGGCCATATTGCTGCCTGATTGTTCGGCAAAAAAACGGTATGGAACAGTTCAAGATCATACGTGCCCAAGTTGCCGGGTTTGTCGCAGACGAAGACGGTGCCGTAACCGTCGACTGGGTCGTTTTGACCGCGTCTATTGTTTTGCTTGGCGCTGCCAGTATGTTCATCGTGACCGGGAACATCCCCGGTTTCGCGGACAGGATCAGCAGTTCGCTTTCCAACATGGCGATTCTTGAATAAGCCGACGGCAACTGATCGACGGTGATGGAACCTGGCGGCGGCGTTGCAGCACCCTTCGTCCCAGGCGACTTCCTCGCGACCGATTCCCAGATTCCCATGTCGTCTTTGCGTGTTATCTGCGCTTGCGCACCACCGGAATCGTGCTTTTCGTGATCTTATAGCGCGCCTCAGGGTGATCGGGATGGCCATCGGTGCGGGACCAGAAATCCTGACCGCCCAGGCCTTTCCATATCGGCAGGACAAACAGGAACCCGGCGATGAAGCCACCGGCATGGGCCAGATAGGCCACGCCGCCGCCCATCTGTGACCAGTTCAAGGCCCCGTTCACGACCTGCAATCCGAACCAGAGCAGAAGCATGAGCCACGCCGGGAACGGAAACACTTTGAAGATCACCACGAAGATGAACAGCACGTCGACTCGCGCCCGCGGAAACAGCAACAGGTAACCGCCCATCACGCCCGCAATCGCGCCCGAGGCGCCGACCATGGGAACCATGCTCGTCGTGTCAGCCAATACCTGAAGCAACGCCGCGCCAAGCCCCGAGACAAGATAGAACACCGCGAACCTGACATGTCCCAGCACGTCTTCGAGGTTGTCGCCGAATATCCACAAGAACAGCATGTTGCCTGCGAAGTGCATGAAGCCGCCATGTAGAAACATCGAGGTGAGGACGGTTTCGAACCCGTCCCCGTTCATCACGCGCAAGGGAACAAGGCCATATTGCATGAAAACCCGACCCGCCACGGCATCGTTTGCGTAAAGCGGCAGCATCATCAGAAAGACGATCAGGTTCGCCGCGATCAGCCCATAGGTGACATAGGGCGTGCGTTCTGACGGGTTGTGGTCGCGAATGGGAAACATGGGGGGACTTGACCCGATGGATCGCACCGGGTCAAGCGTTGCGCCTATTCCGCGGCGAGGTCAGGCGCTTTCGACAGCATCAACAGCTCGGCATTGCCACCCGACGCGGTGGTGTCCACGCATAGGTGACGTTCATGCGTCACGACCTCGTCGGTAATCGCGCCGGTGATCAGGGGCAGGATCGCGCCCGAACGCGCCGCAAGGGCCAGGGCAATGGCGCGCGCCGTGTTGTCTTCGCCCCAAAAGATGACGCCGCCGATCCCGCTGACATTGGTCAATACATCTGCGGCCATATCCGGGGCAATCACAGCCACACCGCCGTGGCTCTCCACCTCGGCCTTCTGACGCTCTGCCGCGGCGATGCCGGGGCCAAGGCACAGGAAGGGCGCGCGGGGATGGGTGGAAAGCTGGTTCAACTCTCCGGTTGGGCCGGGCAGGCGGGTCGATCCAACGGTGGCGTCGCGTGTGGCCGCCTTGACGGCTTGTTCAAGCGGGGTGATGTCGATGGGCGTGGTATTGCCCGCCGTCCCTGTCATCGGCGCGGGGTCGGTGACACAGAACCGATCCATATAGGCAGGGCCACCCGCCTTGGGGCCTGTGCCGGACAGACCTTCACCGCCGAAGGGTTGCGAGCCAACGATCGCGCCAATCTGGTTGCGGTTCACATAGGCGTTGCCCGCGTGAATACGGTCGACCACATGTTGAACACGGTCGTCAATCCGGGTGTGCAGACCAAAGGTCAGCCCATAACCGGTCGCGTTGATCGCCGTGATGACCGCATCAAGATCTTCGGCCTTGTAGCGTGCGATGTGCAACACTGGGCCAAAGATCTCGCGCTCCATCTCGTGAATCCCATCGACGCGGATCAGGGCAGGCGGGATGAAGTGGCCGCTTGCAGGCGCCGTTAGTTCGTGAACCAACCGCTTATCCGCACGTGCGGCATCGACGTAAGTGCGAATGCCCTGAAAGGCTTCGTCATCAATGACGGGGCCAAGATCGGTCGATAAGTGCCACGGGTCTGCCGGGGTCAACTCGTCCATCGCGCCGATCAGCATTTCGGTCAGGTTGTCGGCGATGTCGTCCTGAACATAGAGGCAACGCAGCGCCGAACAGCGCTGCCCCGCCGATTGGAAGCTGGAGGCCACGATGTCGCGCACCGCCTGTTCGGGCAGGGCGGTGCTGTCCACGATCATCGCGTTCAATCCGCCGGTTTCCGCGATCAACGGCGCTGCGGGCGACATGTGCTTTGCCATGGCGCGGCGAATAGTCTGTGCGGTCTCGGTCGATCCGGTGAAGGCGACACCGTCGATGCGCGCGTCCGATGTGACTGCGGCCCCGACCGTGGCCCCGTCGCCCGGCAAAAGCTGCAAAACCGCGCGGGGCACACCAGCTTCATGCAGCAGTTTCACCGCGTAATAGGCGATAAGCCCGGTCTGTTCGGCGGGTTTGGCCAGCACACCATTGCCCGCCGCCAAGGCACCAGCAATCTGCCCTGTGAAAATCGCCAACGGGAAGTTCCAGGGTGAAATACAAGTGAATACCCCCCGCGCGTCGCGGGTCAGCATCGGAATGCGGGACGCATAATAACGCAGGAAATCAACGGCTTCGCGCAGCTCACCCAGACAATCGGGCAGGGTCTTTCCGGCTTCACGGCCCAACAGGGCGAAGAAAACACCCAGATTGTCCTCGTACAGGTCGGCGGCACGATTCAGGATCTCGGCGCGCGCTTCGGGTGCGGCGTCCCAACGCGTCGCTGCGCCAAGGGCGGTCTGCACATCCTCGGCGCTGGCCCAGGTGATCCGTCCAACCGCGCCCCCGTTGGCGGGGTTGGTGACGGTCACGTCCCGACCACCTTTCGGTGTGCCCGCAATCAGCGGTTCCGCAGTAAACACCGTATCCACATGTGGCATACGCGCGGCCTCGATCCGGTCAAGATGCGGCTCGAAGGTCAGGTCCAACCCCTTGGAGTTCTTGCGGTCGGCATAAAGCTCATAGCCTGTCGGGACATGCGGGGCCGGGTGATCAAGCGCTGCGAAGGGGCAGGCGGCGACCTCTTCCGGGGTGACGCTTTCATCGACGATCTGGTTCACGAACGAGCTGTTGGCGCCGTTTTCAAGCAGCCGCCGCACCAGATAGGCCAGCAGGTCGCGATGTGCGCCCACCGGGGCATAGATCCGGCACCGTGTCTTGTTTTCATCCATGATGATCTGGTGCAGGCGTTCGCCCATGCCATGAAGGCGCTGAAATTCATAGTCATGCGCAGCGACGCCAGAGGTTTTCGCCATGTCCAGAATAGCCGCGGCGGTATGGGCGTTATGCGTGGCAAATTGGGGATAAATCCGATCCGTCAGCCGAAGCAGCTTGCGCGCGTTCGCGATATAGCTGACATCGGTGGCCACTTTTCGGGTGAACACCGGAAATTCGTTCAGGCCTTCGACCTGCGCGCGCTTGATTTCGGTGTCCCAATAGGCCCCTTTGACCAACCGCACCATGAACTTGCGGTCCAGCCGCTCCGCCAGCGCGTGGAGCCAGTCGATGACCGTGCCCGCACGATGGCCATAAGCCTGTACGACCACGCCGAACCCGTCCCAGCCTGCAAGCGACTTGTCGGACAGCACCGCCTCGATCACATCCAGTGAAATCTGCAGGCGATCCGCTTCCTCGGCGTCGATGTTGAAACCCATCCCGGCGGATTTCGCCAGATGCGCCAGCGCCGAGACACGCGGCACAAGCGTGGCCATCACCCGGTCGCGCTGGGCGCGTTCGTAACGCGGGAACAAGGCAGATAGCTTGACGGAAATACCCGGATTGGAGCGAATGTCCCTGGACTTGCAGGCGCTGGCGATCTCGGAAATCGCCTTGGCATAGGCAATCTGATAACGCCGCGCATCGTCATCGGTCAGGGCAGCTTCGCCCAGCATGTCATAGGAGTAAGTGAAGCCTTTCGCCTCCATCTTCGATCCGCGCTTCATGGCAGCACCGATGGTTTCCCCCAACACGAACTGGTTGCCCATCTCTTTCATTGCGCGCCCCACGGCGGTGCGAATGACCGGTTCGCCCAGGCGTTTGACCGCCCCGCGCAGCGCCCCGGTGATCCCCGGCTCGCGTTCGTCCAGCACCTTCCCCGTCACCAACAGCGCCCAGGTCGACGCGTTGACCAGCGAGGAAGACGAGCGCCCAAGATGCTTGCCCCAGTCGCTGGGCGCGATCTTGTCTTCGATCAGCGCGTCGATGGTTTCGGCGTCCGGCACGCGCAGCAGGGCCTCGGCCAGGCACATCAAGGCGATGCCTTCATCTGTCGACAGGCCATATTCGGCCAGGAATACCTCCATCATGCCCGGATCGGACGAGGCGCGGATCGCGCGCACAAGATCGGCACCGCTGGCTGCGATCCGCGCGCGGTCGTCACTGGACAGCCCCGCTTCTTCCACAAGCGCGTGGATATGCTGTTCTTCGCCTGCATAGGCAAGATCGTCGATTTTCTGGCGGAGAGCATCGGTCATGTGCGGATCCTCTTGGTGTTGGCACTTCCCCTATGATATGCCGAAATGGCAAGGCGATTTTCCTGAATATCGCCATGTTGCAGTCGAAATGACCGATTTAAGGTGGTAGATGCAGGAAGAAAAGCAAGTTGATCTTGATCGGTTCGACCGCAGGATTCTGGATATTCTGTCCGGGGACGGACGTATTTCGATCACCGATCTGGCACAGCGGATCGGGTTGTCGAAATCCCCCACCCAAGCGCGTGTGCGACGGCTGGAGGCTGAAGGCGTCATCACCGGATACCGCGCCGATATCGACCCGATCCGTCTGGGCCGGGATCATGTCGCCTTTGTCGAGGTGAAGCTTTCCGACACCCGCGAAGCCGCCCTGAGCGCGTTCAACAAACAGGTGGCCAGCATCCCGGAGGTCGAAGAATGCCATATGCTGGCCGCGCATTTCGATTATCTGCTGAAAGTGCGCACCCATGACATGCGGGATTTCCGACGCGTGCTGGGCGAGGCGATATCGACCCTTCCGTATCTGGCACAAAGCTCGACCCATGTGGTGATGCAAGCGATCAAGGACGATAGCCCAACCGTTCTGGGTTGACCGACGCACGACAAAGTCATCTGGCAGATTGCCTCTGGTTTTCAGAGAAGGTAGGGAAGGGCAGGGGCCATGCCCCACCCGGTGCGGGCGTGATGGAATGGTAGACATACCAGACTTAAAATCTGTTGGGCCCTGTGCCCGTGTGGGTTCGAGTCCCACCGCCCGCACCACATTCATCCCTGAATTTCCGGCCTGATACCGCGATGTTCGGCTTTTGTTTCGTCTGGCGTCAGGGCGAGGTTTAGGGCGCGTGAATTATGCGTCAATTCGGTCGTCGGGGCATTGATTTACGTGCCGACTTGGCGAAATCTGAACACAGGTCAGGCACCGCGGCACATTTCGCTGCAAGTTAACGCCAAGTTTCTTTAGGCCTTTTCGATAACCAGATTATTTATTTAAGACTTTGAACGGGACGGTCGGGGATAGGATACGAGTTATTTCAACGTCGTGTATCGACCGTCCAGATGTTCACCATGGTGTTCGGCATGACCGTTTCTGCGATTGGTTTCGCAAACCATATGAAGGGAAAGCCAGAACCGCTGACAAAGACAGCGGGGCGGTTTGAGGGGAACTCGATCTCTCCCAGAGCGTGCTGTCCCGCGCGCTCACAGAAAAGCCGGGCTTGGGGTAGCCCGGCTTTTCGCTGTTTCTTCGCGTGGAATCAGGCGTTGAACAGGAAGTGCAGAACGTCGCCGTCCTTCACCTGATAGGTTTTGCCCTCGGCGCGCATCTTGCCCGCTTCCTTGGCCCCGCCTTCGCCGCCCAACGCGATATAGTCGTCATACGCGATAGTTTCGGCCCGGATGAATCCGCGTTCGAAATCGCCGTGGATGACGCCAGCGGCCTGCGGGGCACGGGTGCCTTCGCGGATGGTCCAGGCGCGGGCTTCTTTCGGGCCGACGGTGAAATAGGTTTCAAGGTGAAGCAATTCGTAGCCCGCGCGGATCAGGCGATCCAACCCGGCTTCTTTCAAGCCCAGCTCTTCCAGAAACATCTCCATGTCGTCGGCGTCAAGCTGGCTGATTTCTTCCTCGATCTTGGCGGAAATCACGACCGAGGCCGCGCCTTGTTCGGCGGCCATCTTTTCGACCGCCTGCGAATAAGCATTCCCGCTGGCCGCATCGCTTTCGTTCACGTTGCAGACATAGAGGATCTTCTTGGTGGTCAGAAGTTGCAGCATGTTCCATGCTTTGCGGTCTTCGTCGTCCACCGCGACCGTCCGGGCCGGGCGACCTGCTTCAAGAGCTTCCTGCGCCGCACGCATCAGGCGTTCCTGTTGCACGGCTTCCTTGTCGCCGCCACGCACCTTGCGCACGATGTTTTGCAGCCGTTTCTCGATGCTTTCCAGATCGGCCAGCATCAGTTCGGTTTCGATCACCTCGGCGTCTTCGACGGGGTTCACCCGGCCTTCGACATGGGTGACGTCGCCATCATCAAAACAACGCAACACGTGGGCAATGGCGTCCACCTCGCGGATATTGGCCAGAAACTGGTTGCCCAGCCCTTCGCCCTTGGACGCGCCTTTCACCAGACCGGCGATATCGACGAAGGTCATCCGCGTTGGAATGATCTCTTTCGACCCGGCGATCGCGGCCAGTTTGTCCAGCCGGGCATCCGGCACGTTCACTTCGCCCACATTGGGTTCGATGGTGCAGAACGGAAAGTTCGCCGCCTGCGCCGCTGCCGTCTTGGTCAGCGCATTGAAAAGGGTCGATTTGCCGACATTCGGCAGACCCACGATGCCCATTTTGAAACCCATTCCGGCCCCTTTCATACTGTGTTGGTGGCCTTCTAGGGCTTTGACAGGATGGGTGCAAGCGTGGTGGAGTGGGAAGACGCAGAACAGAGAGAGGCTTTGCCATGCAACCCATTCCTTACGTGTTTTTCAAAGACAATTGCCGCGAAGCCGTCACCCGCTATGGCGAGATCTTCGGCAACGGCCCGGACATCATGTCCTTCAAGGACATGCCGGAAGAAGACCGCAGCCAGATGCCCGGCGTGCCGGATGATGCCGTCATGCATGCCAGCGTCGCCATCGGGGACGGAATGCTGTTTGCCAGCGACGATCCAAGCGGGGAAACCCCGGCGATGGCGGGCTGCAATGTCTGCATTTCCCTTCCGGACGAGGCCGAGACCAAGCGCGTCTTCGATGCCCTTGCCGACGGGGGCGACGTGCGAATGCCACTTAGCCCGATGTTCTGGACGCCTCTTTTCGGCACACTGACCGACAAGTTCGGGGTGCGCTGGATGATCATGGCCGACAGCGATTACGAGTGAGCCATTGATTTTCCCGCCCGTATTCGGCACATCGGTTCTGAACTTGATAAAGGACCGACGATGACCCGGATTGATGCGAAGTTTGCTGCCCTGGCCGAGAAAGGTCAGAAGGCGTTTGTCAGCTACATCATGGGTGGCGACCCCGATATGGCGACCTCGCTTGAGGTGATGAAGGGCCTGCCGGGGGCGGGTGTCGATATCATTGAACTGGGTGTTCCCTTTACCGATCCGATGGCGGACGGTCCGACCATCCAATTGGCCGGACAACGCGCGTTGGAAGGCGGGATGACCCTGCAAAAGACGCTGGATATGGCGGCCGAGTTTCGCAAAGGGGATGACACCACGCCGATCGTTCTGATGGGGTATTACAACCCGATCTACAGCCGGGGCGTGGACAGGTTTCTGGCCGATGCCAAGGCGGCGGGCGTGGATGGGCTGATCGTGGTGGACCTGCCGCCCGAAGAAGATGACGAACTGTGCATTCCCGCGCAGAAGGCGGGTCTGAATTTCATCCGGTTGGCGACGCCGACCACTGACAACAAGCGGTTGCCGAAGGTGCTGCAAAACACCTCGGGCTTTGTATATTACGTGTCGGTGACGGGCGTCACGGGATCGACCGAGGCGCAGGCGGCGAATGTCGGGCCCGAGGTCGCGCGCATCAAGGCCGCCACCGATATTCCGGTGATTGTGGGTTTCGGTGTCAATACACCGGAGAAAGCCGAGGCGATTGCCAGCGTGGCCGACGGCACCGTCGTGGGCAGTGCCATCGTGTCGAAAATTGCGGCGGGCGAGCCGGTCGCAGATGTGCTGGCCTTCGTCAAGACACTGGCCGACGGGGCACATCGGGGATAAGGCTCAGATCACCGCGCTTTCACCGAACGGACGGCCAGCGGCGATCCGGTCAAAACCGAACGGGCCAAGGTCCATCGTCTGAAAGCGGCCAGTGGTGATCAGTTCGGCCAGACCGCGTCCCATGGCAGGGGCCTGTTGCAACCCGTGACCGGAAAACCCGTTGATGAAATGAAAATTCCGCATCTCGGGATGCGGACCGAGGATCGCGTTTTGATCCAGCGTGTTGAACGCATAATGCCCCGCCCATTCGGTAACGACCTTCAGGGTTTCGAACTGGGGAATGCGGGTGGCGACGATGGGCCAGATGTGGTTTTCCCACAAGCTGTGATCCATGTGGAAATCGTCAGGATCGACCGCTGGGTCTGGGTCGGGGGTCGCGCCGATCATATAGGTTTCAGGCCCGTCCTGACGCATGTGCACGCCTGACGGGTCGATGGTCAGGGGCAAGGCGCGATCAAGCGGTGTTTCCGCCTTCACGACCCAGGTGAATCGCTTGCGGGGTTCGACCGGGATGTCCAGCCCGGCCATGCGCGCCACCCGGTTGGCGCGCGGACCGGCTGCATTGACCAGATGCCCGCAAGACAGAGTATGCCCTGATGCGAGCGTCACGCGGATCACGCGCCCCTGCGCCGTTTCGATATCGGTGACTTCATTGCCGACATACTCGACGCCTGCCGCCACGGCTTTACGCCTGAACCAGTCAAACAATGCGCCACCATCCCAATAGCCTTCGTCGCGGGTGCCATGGCTGCCCAGGATAATGTCATCCAGGTGATAGAACGGGAATGCCTGCGCGATCTGCTCATGTGTCAGGATCAGGGTGCCGGCGCCAAGGCTGTGCTGCAGGGCCTGCGCGGTTCGCAGCGCGTCGGCTTTTGCGTCGTTGTCGGCCAGATACAGATAACCGAAGTTCTGGATGGCCAGATCCTCGACCCGCGGATCGCCCCCCATATTGGCGCGCAGGTTCTTGATGAATGCCGCCGTAAACTGCGAGATTTTCACGTTCAGCGCTTCGCTGAATTGCTGCCGGATGCAGGAATTGGTGTGCGCGGTCGAGCATTGCGCATAGCTCGGGTCCCGTTCGACCACCAATATGCGGCCCTGAAAATCAGGCGACTGGCTCAGCCACCAGGCGACCGACGAGCCCATGATTGCGCCACCCGCGATGATGACGTCATAAGATTGGTGGTTGGGGTCCTTTGGCATGGTCGCCATCAGGTCAGGCCGTCGAACGGTGCGCCCACACCGGCCCCATCACTGCGTTGCCTCCAATGCCCAGGCCAGAACGGCATCGTGTTCGGGCGCAAGTTGTTCGGCGTCGCCCACGAAAGCCATGAACGCATCGCGCGACCCTTCCGAGACACCGATAATCGCGGGAATATCGCGCGCCAGCGCCTCGCCCACGGCTTCGCGAAAGCCGCGCCCCTCGGCTTCCTGTTTGCCGAATTTGTTGACGATCAGAAGGTCAGCCCCGGCTTTCAACCGTTCCTCGGTCTGGCCCACCGCCGTTTCCAGCGCTTCGGGGTTCAGCTTGCAGCCGCGCGCGTCTGCGCCCAGGAATTGGCTGATGCGGATCTTGGGGCCGTCGGGCAACACCAGGACATCCATGTCGCAATGGTGATCCTCGGCGCGTTCGGTATCAAGCTGCACCGTGCCGCACAGGGATCGACCATGCGTCGCCAATGCTTCGGCGACGCCTGCAAGCAACAGGTTTGTTTTGCCCCGGCCGGGCGCGATGACATAGGCGAGTTTCATGTGGACCTCGTTCAACCTGCCTATCAGATGACAATCCGGCAAAGGGTTGTCAATTGGCGTGACAGGTCACGGCGTTCTTGCGTGACCGGGGCGACTGTGGCCTGATGGTGAAAAAGGAAAAGGTCTCGCAGCATGAAGCCCAACAGCGCCTCTCACCAAGCGCCAGATGATGCCGCAGAACGGCGTGCAGTGGCCCCGGTGATCTGCTATCCGGTTGACGGGTTGCCGTCGCCCGATCTTGCGCTTTATCGGGCGGCGCGGGGCACGGCGACAAAAACCGCCGAGGTGGTGGTGCCGCCGCGCGATGCAAAGGTGTTTCAGGTGCCCGCCGGCCATTTTTTCAGGATCACATCCATCGAGGGGCCGCAGGTTGGCGACCTGAACCTTTGGAACCTGCATGATCTGGGGGAAAGGTTCTATTCAGGCAAGACAAGGGCGCTTCATGGCACGCATTTGTCGGTTTCAGATCGGATTTGGTCAAGTCACCCTTTCATGCGTCCCATCGCGACCATCGTCGATGACACGCTGGACTGGTATGGATTCGACGAATTTGGCGGGTCGGTTCATGACGTGATCGGCACGCGCTGCGATCCTTACACGCATAACCTTCTGGCCGGTGGGCAATATCACCATTGCTGCCATTCGAACCTGACCCGTGCGCTGGCCGATTACCTTGATTGCCCGACGCGCGAGGCCGAGGGGCACATCCACGATGTCCTGAATGTCTTCATGTGCACGGGGTTCACCCGCGATACGGGTCAGTATTTCATGAAGGCCAGCCCCGCGCGTCCCGGCGATTACCTTGAGTTCTTTGCCGAGATTGATCTTCTGGGCGCGCTCAGCGCCTGTCCGGGGGGTGATTGTTCGTCTGAGCACAGTTCAGACACCGCCGCCTGTTATCCGCTGCTGGTCGAGGTGTTCGCGCCCGACAAGGAAGCCTTGCAGGGGTGGTCGCAGCCGCCGGTGAACGGCTATGACCAGTCGCACGGGGTCTGACCGTTGCGGGGTCAGGCGAAAGCGGCTTCCAGCGCGATTTCGATCATGTCGCCAAAGGTCTTTTCGCGCTGGTCCGAGGGCAGCGCCTCGCCGGTTTGCAGGTGATCCGATACCGTCATGATCCCCAATGCACGCACGCCATAACGCGCGGCAAGGGTGTAAAGCTCGGCGGCCTCCATCTCGACGCCCAGAATACCATGGCGGGTCATTTGTTCGTTCAGGTCGGGGCGTTCGTCATAGAACGTGTCCGAGCTGTAGATGCCGCCCACATGCACGCCCACATCACGTTTGCGGGTTGCGGCGACGGCGGCTTCCAGCAGGCCATAATCGGCACAGGGCGAATAATTCAATTCGCGAAAGATCGACGATGACGGTGTTGCGACCGTCGTGCAGGTCATCGCGATGATCACGTCCCGCACCTTCACCTGCGGTTGCATACCCCCGATTGATCCGACACGGATCAGCGTTTTCGCCCCATAGTCGCGGATCAGCTCGTTGGCATAGATCGACAGGCTGGGCATGCCCATGCCAGACCCCTGGATCGTGACGCGATTGCCCTTGTAGCTGCCGGTGAAGCCCAGCATTCCGCGCACTTCATTGACCAGTTCCGCACCGTCCAGAAAGGTCTCGGCGGCCCAGCGGGCGCGATAGGGGTCGCCCGGCATCAGGACGGTTTCAGCGATCTGGCTGGGTGCGGCACCAATATGAATGGTCATGATTGTCTCCTGTGGATAAAGTCACGCATATGAAACCGGAATCCGTCATGCGCGCGCTGTTCGTTGCCCTCTTTATCCTCCCACTTCCCGCTTGGGCGCAAGAGCCGGGCGAATTGGAATTGGTCAAGAAGGTGTTTGCCAAGCTCCAGCCGATCTCGATCCGGGCAGATCGCGAATATTGCGGCTATATCGGCTATGACCGCTCCGGCAAGCTGGTGGCGTCGAAGGCAAGGCGCGGCGGCAAGGGGACGTGCATGTCAAGCGACCCGGACAATCTGGTTACGGTGATCGCATCCTATCATACCCATGGCGCCTTCTCGACCCGCTATGCGAACGAGGTGCCGTCGGGTGACGACATGGAAACAGACGAATTGGAGGGCGTGGACGGCTGGGTTGCCACCCCCGGCGGGCGTCTTTGGTATATTGATACCACCGATATGGTCACGAGCCAGATTTGCGGGATCGGCTGCCTGCCGATGGATGCCCGGTTTCGCGAAGGCGACATGGGCAGAATCGCGCAAAGCTATACCTATGACCAGCTGATCGAAAAGCTGATCGGGCTGGACGAGTAGAACCTACTCCGCCGCGACAGATTTCGGCGCCACCAAAGTCACGATGTCTTCCATAATCGTGTTCAGCTCGAAATCCTTGGGCGTATAGACCTTCGCCACGCCCATGGCACGCAGGCGTTCCGCATCCTCGTCGGGGATGATCCCGCCTGCGACCACCGGGATATCCCCCAAGCCCGCCTCGCGCATCCGCTCGATCAATTCTTCCAGAAGCGGGATGTGGCTGCCCGACAGGATCGACAGGCCGACCACATGTGCCTTGGTTTCAAGCGCTGAAGTTACCAGCTCTTCCGGCGTCAGCCGGATGCCTTCATAGGTGATGTCCATGCCGCAATCGCGCGCACGGGCCGCGATCTGTTCGGCACCGTTGGAATGACCGTCGAGGCCCGGTTTGCCAACAAGGAAGGTCAGGCGACGGCCAAGCGCGTCGGACACGGCATCGACACGGGCGCGGATCTCGTCCAGCCCCTCGGTGCGGTTCGACGGGTTCTTCGACACGCCGGTCGGTGCGCGATACTGGCCGAAGGTCTGGCGCATCACCTCGCCCCATTCCCCCGTGGTGACACCTGCCTTCGCGGCAGCGATGGAAGGCGGCATGATGTTGTCGCCGGACCTGGCCGCGGCGCGCAGGTTTTCCAACGCGACCTTGACGGCGTTGTCGTCCCGGTCCGCCCGCCATTGTTCCAAGCGTGCGATCTGGTCGGCTTCCGCCTGTTTGTCAGCCACCATGATGGCACCGTCCCCGGCGGTCAGCGGGCTTTCGGCAGCTTCGGTCCAGCGGTTTACGCCGACAACTGTTGTCTCACCCGCTTCGATCTTGTTGATGCGCTGGGCGTTCGACTCCACCAGCCGCGATTTCATGTATTCGATGGCCGCGACCGCGCCCCCCATCCCGTCGATCTGGGCCAGTTCGGCGCGCGCACCGTCTTTCAGTTCGGCGACCTTGCGTTCCACGGCGGGGTTTTCGTCAAACAGGTCGTCGAACTCCAGAAGGTCGGTCTCATAGGCCAGGATCTGCTGCATCCGAAGGGACCACTGCTGATCCCACGGACGGGGCAGGCCAAGGGCTTCGTTCCACGCGGGCAGTTGAACGGCGCGGGCGCGGGCGTTCTTGGACAGCGTGACGGCCAGCATCTCGATCAGGATGCGATAGACGTTGTTTTCAGGCTGCTGTTCGGTCAGCCCGAGTGAATTCACCTGAACGCCATAGCGGAAGCGGCGGAATTTGGGGTCTGCAACGCCATAACGGTCGCGGGTGATTTCATCCCACAGCTCGACAAAGGCGCGCATCTTGCACATCTCGGTGACGAACCGGATACCGGCGTTCACGAAGAAACTGATCCGCCCCACCATGGCGGGGAAGGCATCCGCCGGAACCTTGGCTTTCAGATCGTCCAGCACGGCGATGGCCGTCGCCAATGCGAAGGCCAGCTCTTCTTCCGGCGTCGCACCCGCTTCTTGCAGGTGATAGGAACACACGTTCATCGGATTCCACTTGGGCAGATGCTCACGCGTATAGGCGGCCACATCCGTGATCATGCGAAGCGAGGGTTCTGGCGGGCAGACATAGGTGCCGCGCGACAGGTATTCCTTGATGATGTCGTTCTGCACCGTGCCTTGCAGTTTCGATATATCGGCCCCTTGTTCTTCGGCAGCGGCAATATACAGCGACAATAGCCATGGCGCCGTGGCGTTGATGGTCATCGACGTGTTCATCTGTTCCAGCGGAATGTCCTGAAACAAGGCGCGAATGTCGCCCAGA